>NZ_LOWY01000071.1:0-32755 GCF_001524185.1 Burkholderia sp. FL-7-2-10-S1-D7 | reverse complement strand
CATCAAGGACCCGACGCAGAACATCGTGTGGGTCACGCCGGAAGGCGGCGGCGGGCCGAATTACCCGAACATGTAACGCAAACGCATCCCCGCGCCTGCGGGCGCGAACGAACCGGAGTGAGACGATGAGCAATGCAGCGAAGGAAGTCGTGGTGGTGAGCGGTGTCCGTACCGCGATCGGCGATTTCGGCGGGAGCCTGAAGGATTTCTCGCCGACCGATCTCGGCGCGAAGGTCGTGAGTGAAGTGCTGTCGCGCGCGAACGTTTCGGGTGACGCGGTCGGGCATGTCGTGTTCGGTCACGTCGTGAACACCGAGCCGAAGGACATGTATCTCGCGCGCGTCGCGGCGATCAACGGTGGCGTCGCGCAGCACGCGCCGGCGCTGACCGTGAACCGCCTGTGCGGCTCGGGCCTGCAGGCGATCGTGTCGGCCGCACAGACGATCATGCTCGGCGACGCCGACATCGCCATCGGCGGCGGTTCGGAGAACATGAGCCGCGCGCCGTACAGCGTGCCGTCCGCGCGCTTCGGCCAGCGCATGGGTGATGCGAAGCTCGTCGACATGATGCTCGGCGCGCTGCACGACCCGTTCCAGACGATCCACATGGGCGTGACGGCCGAGAACGTCGCACGCAAGTACGGCATTTCGCGTGACGCACAGGATGCGCTCGCGCTCGAATCGCATCGTCGCGCGGCGCGCGCGATCGCGGAAGGCCGCTTCAAGGATCAGATCCTGCCGATCTCGATCCGCACGAAGAAGGGCGAGGTCGCGTTCGACACCGACGAGCACGTGCGTCACGACGCCGGTCCGGACGATTTCACGAAGCTGAAGCCGGTGTTCGTGAAGGAGGACGGCACGGTGACGGCCGGCAACGCGTCGGGGATCAACGATGCCGCTGCCGCGGTGCTGATGATGAGCGCGGATGCCGCGCGTGCGCAGGGCGTGAAGCCGCTCGCGCGTCTGGTCGCGTATGCGCATGCGGGCGTCGATCCGGCGTACATGGGCATCGGCCCCGTGCCGGCCACGCAGAAGGCGCTCGAGCGCGCCGGCCTGAAGATCACCGATCTCGACGTGATCGAGGCGAACGAGGCGTTCGCGGCACAGGCGTGCGCGGTCACGCAGGAGCTCGGCCTCGATCCGGCTAAGGTCAACCCGAACGGGTCGGGTATTTCGCTCGGTCACCCGATCGGCGCGACCGGTGCGCTGATCACGGTCAAGGCGCTGTACGAGCTGAAGCGCATCGGCGGGCGTTACGCGCTCGTGACGATGTGTATCGGCGGCGGCCAGGGGATTGCGGCGATCTTCGAGAACATCTGATAATCGACCGTTCAGCACCCGAATACACAGGAATCGTCATGGCCATCGAAACCGTCGGCGTCGTGGGCGCCGGAACCATGGGCAACGGCATTGCGCAGACCGCCGCCGTTGCAGGACTCAACGTAGTGATGATCGACGTCAGCGATGCGGCACTCGACAAGGGTGTCGCCGCGCTGAAGGGCAGCCTCGAGCGGCTCGTGTCGAAGGACAAGCTCCACGCCGCCGCACGCGACGCCGCGCTCGCGCGCATTACGACGTCGACCGACTACGCGAAGCTCGCCGCGGTCGACATCGTGATCGAAGCCGCGACCGAAAACGTCGAGCTGAAGAGCCGCATCCTGAAGCAGATCGAGTCGGTCGCGCGGCCCGACGCAATCATCGCGACCAACACGTCGTCGATCTCGATCACGTCGCTCGCGGCGCTGCTCGCCGATCCGTCGCGCTTCGTCGGCATGCACTTCTTCAACCCGGTGCCGCTGATGCCGCTCGTCGAGATCATCCGCGGGCTGCAGACGAGCGACGCGACCGCATCGGCGGTGCGCGCGCTGACCGAGCGATTCGACAAGTCGCCGATCGGCGTGCGCAACGCGCCGGGCTTCGTCGTGAACCGGATCCTCGTGCCGATGATCAACGAAGCGTTCTTCGTGCTGGCCGAAGGCATCGCGTCGGCCGAAGAGATCGACGCGGGGATGAAACTCGGCGCGAACCATCCGATCGGGCCGCTTGCGCTGGCCGATCTCGTCGGGCTCGACGTGTGCCTCGCGGTGATGGACGTGTTCCTGAAGGACTTCGGCGACACGAAGTATCGTGCGTGCCCGCTGCTGCGCGAGATGGTGTCGGCAGGGCGGCTGGGGCGCAAGACGGGGCGCGGGGTGTACGACTACAGCAAGTAAGCGCTGCATCGATGCCTCTTCATGCGGCCGCCTTCGGGCGGCCGTGTGCTTTGGGCGGCATGCTCGCGTCGAGCACCGCCAGGTCGCGCGGCAACGTGATCGCATGGCGCACGGCCGGCGGGTTTCATGCAGGCAAACTGGCGCCTGCCGCGCGGGCTGGGCGTTGCGCGCGAGCGGATCCGCTACGCATTCTTCGGGCCTGCGACGTTGCGCGAAAGCGAGGCCGAGGCATCAACTCGTGATCGAATGCGGGACGTTTTCCGCGGTGCCGATGCATGCGGTGCTGCGCGACGACCACTGGCTGCATCTGCATGGCGATCCGCGCGAATCGCCTGCGCGCTGACGATCACGAGGCGGCCCGCCGGAGCACCTTGATTGCAGCCAGCGGATACCCGGCGCTATGATGCCCGCATCCGTCCGATGGCAGTGATTCCTCGATGTCAAAAACCTCGCCCGTACCGCCGCTGCCGTCCCGATCGAGCGAAGGCATTCATGACCTTCGCATCGTCCGGTACGGCTTCTTGCTGGTCGACGACTTCTCGCTGATCGCGCTGAGTGCCGCGATCGATCCATTGCGGATCGCGAACATGGTCGTCGGGCGGCACGTCTACGACTATCGACTGATCGGGCCAGGCGATGCGGTCGTCCGGTCGAGCGACGGCATCGGTGTCGTGCCGGACGTGTCGCTGTCGGACAGCGGCACATTCGACGTGGTGTTCGTCGTCGGCCCCAATCCCATCCCGCGCCGACGGACCGGCGCGATCATCGACTGGTTGCGTCGGCAGGCACGCAACGGGACCGCGCTCGGCGGCCTCGATACCGGCAGCTATTTCCTCGCGCGCGCCGGGTTGTTGAACGGCTATCGCTGCACGATCCATTGGGAGGACCAGGACGTGCTAATGGAGCAGTTTCCGAAACTGACGGTGTCTACCCGCCTCTACGAAATCGATCGCGATCGCTATACCTGCAGCGGCGGCGTCGCGCCGCTCGACCTGATGGTGCATCTGCTGGCGGCCGCGCCGGGCAGCCCGGCCCTGGCCGCGCGCGTGCTCGAATTGCTGGTCGCGGAGCCGCGCAGCCGCGAATACCGGCAGCAGACGTCGCTGCGCCAGTACATTGGCGCGGAGCACGAGAAACTGGACGAGGCCTTGCAACTGATGGAAAGCAACGTCGAGGAAACGCTTTCCGTGCCCGAGATCGCCGTCCATTTGCAGGTGTCGCAGCGACAGCTGCAGCGTTGGTTCCAGGATCGCCTCGGCAAGTCGCCCGCGCAGGCGTATCTGGAGATTCGCCTGCTGCGTGCGCGGCAACTGCTTTACCGCACCGCGACCCCGCTCGAGGAGGTGTGCGCGCGCACCGGATTCACGTCGACGACCCATTTCGCGACGCGCTACAAGGAACAGTTCCAGATCTCCCCGATCGCCGATCGGCGCCGCTACCAGAACGCGCTGTAGTCCGGCGGCGATCGCTTGCCGGGTTCGACCGGCACTCATTCCCGTACCGAAGATCGTCCTGCCGATGGACAGGCCCGCGCTCGCTCGCGCGCACGGCCGGCGGTGCCGGATTGGTGGTTAACCCGGAATGGCCATATCGTGGAGTGTGATGTCCATTCCAGAAATCTTCGAATCCGTCGAACTTCTACCATTTGCTCACACCCACCACGTCTTTTACCGAGGAGCGAGCTCATGAAGATGGAGAACCTGATTCGAATCGAGAATGGCGAGAAGGTGAAGCACACCTTCTCCGATGCCGAATATGCGAACCGTCAGCGCAAGCTGCGCGAGCTGATGGCGCGCGAGAACATCGACGCGGCGCTGTTCACGTCATATCACAACATCAACTACTACTCGGACTTCCTGTATTGTTCGTTCGGCCGGAAGTACGGGCTCGTCGTCACGCCGAACAAGGTCGTGTCGATCTCGGCGAACATCGATGGCGGCCAGCCGTGGCGGCGCACGGTCGGCGACTACAACGTCGTCTATACCGACTGGCAGCGCGACAATTTCTTCCGCGCGCTGCAGGTCGAGATCGACAATCGGGGCCGCGTCGGCATCGAGTTCGACCATGTGCCGCTCGAGATGCTGTCGAAGCTGAAGGCGGCGCTGCCGTCGGTCGAGTTCGTCGACATCGGCGCACAGACGATGCGCATGCGCATGATCAAGTCCGACGAGGAGATCGCGCTGATCAAGCATGGCGCGAACGTCTGCGATGTCGGCGGCGCGGCGCTGGCTGCCGCCGTGCATGAAGGCGTGCCCGAACATGAAGTCGCGCTGGCGTCCACGCAGGCGATGGTTCGCGAGATCGCGCGACGCTTTCCCGAGTCGGAACTGATGGATACGTGGACGTGGTTCCAGTCCGGCATCAACACGGACGGCGCGCACAATCCCGTCACCACGCGCAAGGTGCAGAAGGGCGACATCCTGAGTCTGAACTGCTTCTCGATGATCGCCGGCTACTACACCGCACTGGAGCGCACGATGTTCTTCGACCATTGTCCGGATGAACATTTGCGGTTGTGGAAGATCAACGTCGAAGTGCACGAAGCGGGGTTGAAGCTGATCAAGCCGGGTGTCCGCTGCAGCGATATCGCGCTCGAACTCAACAAGATCTATGCGGAATATGGGCTGCTGCAATACCGCACGTTCGGGTACGGCCACTCGTTCGGCGTGTTGTCGCACTATTACGGACGCGAGGCGGGGCTCGAACTGCGCGAGGACATCGATACCGTGCTGGAGCCGAACATGGTCGTGTCGATGGAACCGATGATCATGCTGCCGCAGGGCCATCCGGGCGCGGGAGGCTATCGCGAGCACGACATCCTCGTCGTCGGCGAGCGCGGCGCAACCAACATCACCGGCTTCCCGTACGGCCCGGAACACAACATCATCAAGTCGTGAACGACATGTCGATGCGTGACGCCCGCCGTCGCGGCGGCGGACGTCGCATTGCCGGATGACGGCACACGCGGTGTCGAAGGAACCATGCAGCCGACGGAGGGTGATCCGCCAGGATCGTCCACGTCGGCTGTTTCGTTACACGAAGCATGTCGAGCCGATCGTGGAACCCGTCCCGATCGATGTTTGAATCGGCAGGCATGCGGCCATCTGTCTTTGCGAGCTACGGCGATCCGCCGTTCCGTTTGCTCGATCCCGCGTCACCCTTCTCATTCCGCGATTTTCCCGGCTTCACATCGCCGACGGCCCGGCAGCCGGTCGACGCGCGTTCCCTGTCTCGTTTCATCGACGACCCTCGACGGGCATCCGGTCCTGCCCGGCAATCACGTTCTTCCGTGTGCGTGCGCCGCGATGCGTCGCCGCTTGTGCGATGCCGGCTTCCGGCATAACTTCGAATTTTCGACCCACGATCGCTGCCGACGCGTGCGTGCTGCCCGACGGCCGGCGGTGTTAACCCTCGATGTCGAATTCAGAGAGTCTATTGTCGAAAAGGAAAATCTTCCTGGGGCTCCAGCTCCTACCATGCGCTTGAATGGTCGCGATTCGGCACTGCGCAGTGCACTCACCGCACGATCGATCGAATCACGGATGGCGGCCATGACACCGCAACGTACTATTCAGTTTGGAGACTGAGCATGGGTACCAGAAAGGTAATGTCGGGTCGGTCGGCGGATGCCGGCACATGGTTGCCGAGCCATGGCGACGCCGTCCGTTCGAGTGACGGCGCCGCCGCGCGCGGCGAGGCCGATACGCGGCTGCTCAGGCGGGCCGCATGTGCGAGCTTCATCGGCAACTTCGTCGAATGGTTCGATTACGCATCGTACGGGTATCTCGCGACCGTCATCGCGGTCGTGTTCTTCCCGATGAGCGACGCGATGACGGGGCTGCTGGCCGCGTATGGCGTGTTCGCGATCTCGTTCGTGATCCGGCCGCTGGGCGGTGTGGTGTGGGGGCACTTCGGCGACAGGGTAGGACGCCGGACCGCCCTGTCGCTGTCGATCCTGATCATGTCGTGTTCGACTTTCCTCATCGCATTCCTGCCGACTTATGCGCAGGTCGGGATGGTCGCTCCGGTCTTGCTGCTGCTGGTGCGGGTCGTGCAGGGCTTCTCGGCGTCGGGCGAGTATGCGGGTGCGTCGGCATTCCTTGCCGAGTACGCGCCGGAAGGCAAGCGCGGGTTCTACACCAGCATCGTGCCGGCCAGCACCGCGGCCGGCCTGTTGTTCGGGTCGGTGTTCGTTGCGGTGATGCACGCGGCGCTGACGTCGCAGCAGCTGCACGACTTCGGCTGGCGTCTGCCGTTCCTGCTGGCTGCGCCGTTCGGCGTAGTCGGACGCTATATCCGTATTCGTCTCGAGGACACGCCGAAGTTCAAGGCGCTCGAAGGCGCGCACCATGTCGCGCAGGCGCCGGCCACCGAGCTGCTGACGCAGCATCGCGGCAAGATGCTGATCGCGTTCGGCGTGACGTGTCTGAACGCCGTCGCGTTCTATCTCGTGCTGAGCTACATGCCGACCTACCTGTCTACCGAGATGGGTGTCGGCGAGACCGAGTCGTTCATCGCGGCGACGGTTTCGCTGGCGGCGTATATCGGGCTGATCTTCCTGATGGGCGCGCTTTCGGATCGGGTCGGGCGCAAGACGATGCTGATCGGCGCATCGGTGTTGTTCGCGGTGCTGACGGTGCCGCTGTTCAAGGGGCTGGCCGGCGCGAGCTTCGTGACGATCGTGATGATCCAGATCGCGTTCGGCGCGCTGCTGACGATGAACGACGGGACTTTGCCTTGCTTCCTGTCGGAAATTTTCCCGACACGCGTGCGTTACACCGGCTTTGCGTTCTGCTTCAATACGGCGAATGCTCTGTTCGGCGGGACGGCACCGTTGGTCGCGACGTGGCTCATTGGGGCGACTGGAAACAAGCTCGCGCCGGCATGGTATCTGGTTGGGGCGGCGGGTATCGCGCTGGTTGCGATGCTCGCGAGCAGCGAGACGTCGAAGCGGCCGCTTGCGGACGATTGACGATGCAATGAGTCGTTTGGCCGGTTTGCGCTCCGCTTGAAGCGAAGCGCCGTGTGGCAGTGTCGAATGTCTGCCGCGCGGCGTTCGCGTTCTCGGCGTTCGTGATGACGTCGTTCGCGCGGAGCGCGGAACGAGCCCACGACGATGAAACGGCAAATAAGCTTTGCGGAAGCAGAAAGCGCGGACAAGAAGCGCTTGACCGTCCTTCGGGTGGGCAGCCGGTCTGTGCGTCAAACAAGGCTGGCAATGCGCCAGCCTTGCGATTAGGCAGATTTAGCCTTCTTGCGGTTTGCGCCAGTCGTCGGAGGCTTCCGTGCCGGCGATGGCGTGGGTCCAGGTGATCTTGCGGTAGGCCATCGCGACCTTGATCAACTGGGTGTACTCGGCCTTGCTCGGGTCCTGCGCGTGCGGCAGCGCGGCATTGATGTTGACGATGGTGGCGTCTTCGAGCTTGGTGGTGAAGAAGTGCTCCTGCTTGCCTTCGGTCGAGGTGCGGTACCACTTCACTTCCACTTCGGGGAGCATCTCGCCCGAGGCCAGCGCTTGGTACAGCAGCGGCGTGGCTTTGTTCAGCGGCGCGGTGAAGGTGAACGGCTTATGCACGCGCTGGCCGGACGGCTGGCCGCTCTGCGGATCGGTCGGCGTCGCGATCAGGTGTTCGATTTCCTGGACCAGGATCTGGTCTTCGTGGCCTTCCTGGTAGACGTTGCCGACGGAATCGGCGGTGAAGGCGCCTTTGGTGATGTTGCCTTGGGTCTTGCCATGGATGCTGATATAGGCGGGTGTAGGCATAGCTTGTATTACTCCGTTTTGTGATGAAAGGCCCGTGGCCCGATGCGCCATCAGTGATAGCAACAACCACAACGCAATCGCTGTGCCAGGTTGCCGTGCTTCATAAAATAAGTATGTAAATCAATGGCTTATGTATCGATTCTGCTTGTGCAAGCGCGCATCGAGTCGACTAAGCCAGCCAGCGGCGCCTCGCGGACGGGTCAAAGTTGACTCGTTAGGTGTCAAGCTATTGAAATCAAAGAGAAAACCCGCGGGTCATTGTTGACCTGGCCGGGTCAGGAATGACCCGCCCGCTGGAGAGCGTCTGGTCCGTCAACGGAACTCCCTCCGTGATCCGCGTGCCGGCTCGACGTCGCATTGGAGACAGAGGGATACCTGTTCACATGGGATAGGCGCGATACGCGCGCCACCGGACAACTGTTGGTACGGTCATCACTGCAGCAACGTACCTGGCAGCGCGAAACCATGAAACAAGCGCTGGGTGAACGGGTTGTTGCTCTTGTCGGCAGTGATTCGGTAACGCATGCCGCCATCGTTCGCCGTAAAGCTGAGGTCGACGGTGGTGGCCGTTGCGCCGTTGAGTCGTGCCTGACTCAGCAGGCGGAATAGCGACCATGAGCCCTTGTAGACCAGGCTGCTGCTGTTGCCATCACCATTGACCAGGGTCATGCGGCTTTCTGGGCTACCGCCGAGCGTGTTGGGCCAGATGACACCGACGGTCTCGCTGGGCCCGTGGTTATAGGTGATAAGTTGTCCTTGAAGATTCAATACGCTGCTCCGCCGAGTGGGTGCCAGGCCAAGCGGCTCGAGTGTGAAATGCACGGCCATCGCACCGCGGCTGTTGAAGAACGCATCGCGGATCCGGTCGGCTGCCTCCAACTGCTTGGGCACATCGGTGCGCATCAGGTAGCCGCCTCGACGCTCCGAATAAAGGGCTTCCAGGTTGTCATCCAGGAACAGCTTCAGATACTTGTCCTTGAAGTCCTGCAACTTGCCTTGCGGCCCGAAGAAGGCAGTGAAATCCTCGACGGAGGCATCGGTGCGACTGTTCGGGTTGAACGGATAGTGGTTCGCCAGACGCTGGCTATAGAAGCTGAAGACCTCGGAATTCCAGCGCTTTTCGAGTTCGCGCAGCGCCTCGATCAGCAGCACGTCGGAGGATTCGTCAGCCAGCTTCTTCACCTGGCGATTGAGGGGTTCAGGCAGGCCGGTAGCCACCCGATGCAGATTGCCGATGGGATCGGTGCCGCGCAGCGCAAAGCGGTCCAGCATCACCGCCAGCGCCGCCTTTCCCCGGTCCGGACTGTCCTGTACCTTCACCAACACATCCTGGACGCTGCCGATAGCCTGCATCGTTTCGTCCAGATAGGAAGGCTTCTCGCCCTTGGCTTCAAGCAACGCCGTCAGCGGCGTGAATGCCTGAGCAATCTTGGCGATATCCTGGGCCTCGCTGTCAGGACCGCTCTTTGCCGCGGCGGCAGTGCCTTCGGTCCGCGTCGCATCAGACGTCGCTGCGGACGTCAGATTGGTGTTGTCGCGCACGGTTTCCAGAAGCCTGCGCAGGGGGGCCGCCGGGCTGTTGATTGCACCGAGTACGTTGGCTGCGGTGCCGATATCGTCGAAATTGGCGACCTCAAGTTGGTTGAGTCCGCGGCGCCAGTTCTCGATGAAGTCACGGCTGTACAGCGCACGAACACGCGCGACAAGCGCCTGCTTGTCTGCTTCCGAATAGTCGACATTGCGCCGTTCGCCCAGCACCCATTGGTCAATCACGGCCAGCGCGGCGACATCCTGATTGCGTGGCTCGAAGTAGTTCCGATAGCCCTTGGCGGTCAGCAGCGCGTCGATGCGCGTGCCCGGGTTTTCGCCACCCTCGGCTGCCGCGGTGGTGGATTGGTAGACGATGTCATAAGCCGGACCGATCTCATTGCGTAGATCCAGCGGTGTCCGCAGGACGTCGCCTGCCTGGCTGCGCATCGCCATGTAGATGCGCTGCGGCAAAGGAATCTGCCGCAATTGCTGCTGCACATCGGAAATCCGGGCGGCGTACTGCGGGAGCGACACATCGGCATACTTCAGCGCGTAATCGAGATGGCTCGACAAGGCGTGTTGCACTGGCGCTTCGCCGGGAAATGCTGCCTGCCACGCCTTTCTCATCCAGTCTTCCACGAAGGGGGCGCGGCGGTTGGCCCGATCCTCGATCATGCGATACACGCGAAGGGCGCTGAGTTGGGTATCCGAACCGTCCGCTGCGGCGTTCAGTTGCGTCATGACCCCGCCGGCCAATTGAGGCAGGAAGCGTGTCGAAAGCAAGCGCAGATAGGCTTCGTCCACCTTCGGGCCGATTTTGCGTCCTTGGTACAAACCCATGCCGGACACCAGCGGCCACGCTTCCCGGTAGTCGCCGTAGACGGCCACCGCATCGCGAAGCTGGTCCAGCGGCAGCAGCAGATTTCGTCCGGTCGGGTCCTGACCGCCGTCGATCGCATTGCTGGCGAACGTTCGGCTCTTCTCCAGCACACTTGCCACCTTCGCGCGGTTCACGTTGTAGTAGTGAGTCCAGCCGCCGATCACGACCGCGCTGCCCAGCGCCGCGACGCCGAAGCCCACGGCCAGATTCCGTTTCTTGTCGGCCAGCACCTTCAGATTGTCGCCGGCAAGGCCGGCTTCCGGGTAGATGACCCGCTGGAATACCTGCTGGGCAAAGTACACCATGGAACGCCCAGCCGGCTGTGCCATGGGTACCAGCGATCGCACACCGTAGGTTTGCGAGGCATTGTCGACGAAAGCGTTGTGCAGCAACCCCTGCTGGTGAACCGAAGAGAAATACACGCCTCGCGGCAAGGCGGGGGTGCCGTAGCGATCGCTGCCCAGTACATCGTCGAGGAAATTGAAAAGCACGGTGCGCATGCCGGCTATCTGTCCTACAAAGGAGAACAGCGCTTCGCGTATCGGCAGCGACTTCGCATCGTTCAACACATCGAAGACCTGATTGTTCAGGCCATCGATGAAGTCTGAGTAGCGCTGGCCGAGTTCTGTCTGCCAGGCGTCGTACTGCCGCGCGGAATCCAGTGTGAAGGTGAATCCGAAGATATCCTCCCGCTCCGCCTTCGGCAGTCTGGCGAAGAATTGCTCGAAACCCTCCAGCAGGTCGAATTTACTCAGGATGACATACAGTGGAGGACGCGTTCCAAGATGTCGGCTCAGTTCCGCCAGACGCGTACGCAACAGGACGGCCAGTGCCTTGCGCTCGCTGGCGCTCTGGCTCAACAGCGAGGGCAGGTCGACGATCAACACCACACCGTTGAGTGGTCGCCGCGAGCGGTTCTTGCCCAGCCAGTCGATCAGATGCTGCCAGAGGCGGGCCCGAGTCTCGGGCGGCTCCCCAAGCTGCTCGGGCGCCGGCGCTTCTTCAGCGTCGGTCGTCGATGCTGTCGCGGGAGCACTGTCCGAGTGTTCCCCTGCAGGAAACTGACTGATCAACTCGCCGGGCGGGTCAATCAATACGGCCTGGTCGCCCATCCACCAATCGGTCCGGTAGATCAGGTCGGGGTCGACGAACGTGCCATGACCACCAGCCTTGATCTCGCCCGTGAGTGAGAAGTTCTGGCCGCTACGGTTGATGAAGCTGGTCTTGCCGGCGTCTTCCTGCCCGAGCACGAGATACCACGGCAACTGATACAGGCCCTGGCGGCCTCGCAGGTGGGCGCGCAACACCGCCAGGTTGGCGTCCAGGGACTTCTCCTGGGCGCGGATATGCACAAGCACGGGGTCTTCCTTCACGGCACGGGCTTGCTGGCGCTCGGCCTCCAGCCGGCGGTTCCTGGCACGCAGTACCAGGGCCCAGGTCACCACGGGAACCATCAGCAGGGCAAGGGTCAGCCCGACCCGAGCGCCCAGGCTTGCCAGGGGATGCCGATCGCGCCAGGCCCACTGCGGCCCCAGCCACCAGATGGCTATCAACAGGAATAGCAGCCCCAGTACCAGCAGCAGTGGCATGCCGCCCTTGACCCAACGCAGTAGGGGGACGGCATATCGTTTGAGCAACGACCAGTATTTCATTTTTTCTCTCCTTGCGACTGGCTTCGTCTATGTTCGTTTTCCTGATGTGCCGGGACATGTTTGGCGAGGTGTTGGAACAGTTCAGGCTCCCATTGATCCACCGTGACGCCCTTCATCAACCGGCTGGCATTGGCATAGAGTTCTTCAGCCAGCCAATCCAAACCTCGCGACTTCAGCAGGTCAGCCGCAATCACGGTTGCGTGGCAACGATGACGCGGGCCGCTAGACGAGCCCTGGTGCGCCTGCAACCGGCGGAGCACCGGCTCGACGCCCTCGGTGTCCAACCGGCTGGCCAGTTCCTCGCGTAAATCCACGAACTCTTGCGGTGCGCCGGCATCGGCAGACCGTGCTTCGGCGCTGCCGATCCAACCCAAGGTGTCGCTGTCGACGAAGGGCCGGCCATCGGCGAAGTGCAGGTCGCTCAAGCCCGGAATGCGCAGCAGGAAGCGTTCGGCTGCGTGACGGATGGCCTCCGCCACGGCCGGCATTTCCAGACGGGCCGCCATGGCCGCCGCAAAGAAGCTGCCTCGCAGCCAATAGGGCGAGCTGGTCACGCTCTTTTCCACGCGCCGCAACAACACCGGGCTGACCGAATTGGTCGAGATTGCCTCGCGATAGCCCTCTTCGGTATCGACCGGCACGCACATCAGTTCCGTGAGCTGGTCGCGCTTCGCGGGCGGTGCCGCGCGCAGGTGCGCCCATAGCGCGAAGCGCCGCAATTGATAGCTGGTGGGGTCGTATATGTCCTGCTCGTTGATGAAATCCGCCATTGCCAACAGCGTTCGGCGCCCCTCGCGCTCATCGCTGGACTTCGGCATTTCGCTCGGCTGGAAGAAGGCGTCGCTCAGCGCGTGCCCACCTTGCTGACCGTCGCTCGGCTTGAGAACCACGGGCTCCGGGAACAAGGTGCTCTCGACATGCCGGTGCATCTGCGCTTCCAGCCGGGACAGCATCGATACATCCAACTGCGCAGCGACCGCTTTGGCCTGCAATCGGTCGAATGCCTGTTGTGCCTGATCCTGTAGCCCGGGGGTGTAGGTCTTCTGATCCAGCGTTTCCAGTGCCTGGCTCAGTCGCTCCGCCAGCAAGGTGACCAGCTTGCGTTTGGCCAGCAGACCACGCGGCCCGGGCTTCGGCTGGCCACTTTCCCAGTAGCGCTCGACCATGCCGGCCAGCACCAACGTTGCTTCTGTCCAGTGGGGCCAAGTGCGGGGGCGAAGGCGGGCCGTGACCAGATGCCCGGCCACGCGGAAGTGCTTGCATCGGGTGCTCAGGTATTGACGCGCGGCTTCATCGACATAAGACCAGTCGATACTGGCTTCCTGCAGACTGCCGAGCTTGATCATTTCGTGCTCGATGCCTTGATACGTTTCGTCTTCCTCATCGAATACACCGGCCGGCTGTTTGGCATCCAGCGGGCCTAGCAATGCGTCCAGATCCAGGTGAGGCAAGTTGATCACCAGTGACAGGCCTCACGCTGTTGTTTCATCAAGCTATGCAGATTGGTTGCATCGAACAGCAGCCCGGAGAACGGCGCGTAGTCGCTCTCGACCTGCAAGCGGCCGCCGGCCTTGACCAGGTATCGCAGTTGTTCGATGGCTACCAGGCCCCGCCCCGCGTCCACGACCGTGCCGTCTTCCAGTACCTGCCACGGCACCGAGGCCGAGATGGGTTGCCCGTCCAACAGCAGTCGGATGTTCATCCGGTTGGGCGTGATCGGCTGGCTCTCCAGCAACTGCAGACGCGAGATGTTCGACAGGCAACTGATCGCCAGGATCGGCGGCGCGGTGGCGCCGCCCAACGCCGGGGCGGACATCACCACGCTCCACCGTCCCGGTACAGCCTCCTCGGTGCGCGACAGCCGGAATCCCGTCTCGCCCGCGGCACGTTTCGCCTCGTTGAGGCGGACCAGTTCGACGATCGTTGGCGGTTTCGCCGGTTTCTGGCTGTCGGCCGCTGCCGGCGCCTCGTTCTGTTGCATGACCGGAGTCGCTGCGACCGGTGCTGGCGGCGTTCCCGCAAGCGCATCGAAGCAGGCCAGCCGCTCTATCGCGGACACAATGGAGGTACAGGTTTTCATGGCTGCTGGGGCCGCTGCAGACGGACCGGCGGCGGCCCCCTGTTTGCCGGCGTCACATCCGGCCACGAGCGCAGCACAAACCAGTGCGATGCTCAGTGATCTCATGGTGCAGAGTCCTCCTGAAAAATGTTCCAGCGCTGGCATCTACGCGCCAGCGTTCGTTTGGGAATGCCCAAACTCTGTGCGGCGAGCGCGCGCGAACCGTTTGCTTGTCGCAGGCGTTCGCTTATCAGGTGGCATTCGAAAGCCGCCAGCGCGCCGGGCAGGTCGTTGGTTTCCCAGAGATCGTGCAGCGGCATCGTCGCTGTGGCGGGGAGGGCTAGAGTTCGTGGGGCAGGGGGGCGCAGCTCGCGCAATGCCTGTGGCGCGATGGCTTTGCCGAGTTCGGTGCGCTCGGCTGCCACCAGTACGAGGTTACGCAGTTCTCGGACATTGCCTGGCAGCGGGTGCATCTGCAGCATGCGCAACGCCTCGGGGCTGATGCCGGGGATGTGTCTCTGTCGCTCGCGGTTGTATTGCAGCAGCACGTGCTCGGCCAGAACGGGAATATCCTCCGGACGCTCGCGCAGCGCAGGCACGTGCAGGCATTGCTGGCGGATGCGAAAGTACAGGTCCTCCCGAAAGCTCCCCTCGGCGATGCGTTGAAGCAATGGCTGGTGGGTCGCGCATATCAAGCGGAAATCGGAATAACGCTCCTGTGTCGCGCCCACAGGGCGGTACCTCTTCTCGTTCAGCACGCGCAGCAGCCGGCCCTGCAGTTCCAGCGGCATGTCGCCAATCTCATCGAGGAACAGTGTGCCGCCGTCGGCCTCCGCCACGAGCCCCGCGCGCGCCTGGCTGGCGCCGGTGAAGGCGCCTCGCTCGCTGCCGAACAGCTCCGCCTCGATCAGATCCTTGGGGATGGCCGCGCAGTTCACCGGCACGAACTTGCCTTGGCGGCTTCCTGCCTGGTGAATGAGCCAGGCCGCATGATCTTTGCCTGCGCCAGTTTCGCCGGTGACCAGAATGGCCAGGTTCGAATCCGTCATTCCCAGCATGTCGCTGCGCAGTTCGCGGACCGCCGGGCTCACGCCGACGAACTCCGCCGCCAATAGCCTGGCCGCTCGCTCGCGCGTGCGGGTATGCACCTGTGCACGCACCGCGTCGGCTGAGCGGGCCCGCGCCGCATCCCCCTGGTTCTGCTGAAGTCCGGAGAACAGGCGCTCATGGATTTGCAGCAGCGCCTGCCACAGCGCAGACTGGCGCAATGCGTGCAGTGCCAAGGGAGTGCCGAGCAGCGCCATGACCGCGAAGGCATGCTGATTGGTGTCGCGCAACGGCAGGATCCAGGCGCCGTCTCCAGGCATGAAGTGCTCGCGCAACCGCTCGAAAGCGCTGCCCACACCGACCATATCGGTGATGCGCTCGACCTCGCAGGGGTGGCCACTCACCAGGCTATAGACCAGGGGATTGTCCAACTCGTCCATATCCAGATCTGGCAGAGCAGACGCGTTTTCCGGCACGCAGGTCAGTGGCCGCAAGCAGTCACTCGTCTGATCCAGGCGATAGCACATCCCCAGTCGCAACAAGCCGCTATCCACGGCTGCATGCAGGATCACTGTTGCCAGCTCCTCGGGGTGTGCCGCCCAAGTCATGTCGCGCGCGATGCGCGCGACCTCGAGCGGATTCAGTTGCCGCGGTGACGTCATTCCACGACGGCCTCGAAGGCGCTGCCGCTCCACGACAGCTGGGCACGCCGGAAGGCTGCGCCCTCGGCGAGGCGCTGCAGGACGGACAAGGACAGCGGCGGCAACAACTCGCCGTCGATGCTCGCATCCAGCATGCGTGCACCGTTCTGGTGGCGGGTGCAGCGCTTGCGCAGTTCCTCGCTGGCGCTCGCGGACACCGACAAGGTGGCGTTATAGCGGTGGACGAACTGCGTCATCAGCCGTTGCAAGCGGCTTTCCACGATGTCCCCGAGCACGCGATCGTCCAGATAGCGATAGGGCACGACCTGCATTCTCGCCAGCAGTGCCGGCTTGAAGAATTGCGAGAGGCGCTCCCGAAGAGCGGCCTCGTCCTGGTCGGTCAGTTCGTCTTCCGGTTGATCGAATCCCAGGTTCGAGGTCAGGAAGAACAGCACATTCTTGCAGTCGATCAATCGCCCCTCGCCGTCGGCCAGCTCGCCTTTGTCGAAGGCCTGATAGAAGATGTTCAGCACGTCCGGGTGAGCCTTTTCGACCTCATCGAGCAGGACCACGGAATACGGCTGTTTGCGGATCGCCTCGGTCAGCACGCCCCCTTCGCCATAGCCGACGTATCCCGGCGGCGCGCCGAGCAGGCGTGACACGGTGTGCTTCTCCTGAAACTCGGACATGTTGATCGTCGTCAGGAACTGCTTGCCGCCGAACAGCGCATCGGCCAGGGCCAGGGCGGTTTCCGTCTTGCCCACGCCGCTGGGGCCTACCAGCAAGAAGGCGCCGAGCGGCGTGCCAGGCCGCCGGAGGTCTGCCATCGCGGTCAGCAGATGCCGGTGAATGTGCTCGATGGCGGCGTCCTGCCCCTTGACCCGTTCCCGTAGCGTCTCCGGCAAGCCTTCGAGGCGCGTCATCTGGTCGCTGCTTATGGTTGTCGCCGGAATGCCGGTCCAGTCAGCGATGACCTGCGCGACCTGCTCACGGCCTACCTCCGCGTGCAGCAGCGCGCCCGGGCGTTGCAGCGCCGCCAACTCCATCACCTTGGCGGATAGTTGTTCGGAGCGCTCATCATCGTCCGGGGCGTCGTCGGCCGCCAGCGACGACCGCAGCGTCCGGATTTCATCCACCAACGGCTTCTGGCGTGACCATGCGGTTTGCAACGCATCCATCTTGCGCTGAACCTCACGGCGCGCGTTGTCCAGTACCTCGAGCCGTTGCGCGTCAGTGTGCAGGCCGGCACGATGATCCCGTTGCAGCAGCGTCGACTCCGCGTCGATCTGCAAGAGTTCATGCTCCAGCACCCGACACTGCCTGGGCGACTCGGCAAGTGCGGTTGCCACCCGCGCGCACGCCGTGTCAAGCACGTCGACCGCCTTGTCGGGCAACTGCCGTCCCGACAAGTAGCGCGCCGAAAGCCGGGCAGCGGCCTGCAACGCTTCGTCGGAGATGTAGACCCCGTGAGCGCGCTCGTAGGTGTTCCGTAGCCCCCGCAGGATGTGGACGGCCGTCTCGGGGCTCGGTTCGTCGAGCTTGACCAGCTGGAAGCGTCGGCTAAGTGCCGCATCCTTCTCGAAGAATTTCTTGTATTCCGACCAGGTGGTGGCCGCGATCGTGCGGAGTTCTCCCCGGGCCAGCGCCGGCTTGAGCAGGTTGGCGCCGTCGCTGCCGCCCGCCGCATTGCCCGCACCGATCAGCGTGTGTGCTTCGTCGATGAACAGGATGATCGGCGTGGCGGCGGTCTTCACTTCGTCGATAACCGCTTTCAGCCGTTTCTCGAACTCGCCCTTGACCGACGCGCCGGCCTGTAGTGCGCCCAGGTCCAATCCCCACAGCGTGACGGAGCGCAGCGGCTCCGGCACGTGCCCCTGGGCGATGCGCAGTGCCAGGCCTTCGATGACCGCGCTTTTGCCAACGCCGGCATCGCCCACGACGATGGGGTTGTTCTTGCGGCGGCGCGACAGGATGTCGATCACCAGATCGATTTCTCCATCGCGGCACAGCACCGGGTCGAGGCGTCCCTCACGCGCCTGGGCGGTGAAATCATGGCCGTACCTGGCCAGCGCCGAATCGGTCGCCGCGACGATGGGTGACTGGACACGTTCCGACGCCTGGGGTGTTTCCGCCGAATTCGCGACCAACGACAGAAATTCCTTGCGCCAGGCTTCCCGGTTGACGCGGTCGAACAGACGCACGGCGGACAGCGGCAGATAGCGACCGGGGTTGAGCAATGCGGCCAGGAAGAGGCTGCCGCTACGGATTGCGTCCTGGTTCCATTCCAGCGAACCCAGCAGCCATGCCTCCTGCAACAGTTCGACCAGCAACGGCGAGAACGCGGGGTACTGCCCTCCCGTGGATGCCTGGTTCGGGAAGTTGGCTGATAGCGCCTGACGTACGGCACTCAGATCCAGCCCGGCCTGGCGCAATAGCAACCGGACATCCCCCAACGGTAGGTCCACCAGCTTGAGCAGCACATGCGGCACCGTGACTTCGGCGCCTTGCTGGCTGATGCAGAGGCTCGCGGCCTCTTCCAGGGCTTGTCGAGAGGGGGGATTCAAGCGGTCGAAGACTGCCGAGAGTTCAATTCGGATCATGAAGCACAGCCCATCAAGGATGGTTGGAAACGAGGCGTGCAACGTCAGGACCGAAGTTGCACGCAGATATATCAGCGGTGCGGGGAATGGTTGGCCCATTAAGGAAACACAATATTGCCAATTAGTAAATGAGAAATTTGTTGTCGTGTGTGCGGGGAATTATTAATAAGTGTCACATTTTTTCTGTCTCGTTATTTGGCGGTAATTTCGTGATTGATCTGATGGAAATTTCGGACAAATCTTATTGACGGTGCAATGGGGCAGGCTTAATTATTCAGGCGGGCCGCGTATGTCTGAATATGTCTGGTAAGCGCTTCTGGGAGCCATGTTTTCCGAGGGGCATGGAATATCTTGGGGCGATTCCCCAAGCAGATCTCGAACCAGGTTGGTCATGCTGCGGTTTACGGCTGAGAGCGAATTTCCAGCATCCTCAAGAGATAAGGATAAGGAGTAGTTATGGCGAAGAGCACGGCATCGGTAGCCCCGAAGGAACGAATCAATATCAAATATGTTCCGGCAACAGGTAATCAGCAGGCGGAGATCGAACTGCCTTTGAATATGCTGGTGATTGGTGATTTCAAGGGGCGCGAAGAAGAGACTGCTATTGAAGACAGGCCGGTGGTGCGTGTGGACAAGGACAACTTCAACGATGTGCTCGGCGAGGCGGGCGTGGCGTTGAAAACTGCCGTTCCCTTGCGCTTCGGAAATGCCAACGCTGACGACACGCTGACCGTCGACCTTCAGTTCAAGCACATCAGGGATTTCAATCCTGATTCAGTCGCCCAGCAGGTGCCCGAGTTGCGCAAGCTCCTGGAACTGCGCGAGGCGCTGGTAGCCCTCAAGGGGCCCATGGGTAACGTGCCCGCGTTCCGCAAGCAGTTGCAGGCCCTGCTCGGGGATGAGGCGGCGCGGAACAAGCTCGCGCAAGAGCTGAGCCAGGCGCTCAAGGGCTCGTCCGACTGACGCGCCTCCTGCGGCACATCACATCTTCCCATATCTCCGCGGCTTCAAGGAAACGAACATGAAAACCGAAAGCGCTGTCGCTCGGGCTGAAGCAGCCCAATCCCAGGGGCTGCTCGAACAGATCATGGCGCAGACGCGCATCGAGCCCAATCACGAGGGCTATGCCGTCGCCGAACGCGGCGTTGCTGCGTTTATTGCCGAAATGCTCAAGTCGGATGATCGAGAGCAGCCCATCAGCAAGCTGCTGGTGGACGGCATGATTGCCCGGATCGACGAGCAACTCACGGTCCAGATGGACGAGATTCTCCACGATCCGTCGTTCCAGAACCTGGAGTCCCACTGGCGCCAACTCAAGCTTCTGGTCGACAACACCGATACGCGCGAGAACATCAGGATCGGCTTCATGCATGTCGGCAAGGCCGAGTTGCTGGATGACTTCGAGGGAGCCGGCGATATCACCCGCAGCGGTCTCTACAAGCATGCCTACACGGCGGGTTATGGCCAGTTCGGCGGGGAGCCGGTGGGCTGCATGGTCAGCAGTTACACCTTTGGCCCTTCGGCGCCGGATATCAAGCTGCTTAGTTACGTGGCCGCGGTCGGCGCCATGGCCCACGCGCCGTTCCTGGGTGCTGCCGGTCCCGAGTTCCTGAATGTGGAAAGCTTCCAGGAGCTGCCCAACCTGAAGGAAATCAGCGACATCTTCGAAGGCCCTCGTTTCGCCAAATGGCGTAGCCTGCGCGAATCCGAGGATGCGCGCTACCTGGGGCTGACCATGCCGCGCTTCCTGCTGCGCCAGCCGTACGACCCGTCGGACAACCCGACGCGTACCTTTGTCTACCGCGAAGGTGTCGACGGTAGCCATGCCAACTACCTGTGGGGCAACACGTCGTTCCTGCTCGCCAACCGCATCACCGACAGCTTTGCCAAATACCGCTGGTGTCCGAACATCATCGGCCCGCTGTCCGGCGGGGCGGTGGATGATCTGCCAGTCCATCTGTATGAATCCCTCGGCCAGTTGCAGGCCAAGATTCCCACTGAAGTCCTGGTGTCGGACCGCCGCGAGTTCGAACTCGCCGAAGCCGGCTTTATCCCTCTGACCATGCGCAAGGACAGCGACAACGCTGCCTTCTTCTCCGCCAACTCGGTGCAAAAGCCCAAGCTCTTCCCGAAGACCGAGGAGGGCCAGGCCGCGCAAACGAACTACAAGCTCGGCACGCAACTGCCGTACATGTTTATCGTCAACCGGCTGGCGCACTACCTGAAGGTGCTGCAGCGCGAGCAAATCGGTAGCTGGAAGGAGCGCCAGGACCTTGAACGCGAGCTGAACAACTGGCTCAAGCAATACATCGCCGACCAGGAAAGCCCCTCGGCTGACGTGCGCAGCCGCCGCCCGCTGCGGGCGGCCCGCGTGATCGTGCAGGATGTGGCCGGCGATCCGGGCTGGTATCAGGTGTCGCTCGCGGTGCGTCCGCACTTCAAGTACATGGGTGCCAGCTTCGAATTGTCCCTTGTCGGCAGGCTCGACAAGGAATAACGAGAGCCCGGGCCATGCCGAGAACGCTCGGACAGGGAAGTTTGTTCGAGCGGCTCGATCCCGAGCTTGCGCCGCGACGTCTGCGGACGAGCCAGGATCTGGCCGCCGAACGCATCCAGGCTATCAAGCGGCATCTCGAGTGGGTACTCAATGCCCGGCAAGGTTGCTCGTCAAGCAGTCCCGAATTGGGGCTGCCCGATTTCAACGATGTCGCGGTCGGCAGCGCCGATCTGCGGCACCGTTTGGGCGAGCACATCCATGCCGTGGTCAGCGAGTTCGAGCCACGGGTCAAGGTGACCCGCGTTCAGCCACTCACGGATGCCATGCGCCCGATGGATTTGCACTTCCGGCTGCACTGCCTGGTGCCGGTTCGCAACGCACACGAAAGCATCGAGCTCGACCTGGTACTTCAGCATCACAACAGGATCGCGCGGTTCTCCTGACCCGCCGCGCGATCCTCAATGGAAAGTCGTTGCCATGACATTACGCCGCAAGTTCCGAGAAGAGCTCGACTACTTACGTCGCTTCGGCCGCGAGTTTTCCCGTGACAATCCGCAACTTTCCCGCTTCCTTGGAGGGGAGGGCGCGGACCCCGATGTCGAGCGTCTGCTCGAAGGATTCAGCTTCCTGACCGCCAAGCTGCGGCTAAAAATCGAAGACGATCTGCCTGAGCTGACTCACTCGATGCTGCAACTGCTGTGGCCGAACTACCTTCGGCCGCTGCCGAGCTCGACCATCATCTGCTTCGAGCCGGTCGAAACTGCGATCACGCAGCGGCAAACCGTGCCCAAGGGAACCGTCGTGTTGTCCCGCGCGGTCGATGGTGTCCAGTGCCGCTTTCGCACCTGTGCGGATGTTCACCTGTTGCCGCTCAAGATGACCCGGGTGAGCGATGCCCACTCGCGAGAAAAGTCGATCCTGACGGTCGAGTTGTCGTTCCTGACCGATAACCCGCCCAGCCTCATGGACTGCGACCAACTGGATTTCCAGCTCAGCGGCGATGACACCACGGCGCAGACCCTCTATCTCTGGTTGGCCCAGTACCTGGACAAGGTCAGGGTAGACCTTGACGGCAAGGCATTCTCCCTGCCCAACCGACAGGTCGAGTTTCCTGGTTTCGCCCAGGACGAAGCCTTGCTGCCGTATCCGAAAAACGCCTTCGACGGCTACCGGATATTGCAGGAGTACTTCGTTTTTCCCCAGCGCTTTCATTGTTTCCGGTTGAGCGGCTTGGCGCCGTTCTGGCCGTCCACCAGCCAGGAGACCGTCCGGATCGAGTTCCACTTCAGCCGGCCGATGCCACCGGGCATTCGCCTGCGCGATGGCGACCTTGCCCTGTATTGCACCCCCGCGGTCAACCTGTTCGCCCATGACGCCGAGCCGATCAGGATAGACGGCAAGGTCGCGCAACAGCCGGTTTATCCAGCAGGGCAGCGGCCGCAAGCCTACGAGATTTTCAGTATCGACGAAGTCCGGGGCTTGCGCCGCGACGCTGATGGGCGGCGTGGCGATCGGCTGCGTACCTTCCGGCCATTCGAGTCGATGGCGCACGAAGTCGAGCATGCCGAAGGTCGTACCGCGATCTACTACCGAACCCACATAGGCAACGCGCTTGACGGCAGTGGTCTCGACCACGCGGTTTCCTTCGTGCGCGCCGACGAAAGCGAGTATGTGGACCAGACCGAAACGGTTTCGCTGTCGATTACCTGCACCAATCGCGACCTTCCGCTTGCACTGGACGTGGGCGATATCTGCGAAGGATCGGAAAGGGCGCCATCCTACAGTCGTTGTCGCAACATCACGCGTCCGACGCCATCCTATCGCCCGGTGCTCGACGGCGATCTCCAGTGGAGCCTGATCTCCAACCTGTCGCTGAACTATCTGTCACTGCTCTCGGCCGAACCACTCAAGGCAGTCCTGCGAGCCTACGACTTCGCCGCGCTGCATGACATCCAGCATGCGCGGGCCAGCAGCAAGCGCCTGGCGGGCATCGGCGAGGCCGAGACCAAGCCGATGGACTGGCTCATGAAGGGGCTGCCCATCCGTGGCTTGAAGACGGTGCTGCACCTGGATCAAGACGCCTTTCTGTGCGAGGGGGACCTCTATCTGTTCGGCAGCGTGCTGAGCCACTTCCTGGCGCTCTACGCCAGCATCAATTCCTTCCATGTGCTGGAAGTCATCAACACCAGCAACAACGAGCACTACCAATGGCCATTGCAGATCGGCAAGCAACCCCTGATCTAGCCGTCGCCGATGCTGTGCTCGCCAGCGCGAAGGCCTACGACTTCTTCCGCTTGCTGGAGCAGTTGCATGCGCTGCACGGTGACGACCTGGAAGCGAGCGATCCGCTCGGGGATGCCCATTGGCGCATCCGCCTGAGCAGTTCGGCGGGACTGGCATTTCCGGCGTCGGACATCAGCTTCGCCGCGCGTATGCCCGACGGCTCGGCCAGCGACTACCAGATACAGGCCAACTTCTTCGGGCTGCACGGCTCTGACTCGCCGCTGCCGGGCTACTACCTGGACCGTCTGGCCTAT
This sequence comes from Burkholderia sp. FL-7-2-10-S1-D7, assembly GCF_001524185.1. Taxonomy (NCBI): domain Bacteria; kingdom Pseudomonadati; phylum Pseudomonadota; class Betaproteobacteria; order Burkholderiales; family Burkholderiaceae; genus Burkholderia; species Burkholderia sp. FL-7-2-10-S1-D7. The sequence goes on along the minus strand of NZ_LOWY01000071.1, from coordinate 9,336 downwards.
GAACATGGGCAGGGTATCGGCATTCGTCCGGCCTTTCTCGACTTCTTTCACCACCGTCTGCTCACGCTGCTGCACCGGGCATGGCGCAAGTACCGCTATCACATCCGCTTCCGCAGCGAAGCCAGCGATGGCTTCTCCCGCTATGTATTTGCCCTCGTCGGCCTGGGCAACGACGACTTGCGCGGCGCGACACCGTTGCCCTGGAGCCGGCTGCTCAGTTTCGCCGGCTCCATCATCAACCGCAGCCGCTCCGCGTCGATGGTCGCGGGCATCGTGGCCGATTGCTTCGCGCTGAAATCCGTGCAGGTGCGCGAGTTCGAGGTTCGTTACGTCGACATCCCGTCAGATCAGCGCTTGTCGCTGGGCAAGCGCAATGGCGAGGTCGGCGGCAGCTTCGTGATCGGCAAGCGGGTGCGCGCCTGCCACAACAAATTCACCGTCGTCATCTCCGATCTCGACCAGGAGCGCTTCCGCCACTTCCTGCCCAGCGGGGAGGACTTCGCACGCCTGCGCAAGCTCATGGAATTCCTGCTGCGTGACCCGATGGCCTTCGACCTGGAACTGCGACTTCGCCCGGCGGAAGTCGAGTCCTTCAATCTGAGCAGGGAGCGCGGCTCGCAGCTTGGCTGGACCACTTTCGTCAACGGTGATGACGCCACTCGAACCCCCGTGCGTATCAAGGTGCGACTATGAACACGCCTACTCCTCCTACCAGCCAGACGTCGGCAGACACGCAGCGCCTCGAACTCAGCGTTGCCAATACCCATGCCCTGCGCGCCGGCAGCACTGCACGGCATCGCTTCGGCCACGCGGGCGGCACCATCGGCAGCCGCGGCGCCGACTGGCTGCTCGATGACGGTCAAGGCCAGGTGCAGGCGATTCACTGCGAGATCGCCTGGATCGACAACAGCTACTGCGTGCGCGACCAGAGTGGCGCCACCCGCGTCAACGACGCCGAGACACCGTTGCGGCGCGGCACGGCCGCGCGCCTGCGCGACGGCGACATGCTGCATATCGGCGCCTACCAGGTCACCGTCCATCTACAGACGTCCGAGCCGCATCTGTTCAACAGGCAGCCGCTGCAGCAGCGTTCGGTGGGTGAGTTGCTCAACGAGCCAAGCGCTGGCCTTCACCCGGTGGCCGACGCCGACAGGCTGCTGGACGCGGGGGTGCGCAAGCCCGATTTCAGCGCCTTCGATGACCTCGCGAGGGAGCATCGTCCCGCGGACGAACGCGACCCGCTGGCCGCCCTGGATGCCGAGCAACTGCGGCGTGAGCCGGGATTCGGCGTTGCCCCGCTGGACCCTACGAACTACGGACTCAGTCCGAGCCAGACGCAGGCCAACCACGCCCGTACTCGATTCGAAGCCGTGTCCGGCTCACCCAAGACCTTATCTGGAGAATCCACGATGCCGCAGTCCTACTCGCGAGCCGTCTCGACCGGCGACGCCAATGCCCTGATCCAACCCTTGGTGGAAGGGCTTGGGGCCTCGGTCGGCGTGGTCGATCCTCAGATGGGGCATGCACTGTTGCAGGAGATCGGCAGGACGTTGAGCGCGGTCATTCACGGTATCACTGCCTTGCAGCATGCCCAGGACGGCAAACGGCGCAATCTGGCACCGCTTGCCCGCACGCTCCAGCCCATCGAGGACAACCCGTTGCGCCTGGGGCTGGGCTACCCGGAGACCGTACGCGCATTGTTCTCCAGTGAGCGCAGCGTCGTGCACCTGTCGCCGTCCGCCGCCGTGGAGGAAAGCCTCGCCCAGGTTCAGCGGCACCAGGCCGCGCTGATCGAGGCCATTGAGGCCAGCCTCCAGGCCCTGTTGCGCGCCTTCTCGCCGGAGCAACTGCAGCAGCGTTTCCAGCGCTATCGGCCGGCCCAGGTCCAGCCATCCGACGGAGCCGACTGGAGCTGGCAGATGTACATCCACTACTACAACGAGCTGGCATCCTCGCGCCAGCAAGGCTTCGAGAAACTGTTCTGGGAAGTCTTTGAACAGGCCTATGACCGAGCGCTGCGCCAGGAGCCGCGATGAAGCGGCTCGTTTGCGCGCTGATGCCACTGCTGATGCTCACGGGATGCAGCACCGTCGGCAATGTTTTCAAGAAGACGGGGCAGGTGCTGATGGACCCATCCATCCAGGTGGGCGTCGATGATGACCAGCCGACCCAGATCGGCCTCAGCCTGTACGCCGACCACGACGTCAATCCCAATGGGCAGCATCAGGTGCCCGGGTTCGAGGCGACCGATGAGCAGGATGCGGAAGACGGCCCCTATGCGGTGCGTTTCGTCAGCGCCAACAAGCCCGAGCTCCTCGAAAACCTGCAACTGTTGCTCGAGCAACTGCGCACCGGCGCCGATGCTTCCGCCTTTGTCGCGAGGCCCGCGGCCGGTGTCGGTGCGCCGTCCGCGCGTCCGCGAGCCGGGCAGTCGAGCGAGCAGGTGATCGTGCCTCCATTGCCGAACGCGGGCATCGTCGGTCCGCAGGGCCTCGAACTGGGGCAGTACGACGCCAATGGTCGCCGTCACAGCTTTGCGCCGTCGACCGCCCGGTCGAGGTTGGCCAAGCCCCCCGGAACCCCCATCGCCTTCAAGGTCGTGCAACTCAGGGACGACTCCGTGCTGCTCAATGCAGACCCTGATCAACTGCGCAAAGACCTGAAGAAGACCCTGGGCAGCACTTACCTGGCCGCCGACGACTACCTGTTGTTGCCTGGACAGTTCAAATTCGTGCCCTTCAGCGAGGTCCGCGACGGCACGCGCTTCATCGCCGCAATTGCGGACTTCCACGATGGGAACGCGGTGGCCTGGAAGCAGGTCATGCCGATCGAGCCCAAGGGCCGCAAATATTCCTTGCTGGTCAAGTTGAGCGAAACGCGCGTGAGCCTGACGCGCGAGGGGCGACCCGCGCTACCCGCCACCCCCGTACCGGCTGCCTGCCCCGTGCCTGCCGCACCCATCGAGAAAACCGCCAGGCGGCCGCCTTCGAAGTTGCCGGCAGCGGCGGCTGTCCCGCCGCTGCCGGCGGAGCCGTTGCCTGCGGCTCCGGCGCTGCAGGCCGCTTCCAACCCATCCCGAATCCAGGTAACGCCATGACCTCACGCAACGCCGTTCTCTGGGGAGAAGGACTATTCGTCCAACCCCAGCACTTCCAGCAGCAGGCTCGAGCCGCCGAGTACCACGCCAACCAGCGCCTGAACAGCGTCAGCGACCATCTCTACGGCTTCAGCGAGCTGGAACTCAACCATGAGTACCTCGCCTTCGGCAAGGTGGCCATCGTGCGGGCGCGTGGCGTGATGCCCGACGGTACCGTCATCGACATTCCCGGCGAGCAGCCGGCGCCAGAGCCCCTGGCGATCACCGACGCCAGCGTGGCCAATCAGACGGTCTACCTTACGTTGCCGCTCAAGCAGGACAGCGGCCTCGAAGTCCGCTGGCCCGATACGTATGCCAACACGCGCTACGTGGCCCGCACGGAGGCTGTGCGCGACACGCACAGCCTCGAAGGCGACCACCAGCCGGTGGACCTCGTTGTCCCAAACCTTCAGTTCGCACTGGAGCAGCAGGATCGCAGCGCCTTCACCGGCATCGCCATGTGCCGCATTCTCGACCGCCGCCCGGACGGTAGCCTGGTGCTGGACGACAACGGGTTCTATCCCACCAGCCTGTCCGTGAACGCCATCGCGCCGCTGCATCGCTTCGTCGGCGAGGTGGCCGGTCTGATGCGCGAGCGGGCCAAGAACATCGCGGAACGCATCGGCTCCGCAGGGCAGTCGGGCGTGGCCGACATCACGGACTTCAACCTGCTGCAAGTCATCAACCGCCTGCAGCCCTGGTTCAGCTACCTGTCGCGCAAGCGGCATGTGCATCCCGAGGATCTCTACGTAGCCTTCATCCAGGCCTGCGGTGAATTGGTGACCTTCACCGACGAGGGCCGTCTGCCACAGGAGTACCCGACCTATCAGCACGATGATCCGCGCGCGTCTTTCCGCATCCTCATGGATACCCTGCGGCGGACGCTGAGCACCGTGCTCCAGCCCCGCGCGGTGTCGCTGCCGATTATCGAGCAGCGCTACGGTTCGCTGACTGCGGAGGTGCGTGATCGCACGCTGATCGAAGGTGCGGAATTCGTGCTCGCCGTGCGTGCGCGGATGTCCGCGGACGACCTGCGTCAGTTGTTCGTCCAGCAAGCCAAGGTCACCTCCATGGAGCGCCTCGGCGAACTGGTCAGTCTGCAACTGCCCGGCATCCCGCTCAAGCAGTTGCACGTGGCGCCTCGCTATCTGCCGTATCACGCCGGTTTCATCTATTTCGAACTCGATCGGACGCATCCGGCGTGGCAGGTCATGACGCAACAGACATCCGGCTTCGGCTTCCACGTCGCCGGCGACTTCCCTGAACTGGAAATGCAGTTCTGGGCCATCCGGAGCCAATGACATGACCACGACCGTTCCCCTCGACGACCCGCGCACGCTGCGTTCGCGCCCGGCTCCCGGCCATGCCGCCGCGGACGAGCTCAGCAAGACTGTCGGCTACCAGCGAATCGAACAGCTCAACGGCGACCCGGACCTGAGTTTCCAGTTGCGCGGCCATGGCTGGAATCCTCTGGTGGACGGCGCGCAGCCGCTGCTGGGCCTGGTGATTCGCCTGCGCCGGCTGGAACGCTGCGACGACATCGGCAAGCTCTATCAAACCGTGCGTGACCAGATCAGCGCGCTGGACGAGGAAATCCGCCAGCACAGCTATGACAGCGCCACTCAACTGGCTTTCCGTTATGCGTTGTGCGCCTTCATCGACGAGGCCGTCATGGCTACCCCTTGGGGCGGCTCCGATTCGGTATGGGCCAAGCGCTCGCTGCTCAGCCACTTCCATAACGAAACCTGGGGCGGCGAGAAATTCTTCACCGTGCTCACCCGCATGCTCGTGGAGCCTGCCAAGTACCGCGACGTACTGGAATTCAAGTACCTCTGCCTGTGTCTGGGCTTCACCGGAAAGTACGGTGTGCGTAACAACCGGGATGAGTCGCTCAACAACATCATCGACCGATTGCACCACGTGTTGCGCGGTTTGCGTGGCGACGTCCCGGAAAAGCTCACCGATGGCGGCCGGAATATCGCCACACGCCGCTACCGGCTCGGTGGGCAACTGCCGTGGTGGACGCCTTGGGCCTGCGCGCTGGTGCTGCTGTCCGGCGCGTATGCCTACTTCAGCGTTCAGTTGGACAGCAGCACCGGGCAGGTGCTGCGCGCGCTGGACGCCACCCTCAAGCGCTAGTTCCAGGCACCCCAAGGAGGATCGCCATGGTCACGAAGTGGAACCGTTATGGCGGTATCAAGACGAATGACGTCGATATCGAAACGCACCTCGCGGCTGGCGTCATGGCGGCCCACGGGTTCTGGATGGCGCGCTACGCCGAGCGCAAGCAATGGCTGCGCCATTGGCAGCGCGTGCAGGTCAGCCACTGTCTGACTGATTTTCTACCGGGAGATCGAACGCCACTTGCGGCGGTCCATTCCGGTGACTTTTCTACCGATTGAGGAGTACACCCATGCCTCGACAATCCGATATGCGCTTCACCTTCAAGGCGGGGGGCCTCGAGTTCGATGTGGTTTCGTTCGAGCTGGAGGAAGGGCTGAGCCAGCCGTTCATGCTGTCGGCCGACCTGACCAGCACCGATCCGTCGATCGACTTCTCGGCCGTCCTCGATCAGCCCGCGCAGCTCACCATCTGGCGCGCCGACCAGCCCGTGCGCTACGTCCACGGCCTGGTCAGTGATTTCGAACAAGGGGAAACCGGCTTTCGCCGCACCCGCTACCGTGCCGTGGTTGAGCCCAAACTTGCGCGCACCGGCCTGTGCGCGGACTGGCGCATCTTCCAACGGCAGAGCGTGCCGGACATTCTGTCTGCAGTGCTCAAGGAACACGAGATCACCGACTACGAACAGTTGGTGACCGAGACGCATCTGCCGCGTGAATATTGCGTCCAGGCAGGTGACAGCGACTTGCATTTCCTTGCCCGGCTGGCTGCGGAAGAGGGTTTTTATTACGCCTTTTCCTTTGCCGATGCCAGCCACCACCTGGTGCATGGAGACAATCTCTACATCTTCGGCTCCATCGACGGCGGCCCGGTCGAATACAACGCCACGCCAGGCGGCGATCAGCCCACGCCGGCGCTGCGCCGCTTCCGCTACAGCGAGCGCGTGCGCACTGCGCGGCAAACCCAGCGCGACTACACCTTCAAGCACCCGGCCTATAACCAGGAGCATCAACACGACGGCGCGCAGCTCGACCATCAGGGCAAGGACTACGAGGTCTACCATTTCCCCGGCCGCTACAAGGAAGACGCGGCGGGGCAGCCCTTCACGCGGACCCGCCTGCTCGGGCTGCGCGGCGACGCCCGTACCGCAGAAGTGGAAGGCGACGACGCGCGCCTGGTGCCCGGCCTAGCCTTCGACCTCACCGGTCATCCGCGCGCCGACCTCAACCGCGGCTGGCGGCCCCTGCGCATCAAGCATCGCGGCGTGCAGCACACCAGCCAGGCCGAGGAAAGCGCAGACGCGGAACTGGGCACTCACTACAGCTACACCGCCGAGCTGATTCCCGATGATGTGGAATGGCGTCCTCAGCCGATAGCCAAACCGCGCATCGACGGCCCGCAGGTCGCCATCGTCGTCGGCCCGCCGGGCGAGGAAATCCACTGCGACGAGTGGGGCCGGGTCAAGGTCCAGTTCACCTGGGACCGGCAGGGCAAGTCCGACGAGCACAGCTCCTGCTGGATCCGCGTTTCGCAGAACTGGGCCGGTGCCACCTGGGGACACATGGCCATCCCGCGTATCGGCCAGGAAGTGCTGGTGGGCAATATCGACGGCGATTGCGACCAGCCTTTGATTATCGGCAGGACCTACATGGCCCTGCAGTTGCCGCCGTACGAGCTGCCGCGGCACAACATCCTCAGCACGATCAAAAGCAAGGAGCACAAGGCCGGCCGCAACAATGAACTGCTGTTCGACGACACGAATGGCGAGATCAGCGCCACACTGCGCAGCGACCAGGGGGCCAGCGCCCTCAACCTGGGCTACCTGGTCCATCCGCGTCCGGGCGGCGGCAAAGCGCGCGGCAAGGGCTTCGAGCTGCGCACCGACGAGCACGGCGCCGTGCGCGCCGGCTCCGGCCTGCTGTTGACCACCGAGCCGCGCCCCCACGCCAGCGAGCACCACAAGGACCTCAAGGAGACCGCCGCCCGTCTGGACGTGGCTGGCGAGCAGCAGGAGGGCTTCGGCACCCAGGCCCGCGAAGTACAGGCGCAGGAAACGGGCGACCAGGATGCGGTTGCCAAGGCCCTGAAAAAGCAGCACCAGGGCATCCTCGGCAGTGGTCGAGGCGACCCGGCCAGCAACAACTTTCCCGAGTTCGCGCAGCCGTACGTCGTCGTCGCCAGCCCGGTGGGTATTGCCACCAGCACGCCTGGCTCGACCCATATCGCTAGCGGCGAACACATTGCGCTCAGCAGTACGGAACACATCAGCCTGACCAGCGGCAGGCGGCTGCTCGCCAGCGCCAGCCGTGGCATGCGTTTGTTTGTGCAGAGCCTGGGCTATCGCCTGGTGGCCGCGGCGGGGGACATCGATATCCGCGCGCTGAAAGACAGCATCAACCTGCTGGCCAAGCTCAACATCACCCACACCGCTGACCGCATCACGCTGAACGCCAAGACGGAACTGGTCATCAACGGCGGTGGCAGCGCAACCGTCTACAACGCGGGTGGGATTACCCACCAGACCAGCGGCCGTTATACCGGCCACGCGGCCCAGTTCAGCTACACCGGCCCGAAAAATCGTGCTGCCAGCTTCCCGGCGCCGCCCAAGCCCAGCGAGGGCAATCTGGAACTGTTCAATCGATACGCCAACCAGCGCGGTATCAAGGGCGGCGGTTTCGAAGTGGAAGATGCGCTCGGAAAAGTGTTCAAGGGCACGCTCGACGTCGCAGGCCAGAGCGTCGTGTCCGGCGCGGCGCCGGGGCCCGCCAAGCTGCGCTTCGGCATGGACCCGGCCGATACCTGGTCAGAGGGCAGCTACGTTGGGATGCCCACATGGCCGGTGAACCCGACTCGCGCGCCGACGGAACAGGCCCAGTCTTTCGCCGGTTCGGCAGGTCAGGGCGGCACAACGCCGCCCCTGGCCAAGTCCCTGACCGGTGCCGCCGCGCCTGCCTCGGGACCTGGCCGGTGGGTCACGATCGACAACGACTACCACGGCATCAAGAACACCGGGGTCATGTTCATCAACCGCCTGACCTCCATGGGCGACGAAGGGCGCCTGTTTGGCTCTGACGGCAAGGACTACATGAACACGACGCGGGACAAGATCCAGCAGTGGAAGCCGCTGCCGAAGAATGCCGACCCGTGGCTCAAGGACAACTCGGCCATCCGCGCCTACGGCGAGACGCGAAAAATCAAACAACGCTATCTCGAAGGCGACGACGCCTGGGCGATCGGCGGCAAGTCCTGGCACTGGCAACCGACCACCGCAGACGAAGTCTTCGAAACCAAGGGAGTGAAACCATGAGCGAGCCCCGCCTGTTACCGAAGAACACCTATGCCGATGGCACCGGGATCGGCCATCGCAGCCATGAAGTCGAAGATGCTCACGGCCGATGTTTCAAGGGCACCCTCGATGTAAACGGTCAGGTCGATACCTTTGCATCCGACAGTTACCGAGGGGTTCGGCAATGGCCGGCGCCACCCACACCGACAGTCTCTCGCTGCGCCGAGGCGTTGGCGGCGATTGCCATGAAAAGGGAAACGCCATGAAGCGAGGCATCTTCCTCTTCTGGGGGCTTCTTGATCTGTTCTACCTGGTTCACTTTGTTTGGATCAACGTCGCCAATGGCCGCATTCCGATTGTCACAGACCTCCAGGTTTTAGGCCAATCGGAGCAGCCACCTTGGTTCGTTGTTCTGTGGATGGGGTTGTCGCTGTTGCTCTTGCTATCCATTGTGGCATCGGCCTTCCTGTTCCTGTTGCGCCGCCCGGCAGCCCGGCGGCTGGCCTATGCGCAAGAGCCGCTGCGCCTGCTTCTGGCGGTGCCTTCGCTCTCGTTCATCCCTTGGCTGCTAACGCATTTCGGTATCACCAGCCTGGTTCTCAACATCACGCTGCTGCTCGGCTCCGAAGCGCTGAAGATCATCAGCCTCTACGCAACCAGACGCTACCGGTAGCCCCGACACCACCATTCAGTAGTGAACAAAGATTAACACTGAGCATACCGCCGCTGGGACAGGGCGGTCTGTTCCACCACACGCCACGAGTACGTTATGGACAGCACCCCTCCGCAGAAA
>NZ_LOWY01000070.1:0-188860 GCF_001524185.1 Burkholderia sp. FL-7-2-10-S1-D7 | reverse complement strand
GTCCTCTACAACCCACCCTCCATCGCACCGCTTCCCTTCTTCCTCCGCGCTGCGTTTCCGTTAGCGCGAAAGAGGCGTGATTCTAAGCACCCGCCCCGGTCTCCGCAACCCCTTTTGTGAAATATTTTGAAAAGCCCCCGTGCGCTAACGCGCACGGGGGCCTGGCGTTCGAGGGGCCGCGCGCCGCCCACAATCTCGAGGAAGCCGGCGGTTCGTCGTTCTATATATGTAAGGCGATGTCACTTACCGCCGACTGCGGCCTGCAGCCGCTCCATCGGCACCGCATCGGCCATGGCCGTGTAACCCGCGTCACTCGGATGAATGCCGTCGCCGCTGTCATACCGGCGCTGCAGCACACTCGGGCGAGCCGGGTCGCGCAGCACCGCGTCGAAGTCCACCACGCCGTCGAACCCGCCGCCGCTCCGGATCCACCGGTTCACCTCGAGCCGGACCGCCTCGCGCCCAGCCGGCAACGCTGCAGGCGTGAGCGTCGCGCCAAAGACCTTCACGCCCTGGTGATGCGCTGCCTCGATCAACCGGCGATAGCCGTCGATCAACGAAGCGGCCGTGACCTGCGTATGCGGGTTGTCGCAATCGAGCCCCGCACGCGGCGGCATCGCCGCAAAGTTGATGTCGTTGATGCCGATCAGCACGATCGCCGCCTTCACCCCTGCACGCGAAAGCGCATCGCGCTCGAACCGGGACGCCAGCGACGTGCCGTAGCATGCCGAATCGCTCAGCAGCCGATTGCCGCTGATCCCGAGATTCACGACGCCGAGCGAATCCGAACCTGCCGCGGCCAGCCGGCGCGCCAGCGCATCCGGCCAACGACGGTTGCGGTTCAAGCTCGAGCGCAGCCCGTCGGTGATCGAGTCCCCGATCGCGGCGACACTCGCGCGCGCGGCGCCCGCCTCGACGGCCAGTTCGGTCACCCACGCATACTGGGTGAAGCGCGTGCGGAATGCGCCGGCGCCCGGATCGTTCACGTGATCGCCCGGCGCCGATACGTAATTGAGCTGGTTCGACACGCGGTGCCACACCGTCATCCGCTGGTTTGCCCCCATCCTCAGACTGATCGCATACGGCTGCCCGGCCGTCACGTCGATCGCCACCGGGTCGCTTTCAAACTCCTGGCCCGGGGCGAGCGTCACCGACGTCTTGCCGCCGAAGCGGACGGAAGCACCCGTCGCGTCGGCAAGCGCCGCGCCGTCACCGGCGCGCGCGAGTCCGGCAGCCTCGATCAACAGCGGCGCGCGAGCGTAGGCGTTGCTGATACGAATCCGCGCGACATGCCCGGAAACCGTCGGGTAGACGATCTGCCGAACGGTTCGCCCGGCCACGTCGGGCGCGCGATAGAGCGGCGGCGGCGCAGTCAGGTCGGGAATCGGCTGCAACGCGGTCGCCCACGCGGCGACCCACCCGGCCGGTGCGGCCGAGACCGCGAGCGGCGACAGGAAAACGGACGCGCCCAGCACGGTCGCGACGAAACTGCTTCGAAATGACATCGGCGAAATCCTCATCGGAAAGCAGGCATTGTGCCGCAGAAGCCACCCGCCTCACGCGCCCACCGCCTTCCCGGCCGGCGATCGCGCCCCTCGCCCCACGTTTACCCGAGTCCCGCTGCAAATCCGCAAGAAATTTATTAACCGACCGGTCGGTTGGTTTATACTTCGCACACATTCAACCGGACGAGATCCTCCGCCATGTACACGCAATCCCTCGACATCCCCGGCAACGTCGCACCGCTCGACGCCGCAGCCGAGTCGCCCGAGCAGGCGCGGTTCGACGCGGTCATGGCCGCGGACGGCAAGATCGAACCTCAGGACTGGATGCCCGATGCCTATCGCAAGACGCTGGTCCGCCAGATTTCGCAGCACGCGCACTCGGAAGTCGTCGGCATGCTGCCGGAAGGCAACTGGATCTCGCGCGCACCGAGCCTGAAGCGCAAGGCGATCCTGCTCGCGAAAGTCCAGGACGAAGCCGGTCACGGCCTCTATCTATATAGCGCGGCCGAAACGCTCGGCGTATCGCGCGATTCGCTGATCGACGCGCTGCACGCCGGCAAGGCGAAATACTCGAGCATCTTCAACTACCCGACGCCGACCTGGGCCGACGTCGGCGTGATCGGCTGGCTCGTCGACGGCGCCGCGATCATGAACCAGATCCCGCTTTGCCGCTGCACGTACGGCCCGTATGCGCGCGCGATGATCCGCGTGTGCAAGGAAGAGTCGTTCCACCAGCGCCAGGGCTTCGATGCACTGCTGTCGATGATGAAGGGCACCGACGCACAGCGCGCGATGGTCCAGCAGGCGGTGAACCGCTGGTGGTGGCCGGTGCTGATGATGTTCGGCCCGAGCGACGCCGATTCGGTCCATAGCAACCAGTCCGCGAAATGGGGCATCAAGCGGATCTCGAACGACGACCTGCGGCAGAAGTTCGTCGACGCGACGGTCGATCAGGCGAAGGTACTCGGCGTGACGCTGCCCGACCCTGACCTGAAATGGAACGAGGCGCGGGGCCACTACGACTACGGCGCGATCGACTGGGATGAGTTCTGGCGCGTCGTCAACGGCGACGGCCCGTGCAACAAGGAACGCCTCGCAACCCGCGTGAAGGCGCACGACGACGGTGCGTGGGTGCGCGAAGCCGCGCTCGCGCACGAAGCAAAGCGCCGCGCCCGCGCCAAGCAGCAAGCCGCCTGAGCGGCAACCATCGAATACAGGAATCAGGAGAGAGTGATGAACAAGGAATGGCCGATCTGGGAAGTGTTCGTGCGCAGCAAGCAGGGCCTCGACCACAAGCATTGCGGCAGCCTGCACGCGGCCGACGCCTCGATGGCGCTGCGCATGGCGCGCGACGTCTACACGCGCCGCCAGGAAGGCGTGAGCATCTGGGTGGTGCCGTCGTCGGCAATCACCGCGTCGGATCCGGCCGAGAAGGCCGAGTTGTTCGAACCGGCGGGCGACAAGATCTACCGTCACCCGACGTTCTACACGCTGCCCGACGAAGTCAACCACATGTAACGCCCGCGCCATGACGATCACGCCCGAACACCTCTCCTACGTGCTGCGCCTCGCGGACAACGCGCTGATCCTTGGTCAGCGCAATGCCGAATGGTGCGGCCACGGCCCGATCCTCGAGGAAGACATCGCGCTCACCAACATGAGCCTCGACCTCATCGGCCAGGCCCGCATGCTATATACGCACGCAGCCGACCTCGACCGCCAACTGAACGGCGCGGCGAAGACGGAAGACGACTACGCGTACTTCCGCACCGAGCGCGAGTTCGCGAACTTCACGCTCGCCGAGCTGCCGCACTTCGGCCCGCTCGCCGGCACCGCGCACGCCGACAAAGACTATGCGGTGACCATCGTGCGCAATTTCCTCTACTCGACGCTGATGCTGCACGTGTGGATGGCGCTCGAAACGTCGACGGACGCGCAACTCGCCGCGATCGCCGCGAAATCGGTGAAGGAAACCCGCTATCACGTGCAGCATGCCCGCGAATGGCTGTTGCGCCTCGGCGATGGCACCGACGAGTCGCATCGCCGTGCACAGGCCGCGCTCGACTACCTGATTCCGTACACGCGCGAATTCTTCGCCGCCGACGCCGTCGACGACGCGATCGCCGCATCCGGCATCGGCCCGGCAGCGGCCACGCTCGAAGCCGCCTGGCGTGCAGACGTGGACGATGCGCTCGCGGAAGCGACGCTCACCCTGCCCGCGCCGGTGCAGCATGTGACGACCGGCAAGCGGGGCGAGCACTCGGAGCACATGGGCTACCTGCTCGCGGAAATGCAGAGCCTCGCGCGCCAGCACCCCGGCGCGACCTGGTAACCGGCCGACCCAACGGAGCCCGACGATGTCCGTCCAGACCGCCGCACCCGCCGACGCCGCACCCGCCGCGCACCACAACGATCCGTTGCTCGCGCGCGCGTGGGAGGTGCTCGAAGCCGTGCCCGATCCCGAGATTCCAGTCGTGTCGATCCGCGAGCTCGGGATCCTGCGCGACGTCCGTCGCGCAGACGACGGCCTGCTCGAAGTCGTGATCACGCCGACCTACTCCGGCTGTCCGGCGATGTCGCAGATTGCCGAGGACATCGCCGCGGCGATGCATGCCGCCGACCTGCCGCCGCACCGGATCGAGACGGTGCTCGCGCCCGCATGGACGACCGACTGGATCACGCAGGAAGCGCGCGACAAGCTGCGCGCGTACGGCATCGCGCCGCCCGTCGGCCAGTGCGCCGGCGCCGCGCCGCGGGAAAACGTCGTGCGTTTCGTGCCGCGCCCCGTCGCGGCGCCCGTTTGCCCGCGCTGCGGTTCCGCCCGCACCGAGCGTCTCGCGCAATTCGCGTCCACGGCCTGCAAGGCGTTGTATCGCTGTGTCGACTGCCGCGAACCCTTCGACTACTTCAAACCTTATTGATCATGGCGACCCCGCAATTTCACCCGCTGCGTATCCGCGATGTGCGCCCCGAGACCGCCGACGCCGTTACCGTCTCCTTCGACGTGCCGCCCGAATTGCGCGACGCGTACCGCTTCACGCAGGGCCAGTTCGTCACGCTGAAGACCCACATCGACGGCGAGGAAACGCGCCGCTCGTACTCGATCTGCGTCGGTACGACCGACTACGACCGTGACGGCGAACTGCGCATCGGCATCAAGCGCGTGCGCGGCGGCCGGTTTTCGAACTTCGCGTTCGACACGCTGAAGCCCGGCCACACGATCGACGTGATGACACCGGACGGCCGCTTCTTCACGCACCTGAACGCCGACCACGGCAAACAGTACGTCGCGTTCTCCGGCGGATCGGGCATCACGCCGGTGCTCGCGATCGTGAAGACGACGCTCGAGCTCGAGCCGCGCAGCACGTTCACGCTGATCTACGGCAACCGCAGCGTCGACGCGATCATGTTCGCCGAGGAGCTCGAGGACCTGAAGAACCGCTACATGAACCGCTTCGTCCTGTACCACGTGCTGTCGGACGACCAGCAGGACGTCGAGCTGTTCAACGGCGTGCTCGACCAGGCGAAATGCGCGGAATTCCTTGCCACGCTGACGCCGGCCGACGCGATCGACGAAGCGTTCATCTGCGGCCCGGCGCCGATGATGGACGCGGCCGAAGCCGCGCTGAAGGCAGCCGGCGTGCCGCCGGCGAAGGTACATGTCGAACGCTTCGGCACGCCGCTGCCGCAGGCCGGCGCGCCCGTCGTCGAGATCACCGACCAGACGCCGGCCGCCGATCTCGAAATCGTGCTCGACGGCAAGAAGCGCAAGCTGCGCCTGCCGTACGAGGGCGTGAGCCTGCTCGACGTCGGCCTGCGCGCGGGCCTCGCGCTGCCCTATGCGTGCAAGGGCGGCGTGTGCTGCACGTGCCGCGCGAAGGTGGTCGAAGGCGAAGTCCGGATGGAGAAGAACTACACGCTCGAGGAACACGAAGTGAAGGACGGCTTCGTGCTCACGTGCCAGTGCCACCCGGTCAGCGACAAGGTCGTCGTGAGCTTCGACGAGCGTTGAGCGTCGTCGCACCGGCGCGGCGCGCCGGTTTCTCGTCGTCACACATCTCGCTTACACTAGGGGCCGCCGGCCGGCTGGACGTCGCAACGTCCGCCCGGCCGGCGGTTTTCTTTTGTTGATGACAGGCCGATGAGTACCATTCACGTGATTCAGGGCGGCACCGCCGCCGCGTCGCTGCGCGAGGCGCTCGCGCAAGCCGGACGCGACGAGCGCGTCGTCGGATTGCTCGACGATCTCGCGGTCGGGCCGCTGAAGGGCGCCGACGAGACGCCCGACACGCGCGCCGCCTTCTGGCAGCGCGTGCTCGGCGACCAGATTCCCGACTGGAATGCGGAGATCGAAGGTGAATTCACCCGCCTCGACCAGCTCGCGATGGATACCGACCAGGTAGTCGTCTGGCACGCACCGAGCGTCGGCGACAAGCTGCTGTTGCGACGCGTCGCCTATCACCTGCGCAACGTGCCGCAGCGGCTGAACGAGGTACGGTTGTCGGCCGCGGACCTCGACGCCCCGCAGCGCGCGACGCTGACCCGCACCGACCAGGCCTGCTCGACCGGGATGTTCTCGCCCGCGGCACTCGCTCGCAAACGGCCGGTGGCCGCGCCGATCTCGGTACTGCGCATCGGTCGCCTCGCGCTCGAATGGCAAGAGGCGAAGCACCTGAATGCCGAGCTGCGCTACTGGGTCAGCAACACGATCAAGAGCGGCCATTACGCGGACCTCGACGCGCTGATCGTCGCGCACGCGCAACCCGGCTGGCTGCCCGCGCGACGCGTCGTCGGCGACATCATGGCCAGCGCCGACCGCGGCGGGCTGTTCGTCAGCGACTCGATCGCCTGGTGGCGCTGCCGCGAACTCGCGGCAGCCGGCCGGCTCGAGCTGCAGGACGACGCGCCGGCCGCCCTTTCTTCCACGCAGGTGCGCGCGGCAGCCGCGCATCGCTAACGCTACAACTTTCGCATTCGACCATGGCCCGTACCCGAGCGCCCGACCACGAATCCCAGCGCGAGCAGATCCTCGATCTCGCCGCCGAGAAATTCGCGCAGACGAGCTATCCGAGCACGTCGATGTCCGATCTCGCGACCGCGAGCGGCACGTCGAAGGCACGTCTCTATCACTATTACGAGAGCAAGGAAGCGATCCTGTTCGACCTGCTCGACCGCTACACGAAGCGGTTGATGCTGATCATCGCCGAGGTGGAAGGCGCGAGCCAGCGGCGCGGCCTCAGCGAGCGCGACGCGTTCGCCGAGCTGGTGCGCGCGTTCCTCGCCGAGTATGAGACGTCGCACAGCCGCCATGTCGCGCTGCTCAACGACGTGAAGTATCTCGAGGACGCGCAGCGCGAAATCGTGCTCGACCGCCAGCGCGACATCGTCGCGGCATTCGCGCGCCAGCTCGCGCGCGCCTACCCGGACCGGATCTCGAAGGAAAACCAGACGTCGGTCACGATGATGGTGTTCGGGATGATCAACTGGACGTTCACGTGGCTCAAGCCGGGCGGCCGCCTCGGCTACCGCGACTTCGCCGAACAGGTGATCGACCTGATGGAACACGGGCTGTCGTCCGGCGCGTGATTGCCGCGCAGCAGCATGCGTTGCGCGGCGGGCACACTGCGACAGGCCGCCGCGCATTTCATATGATGAATTTTAAATCCGTTATAAATCAAACACATAGCGAATTAACTAAGCGGATTTAGAATTCCTACTCAGCACAAATAACGTCAAATACGGGTTTTCCCCAACCCCACTCAGGTAAAATGCGCTGCATTGCACAAGTTGCTCGTGCAGCTACACACTGAGGAACCCACGATGAACACGCAACTCAACCGCCGAGCCGATGCAGTCGGCCAGGCCGGTACTGCGCCGGTTCTCGTCAGGGAACTGGCTTCCAAAGACCGTGAGCAAATGCTCACCCACTTTCTCTCGCTCAACGAAGAGGACCGCCTGCTGCGCTTCGGCCAGATGGTGCCCGACCACGTGATCGAGAACTATGTCCGTACGATCGACTTCGGTCGCGACACGGTGTTCGGCGTGTTCGACCATGCGCTCGAGCTGATCGGCGTCGGCCACCTGGCGTATCTGCCCGCCGAAGGCGACAAGCGTACGGCGGAATTCGGCGTGTCGGTGCTCGAAAGCGCCCGCGGCTGCGGCGTCGGCTCGAAACTGTTCGAGCGCGCGGCGATCCGTAGCCGCAACACCCGCGTGACGATGCTGTACATGCATTGCCTGTCGCGCAACGCGACGATGATGCACATCGCGAAGAAGTCCGGCATGCGGATCGAATACGCATACGGCGAGGCCGATGCGTACCTGTCGCTGCCACCGGCCGACCACTCGACGATCCTCGCCGAGATGCTGCAGGAGCAGGCCGCGGTATTCGACTACGCGCTCAAGCGCCAGGCGCACCGCACGTCGAAGTTCATCGAATCGCTGATGCCCGCCGCGCTGACGGCGTAACATCGGCCGACCGGGCCGCCTCGCGGGGCGCCCGGCTCAGCCTTCTTTCTCCCCTTCTCGCACCGCGCTCTAGCGCACCGACCGGATCGGCAACGCCGTCGTCTCCTTGAAGCACTCGAGCGAGAAGCTCGTCTTCACGTCGATCACCGACGGATGGTGCAGCAAATGCTCCTGCACGAAGCGGGAGAAGTGCGCCATGTCCTCGACCTGCACCCGCAGCAGGTAATCCATGTCGCCCGTCATCGCATGGCACGCCACCACTTCCGGCCAGGTCTGCACGGCCGCGCGGAACAGTTCCGCGTGGGTCGCGCCCGCGCGCGCCGACGTCTCGTCGGCACGGACCGGCGCCAGGCCGCCGCGCTTCTCGAGCCGCACGCTCACGTATGCGAGCAGGTCGAGCCCCAGCTTCTGCGGATCGAGCAACGCGACGTAGCCGGTGATCACACCGATCTCCTCGAGCCGCCGGATCCGTCGCAGACACGGGCTCGGCGACAGGTTCACGCGCTCGGCGATCTCCTGGTTCGACAAGCGGCCGTTCTCCTGAAGAATCGCGAGAATCCGCCGGTCGATGGCATCCAATTCGGCTTGCGCCATCTTCTGCCCTCCAATGATGGTTCAGAGACTGGAAATTGCGCCATCGTAGGCATGGACGATTAAGTTCGCAAGTTTCCGCTCGCGCCCGCCCGCTACACTCTGTCGCACGTACCGATTCGTTGCGCACGCCGACGCGTGCGCCGCGTTCGACATCGAACCAGGCCGCGCACGCGCACGTCGCGCCGGCCGATCGCCCCGCACAGGAGACACGACATGCAGATCCCCAACTGGGACAACCCCGTCGGCACCGACGGCTTCGAATTCATCGAATACACCGCTCCGGATCCGAAAGCGCTCGGACAACTGTTCGAACGGATGGGTTTCACCGCGATCGCGCGCCATCGCCACAAGGACGTGACGGTCTACCGCCAGGGCGACATCAACTTCATCATCAACGCCGAACCCGATTCGTTCGCGCAACGCTTCGCACGCCTGCACGGCCCGTCGATCTGCGCGATCGCGTTCCGCGTGCAGGACGCCGCGAAGGCGTACAAGCACGCGCTCGAGCTCGGCGCGTGGGGCTTCGACAACAAGACGGGCCCGATGGAGCTGAACATCCCGGCGATCAAGGGCATCGGCGATTCGCTGATCTACTTCGTCGACCGCTGGCGCGGCAAGAACGGCGCGCAGCCCGGCGCGATTGGCGACATCAGCATCTACGACGTCGACTTCGAGCCGATCGCCGGCGCGAACCCGAACCCGGTCGGCCACGGCCTCACCTACATCGACCACCTGACGCACAACGTGCATCGCGGCCGCATGCAGGAATGGGCCGAGTTCTACGAGCGCCTGTTCAACTTCCGCGAAGTGCGGTACTTCGACATCGAAGGCAAGGTGACCGGCGTGAAGTCGAAGGCGATGACCTCGCCGTGCGGCAAGATCCGGATCCCGATCAACGAGGAAGGCTCGGACACGGCCGGCCAGATTCAGGAATACCTCGACGCGTACCACGGCGAAGGCATCCAGCACATCGCGCTCGGCACGAACGACATCTACGGCGCGGTCGACGGCCTGCGCGGCAAGGGCGTGAAGTTGCTCGACACGATCGACACGTATTACGAGCTGGTCGACCGCCGCGTGCCGAACCACGGCGAATCGCTGGACGAACTGAAGAAGCGCAAGATCCTGATCGACGGCGCCCGCGACGACCTGCTGCTGCAGATCTTCACCGAGAACCAGATCGGCCCGATCTTCTTCGAGATCATCCAGCGCAAGGGCAATCAGGGCTTCGGCGAAGGCAACTTCAAGGCGCTGTTCGAATCGATCGAACTCGACCAGATCCGCCGCGGCGTGGTCCAGGACAAGGCCTGACGCAGACGGCCGCCCGGCGCCCGACGGCCGGGGCCGCGCGAGCCTCGGCGACACATGAAAAAAGGGCGGGAATCTTGCGATTCCCGCCCTTTTTGCTTTTTGCCTCGTTCCGGCGCGGCCCGGCGCCGCGCGAACGGATCAACGCACGTTCGCCTTCGACACGACGACGCGCGCGGCTGCCGACTGCGCGTCGGCAGCCTGCGCCGGCGCGATCTGACGCATCTGCGCGCCGGCTGCCGCCAGTGCGCTCGCGCCTTGCGCGCGCACCGGGCCGGTCATCGCGAAAAACGCGGCGGACACGATCAGGAAACTCTGGACATGACGTGTGTTCATTGCACCTCCTTTAAAACTGCCGGCGCCTCCCCGGCTGCGTCGAAACGGGCCGACGCGGCCGGGCACCTCCGGCAGGCCGACAAGATTAACGGCATTTGTACGAAGATGGGGCCAGCTTTACATGCTTTTACATGATGTAACGCATCGCCGCGCGCCGTTTCGTCGACCCGTCGCTGCACGTCGGCCGGTGGGCGGCGGGTTTATCCCAGTGCTACCATCACTCAAAACCGGCCAATATGCCGGCCACTGCCGACACGTCCACAAGACGTCGACGCAATCGAAGTTTTGGTGATCCCAAACTGGGTGGAGGAGACAGTTAATGAATGCCCCGCTAGACGCAGGCCAACGCGCGTCGCTCGAAGCCGCGCTGAAGTCCGTCACGCTTGACGACAAATACACCCTCGAACGCGGCCGCGCGTACATGAGCGGTATCCAGGCGCTCGTGCGCCTGCCGATGCTCCAGCAGGAGCGCGACCGCGCCGCCGGCCTCAACACGGCCGGCTTCATCTCCGGTTATCGCGGTTCACCGCTCGGCGGCCTCGATCTCTCGCTCTGGAAGGCCAAGCAGCACCTCGCGGCCCACCAGATCGTCTTCCAGCCCGGTCTCAACGAAGATCTCGCCGCCACCGCCGTGTGGGGCTCGCAGCAGGTGAACCTGTACCCCGGCGCGAAATACGACGGCGTGTTCGGCATGTGGTACGGCAAGGGCCCGGGCGTCGACCGCACCGGCGACGTCTTCAAGCACGCGAACTCGGCCGGCTCGTCGCAGCACGGCGGCGTGCTCGTGCTGGCCGGCGACGACCACGCGGCGAAATCGTCGACGCTCGCTCACCAGTCCGAACACATCTTCAAGGCCTGCGGGCTGCCGGTGCTGTTCCCGTCCAATGTGCAGGAATATCTCGACTTCGGCCTGCACGGCTGGGCGATGAGCCGCTACTCGGGCCTGTGGGTCGCGCTCAAGTGCGTGACGGACGTGGTCGAATCGTCGGCATCGGTCGACATCGACCCGCATCGCACCGAGATCGTGCTGCCGACCGACTTCATCCTGCCGGAAGGCGGCCTGAACATCCGCTGGCCGGACCCGCCGCTCGTCCAGGAAGCGCGGCTGCTCGACTTCAAGTGGTACGCGGCGCTCGCGTACGTGCGCGCGAACAAGCTCGACCGGATCGAGATCGACTCGCCGAATGCGCGCTTCGGGATCATGACGGGCGGCAAGGCGTACCTCGACGTGCGCCAGGCGCTGACGGACCTCGGTCTCGACGACGAAACCTGCGCGCGGATCGGCATCCGCCTGTACAAGGTCGGCTGCGTGTGGCCGCTCGAGGCACAGGGCGCGCAGGCGTTCGCGCGCGGCCTCGACGAAATCCTCGTCGTCGAGGAAAAGCGCCAGATCCTCGAATACGCGATCAAGGAAGAACTGTACAACTGGCCCGATGCGCAGCGCCCGCGCGTGTTCGGCAAGTTCGACGAGAAGGACGGCGCCGGCGGCGAATGGTCGGTACCGATGGGCAACTGGCTGCTGCCCGCGCACTACGAACTGTCGCCCGCGATCATCGCGAAGGCGATCGCGACGCGCCTCGAGAAGTTCGAGCTGCCGTCCGACGTGCGCGCGCGCATCGCCGCGCGGCTCGCGGTGATCAACGCAAAGGAAATGGCGCTCGCGAAGCCGCACGTGCAGACCGAGCGCAAGCCGTGGTTCTGCTCGGGCTGCCCGCACAACACGTCGACCAACGTGCCGGAAGGCTCGCGCGCGATCGCCGGGATCGGCTGCCACTACATGACGGTCTGGATGGACCGCAACACGAGCACCTTCAGCCAGATGGGCGGCGAAGGCGTGCCGTGGATCGGCCAGGCGCCGTTCACGGACGAGAAGCACGTATTCGCGAACCTCGGCGACGGCACCTATTTCCACTCGGGCCTGCTCGCGGTGCGCGCGGCGATTTCGTCGAAGGCGAACATCACCTACAAGATCCTCTACAACGACGCGGTCGCGATGACGGGCGGCCAGCCGGTCGACGGCGTGCTGACGGTGCCGCAGATCACGCACCAGCTTGCGTCGGAAGGCGCGAAGAAGATCGTGATCGTCACCGATGAACCGGAGAAGTACGACGGCCAGAAGGCGCTCGTAGCACCGGGCGTGACGATCCATCACCGCGACCAGCTCGACGAGGTGCAGCGCGAGCTGCGCGAGATCGAAGGCACGACGATCCTGATCTACGACCAGACCTGCGCGACCGAGAAGCGCCGCCGACGCAAGCGCGGCACGTATCCGGATCCGGCGAAGCGCGTCGTGATCAACGACGCGGTGTGCGAAGGCTGCGGCGACTGCTCGGTGCAGTCGAACTGCCTGTCGGTCGAGCCGCTTGAAACCGAATTCGGCACGAAGCGCCAGATCAACCAGTCGAGCTGCAACAAGGACTTCTCGTGCGTCAAGGGCTTCTGCCCGAGCTTCGTCACGGTCGAAGGCGGCCAGCTGAAGAAGCCCAAGGCCGTGTCGGTGGAAGGCGGTGCGCTGCCGCCGATTCCGGAGCCGACGCTGCCGGCGATCGACCGTGCCTACGGCGTGCTCGTCACGGGTGTGGGCGGCACGGGCGTCGTCACGATCGGCGCGCTGCTCGGGATGGCCGCGCACCTGGAGAACAAGGGCGTGACCGTGCTCGACGTCACAGGCCTCGCGCAGAAGGGCGGCGCCGTGATGAGCCACGTGCAGATCTCGCACGCGCCGACCGACATCCACGCGACGCGGATCGCGATGGGCGAAGCCGACCTCGTGATCGGCTGCGACGCGATCGTCACGGCTGGCGACGAATGCACGTCGCGCATGCGCCATGACGCGACACGCGTGGTCGTCAACAGTGCGCAGACGCCGACCGCCGAGTTCATCAAGAACCCGAACTGGGCGTTCCCGGGCCTGTCCGCGGAAAACGACATCCGTGCGGCGGCGGGTGAAGCCGTCGACTTCATCGACGCGAACCGCTTCGCAGTCGCGCTGCTCGGCGACGCGATCTACACGAACCCGTTCGTGCTCGGCTACGCGTGGCAGAAGGGCTGGCTGCCGCTCACGCTTGCGTCGCTCGTCCGTGCGATCGAGCTGAATGCGGTATCGGTCGAGAAGAACCGTGCGGCATTCGACTGGGGCCGCCGCGCCGCGCACGACCTCGCGAGCGTGAAGCAGGCCGCGGCCGGCGACGCACGCCCGGCGCAAGGCGCCACGGTGATCGCGCTGCACACGAAGAAGGCGGTCGACGCCCTGATCGCGAAGCGCGTGGAATTCCTCACCGCGTACCAGAACGCCGCCTACGCAGCACGCTATGCGGCCTTCGTCGACAAGGTGCGGGCAGCCGAGCGTACGCTGGCAGACGGCGACACGATGCAGGAGCAACTGACCGAAGCGGTCGCGCGCAACCTGTTCAAGCTGATGGCGTACAAGGACGAATACGAGGTCGCGCGGCTGCAGTCCGATCCGGCGTTCCTCGCGCGCCTGTCGTCGCAGTTCGAAGGCGACTGGAAACTGAAGTTCCATCTCGCGCCGCCGCTGTTCGCGAAGACGGACGCGCATGGCCATCTCGTGAAGAAGGCGTACGGCCCGTGGATGCTGTCGGCGTTCCGGTTGCTCGCGAAGGCAAAGTTCCTGCGCGGCACGGGCCTCGACCCGTTCGGCCGCACCGAGGAGCGCCGCACCGAGCGCGCACTGATCGGCGAGTACGAAGCGCTGATCGACGAAGTGCTGGCCAGGCTGAACGCGGCCAACCGCCCGCTCGCGCTCGAGCTGGCGGCGCTGCCGGACGGCATTCGCGGCTACGGCCACGTGAAGGAGAACAACCTGCGCGCGGTACGCCAGAAGTGGAACACGTTGCTCGCGAAGTGGCGTTCGCCGACGGGCGGGCAGTCGCATCAGCAGGTCGCGTAACGGCGCAAGGCGGGCGTTCGCGGTCGGGACGTCCGCCTCCGCGCGGTGGGCGATGGGCGGTTCACAAAAAAAACGCCACGGAACGCAGGTTCCGTGGCGTTTTTCATTGCGCCGCGCGCGATGCGCGGCACACGCGGGCGCGAACTTACTTCGTGTTCGCGTTCGCGGCGGCCACTGCCGTCATGTTGATGATCCGGCGCACGGTGGCGGCCGGCGTCAGGATGTGGACCGGCTTCGCCGCGCCGAGCAGGAGCGGGCCGACCGTCACGCCTTCGCCGCCGACCATCTTCAGCAGGTTGTATGCGATGTTCGCCGCTTCGACGTTCGGCATGATCAGCAGGTTCGCTTCGCCCGACAGCGTCGTGCCCGGGAATGCGGCCTTGCGGACCGCTTCCGACAGCGCCGCGTCGCCGTGCATTTCGCCGTCGACCTCGAGGTTCGGCGCACGCTCGCTGATCAGCTTGCGGGCTTCGGCCATGCGGCGCGACGACGCCGACGGCGCGCTGCCGAAGTTCGAGTTCGACAGCAGCGCGGCCTTCGGCGCGATGCCGAAGCGCTCGATCTCGGCGGCCGCCTGGATCGTCATGTCGGCGAGCTGTTCGGCGCTCGGCAGTTCGTTCACGTACGTGTCGCACAGGAACAGGTTGCGGCCCGGCAGCATCAGCAGGTTCATCGCCGCGAAGTGCTCGGCGCCCTTCGCGCGGCCCAGCACCTGCTCGATGAACTTCAGGTGGCTGTGGAACGTGTCGATCATCCCGCAGATCATCCCGTCCGCGTCGCCCAGATGCACGAGCATCGCGCCGATCAGCGTGTTGAACTTGCGCATCGCGGCCTTCGCGACTTCCGGCGTGACGCCGTCGCGCGCGCCGATCTCGTGGTAGGCCTGCCAGTAGCGGTGGTAGCGCGTGTCGTCTTCCGGATTCACGATCTCGAAATCGACGCCGGCCTTCAGCTTCGAGCCGATCTTCTGCAAGCGCATCTCGATGACCGACGGACGGCCGACGATGATCGGCTTCGCGATCTTTTCCTGCAACACGAACTGCGCGGCGCGCAGCACGCGCTCGTCCTCGCCCTCGGCGAACACGATGCGCGCCTGCTTCTTCTTCGCGGTCGCGAACACCGGACGCATCACCATGCCGGTGCGGTAGACGGTCGCGCCGAGCTGCTCGCGGTATGCGTCCATGTCCTGGATCGGACGCGTGGCGACGCCCGAATCCATCGCGGCTTGCGCGACGGCCGGCGCGATCTTGATGATCAGGCGCGGATCGAACGGCTTCGGAATCAGGTATTCCGGCCCGAACTCGAGCGAGTGGCCTTCATACGCCTTCGCGACTTCCTCGCTCTGGTCGGTCTCCTCGGCCAGCTCGGCGATCGCGCGCACGCACGCGAGCTTCATTTCTTCCGTGATCGTCGTCGCGCCGACGTCGAGCGCGCCGCGGAAGATGAACGGGAAGCACAGCACGTTGTTGACCTGGTTCGGATAGTCCGAACGGCCGGTCGCGACGATCGCGTCCGGGCGCACGGCCTTCGCGTCTTCCGGGCGGATTTCCGGTTCCGGGTTCGCAAGCGCCAGGATCAGCGGGCGGTCGCCCATCGTCTTGACCATGTCCTGCTTCAGCACGCCCGCGCTCGAGCAGCCGAGGAACACGTCAGCGCCGACGATCGCGTCGGCGAGCGTGCGCGCGTCGGTGGCAGCCGCATAGCGCTGCTTCGACGGGTCGAGGTTGCCGCGCCCTTCGTAGATCACGCCCTTCGAGTCGGCGACGAGGATGTTCGACTTCGTGAGACCCAGGTTCACCAGCAGGTCCAGACACGCGATCGCCGCCGCGCCCGCGCCCGAGCACACGAGCTTCACTTCGGACAACTTCTTGCCGACCACCTTCAGGCCGTTCAGGATCGCAGCCGACGCGATGATCGCGGTGCCATGCTGGTCGTCGTGGAAGACGGGAATCTTCATGCGCTCGCGCAGCTTCTGCTCGATGTAGAAGCATTCCGGCGCCTTGATGTCCTCGAGGTTGATGCCGCCGAGCGTCGGCTCGAGCATCGCGATCGCCTCGACCAGCTTGTCGGGGTCGGATTCCGACAGTTCGATGTCGAACACGTCGATGCCCGCGAACTTCTTGAACAGGCAGCCCTTGCCTTCCATCACCGGCTTCGCGGCCAGCGGGCCGATGTTGCCGAGGCCCAGCACGGCCGTGCCGTTGGTGATGACGCCGACGAGGTTGCCGCGCGACGTGTACTTCTGCGCGTCGAGCGGATCGGCGTGGATCGCCTCGCACGCGGCGGCGACGCCCGGCGAATACGCGAGCGACAGATCGAGCTGGTTCGACAGCGGCTTGGTCGGGGTGACCGAAATCTTGCCGGGTTTCGGGTTCAGGTGATAAGCGAGAGCGGCCTGCTTCAGTTGTTCGTCCATGATTGACCTGCGAGAGACATGCGAAATTTTGACGGTTCAGTACACAGCACCTTGGGCCGCGTCTACTTGAATCGAAGGGATGGTCGACTGCGAGACGGCACGCAGCGCGCCGGGTCGGCACGCCATCGAACCTTGGCGGGTGGCAAGAGGGAAGTACAAAGTACTGAACGATTTCTAAGGGTCGCCTAGTGTACACCCCGCGCATGACGCATGTTGGTGCAGCGCCGCAACCTTTGCATCGGCGCGCGAGCGGTCCGGCCCCGCTTGTTTCGCCGGTGGTGAGCCAAGCGGCGAATCCGCGCGAATTCCGCCGAAAACCGGCCTGAATCGGGTAAAATAGCCGGCTACGCGCGCAGCGATGCGATTGGCCGTCCGATCGCGCCCCGGCCCCCTGGGCAGGTTCCCCTTGCTGCGCCACCGGGCCCGCGCCCGCTCTTCGCTCATCACCCAAGGAATGCCCATGACAGGCTACGATCGTCAGTCGATCTCGGATACGACCGCCAAAATCCTGCTCGAAGTACAGGCAGTGCACTTCAATGCAGAAAAACCGTTCATCTTCACGTCCGGCTGGGCAAGCCCCGTCTATATCGACTGCCGCAAGCTGATCTCGTACCCGCGCGTGCGCCGTGCGCTGATGGAAATGGCGGAAACGACGATCATGCGCGACGTCGGCTTCGAGCAGATCGACTCGGTGGCGGGCGGCGAGACGGCCGGCATCCCGTTCGCGGCATGGCTCGCGGACCGGATGATGGTGCCGATGCAGTACGTTCGCAAGAAGCCGAAGGGTTTCGGCCGCAACGCGCAGATCGAAGGCCATCTGGAAGAAGGCTCGCGCGTGCTGCTCGTGGAAGACCTGACGACCGACAGCCGCAGCAAGATCAACTTCGTCAACGCGCTGCGCACCGCGGGCGCGACGGTGAACCACTGCTTCGTGCTGTTCCACTACAACATCTTCAAGGAAAGCGTGTCGGTCCTGAAGGACATCGACGTCGACCTGCACGCGCTGGCGACCTGGTGGGACGTGCTGCGCGTCGCGAAGGCCTCGGGCTACTTCGAGACCAAGACGCTCGACGAAGTCGAGAAGTTCCTGCACGCGCCGGCCGAGTGGTCGGCCGCGCACGGCGGCGCGACGGCGCCGAAGGAGTAATGCCGGGCCGGCACGCAGCCGGCACCCTGGCCGAACGAGCCGCTCGCCTGATCGCGAGCGGCTTTTTTTCGTCCACCGATCCGCATCGGGACCGGCCCGCATCGCGGGCCGCGGCATGCATCGCGCATCGAACCCTAATGCTAGACTTGATCCATCGTCGCCATCAGCTGCGCAGGCAACGCACAACGCCAACAATGCCGGGAGCATCAGCCCGGCCCACGTGACGGGAGAAGCGCCATATGCGTGTGGATCGCCGGATCACTTCGCCTGCGTCCCCGGGTCGTCCTTCGCCGTTCATCGCCGCCCTTGCCTGCGCCGCCGCGTGCGTCGCATTCGCCGTCCTGCCCGCGCGGGCGGAAGGCCCGTTCACCGTGTCGAGCAACGACCTGACGGCCGGCGGGCGCGTCGGCGCCGCGAACGTGTTCGACCGCGGCGACTGCAAGGGCGACAATCGCTCGCCGCAACTCAGCTGGCGCAACCCGCCCCCCGGCACGCACGGCTACGCGATCACGATCTTCGATCCCGATGCGCCGGGACACGGGTGGTGGCACTGGGCCGTCGCCGGCATCCCGGCAAACGTCACGAGCCTGCCGGCCGACGCGAGCGCGTCGGGCTTCCTGCGCCGCATCGGCGCGAGCGAGGCGCGCAACGACTTCGGGATCGACGGCTACGGCGGCCCGTGCCCGCCGCCCGGCAAGCCGCACCGCTACGTGATCACCGTCTATGCGCTGAAGGGCACGGACCTGCGCGTCGCGCAGGGGCGCCCCGCGCCGATGTTCGAGCACGAGATCGGCACGCTGACGATCGGCACCGCGCGGCTCACGGTCACTTACGGACAGTGAGCGCTCACGCGCCGCCGCCCGCCCCGTTGCGCGTGTCTCCGGCGTCGATCGCCCGCGCCCGCGCCTTTCCCCGCCCCGCCTGCGTGCTTTTCTCCCGTCATTTCGGCTTGCTAGACTCGGCGTCACCGGTCGCGGCATCCCGCCGCGCATCCGTCGCGGCGCGTGACGCGGCAGGCCGCGACGCCCGCCGTTTCGTCCCCTTCCGGAGAACGCTTCATGTCGAACATCGTCATCGTCTATCACAGCGGCTACGGTCACACACAGAAACTGGCCGACGCCGTCCACGCAGGCGCGCAGGACGCCGGCGCCACCGCACGCCTGATCGCCGTCGGCGAACTCGACGACGCGGGCTGGGCCGCGCTCGACGCGGCGGACGCGATCGTCTTCGGCGCGCCGACCTACATGGGCGGCCCGTCCGCGCAGTTCAAGCAGTTCGCCGATGCCACGTCGAAGCCGTGGTTCACGCAGAAATGGAAGGACAAGATCGCCGCGGGCTTCACGAACTCCGCGACGATGAACGGCGACAAGTTCTCGACCATTCAGTATTTCGTCACACTGGCGATGCAGCATGGGATGGTGTGGGTCGGCACGGGCATGATGCCGGCCAACTCGAAGGCGGCCACCCGCAACGACATCAACTACGTCGGCGGCTTCACGGGCCTGCTCGCGCAGTCGCCGGCGGACGCGACGCCCGACGAGGGCCCGCTGCCGGGCGACCTCGAGACCGCGAAGGCGTTCGGCCGGCGCGTCGCAGAGGCGACCGCCCGCTGGCTGGCCGGCGGCCGCTGAACGCGGCGGCACGCGCGCCCGGTCGCGCCGCCGGTGACGCGGCCATGCCGCGCAGGCGCGCGAGCGCGGTACGAGACGGCCCGCGGGCCGTCTTTTTTTCGCCCCGTGCGGTGCAGGCCCGCCGGATGAGGTCTTAAAATGGCGGTTTCAGGGCGCCGCGGCTCCCGTTTCATTCAGCGAGAACGAAATGAGCACCAAAGTTTTTGTCGACGGCCAGGAAGGTACGACCGGCCTGAAGATCTTCGAATACCTGTCGGCGCGCAACGACATCGAGATCCTGCGCATCGATGAAGCGAAGCGCAAGGACGTCGACGAGCGCCGCCGCCTGATCAACGCATCGGACGTCACGTTCCTGTGCCTGCCGGACGTCGCGTCGCGCGAATCGGCATCGCTGGTCGAGAACCCGAACACGACGCTGATCGACGCGAGCACCGCGTTCCGCACGAACGCCGACTGGGCGTACGGCCTGCCGGAACTGACGCGCGCGCAGCGCGAGAAGATTCGCACGTCGAAGCGCATCGCCGTGCCGGGCTGCCATGCATCGGCGTTCGTGCTCGCGATGCGCCCGCTCGTGGATGCCGGCATCGTCGCGCCGACCTTCGCCGCGCACAGCTACTCGATCACCGGCTACAGCGGCGGCGGCAAGTCGATGATCGCCGAATACGAAAACGCGGCCCCGGGCGGCAAGCTCGCGAGCCCGCGTCCGTACGCGCTCGCGCTTGCGCACAAGCACCTGCCGGAAATGGCCGCGCACACGGGCCTCGCGCACGCGCCGATCTTCACGCCGATCGTCGGCCCGTTCCTGAAGGGCCTGGCCGTGACGACCTACTTCTCGCCCGAACAGCTCGCGAAGCGCGCGACGCCGCAGGACGTGCAGCGCGTGTTCGCCGAGTACTACGCGGACGAACCATTCGTGCGCGTCGCGCCGTTCAACGCGGATGCGAACCTCGACAGCGGCTTCTTCGACGTGCAGGCGAACAACGACACGAACCGCGTCGACCTGTTCGTGTTCGGCAACGAAGAGCGCTTCGTCACGGTCGCGCGCCTCGACAACCTGGGCAAGGGCGCATCGGGCGCCGCGATCCAGTGCATGAACCTCAACATCGGCGCCGCCGAGGATGCAGGCCTCAAACGCTGATTGCGCTTGCATGCGATGCAAAGCCGGCCGCTGGCCGGCTTTTTATTTTCCCGCATCAGGCAATCAATAAAATCCGGTTCGCACATTTACAAATATTTACAAGCTTTCCATTGCGCGATTACCGATGAATTAATTACCCGAATTCTCTCCAGTCAATCCCGAATAGGGATAAACCGGATACCGCCGCTTTAAACGCTGCCGTTATACGCGTGAGGGCCTCGAGAGCCGTCCGAGCGTGGCAGCCACCCCACTCCGGCAGCACTCCAGCACCCTTCACGCGTTTTAATTCTTACTGAAATCCCGATCCTGCGAGGATTCATCGCGTGCACGCTGTTTCAATCGTCTTTTTTAGACGAGTTCATCAATTGACAGCAAAAATCCAGGCAGCGACATTAGCTCGCACAATTAAACGATTGGAGACAGCGGCATGTCGCACGCCTTATCGAAGGGGGTGGCAACGGCCTTTGCCATCGCCCCTTTCCTGATCGCCTGTGGTGGAGGGGACGGCGGCTCGCCCGCGCCCATCGAAGCACCCCAATGTTCCGGATCGAGTTGCGGCACGCAAGGGCCGCCGCCGTCGCAGCCGATAAACGGCGCGCTGTGCCCGGCCGACGCCGACATCGTCAAGAGCACGTACCTCGGCGGCGCCGGTAGCGGCGAGATCGTCAGCGTCAACATCGACGCGGTCGCGATGACGTACACGCTCAAGTGGCTCGAGTCGCCGATTCCGCTCGCGACCGGCACGGTCACGCCGAGCCGCGCTGGCACGACGATCACCGGCAAGGTCGTCCACCCGCCGACCGGCACGCTGCCGACCGCGGAACAGACGCGCTGCGCGTTCGTGCTCACGCCGGGTTCGGGCACGGCACCGAACGGCTCGACCTATTCGACGGCCGCCGACTTCAACCAGGCGAACCCGCCGATGCTGCTGGTCGGCATGGGCGTGGCGGGCGGCGGCATCCCCGGCGCGACGGTTCAGTACGACGGGCTGACGATCATCCCGGGCGTGATCCAGAACGTCGGGCAGGTGCCCAATCGCCACTTCGACTTCTATCCGTTCCTCGGCTTCGCGAACACGACGACCGACCTCACGAAGCTGCCGGGCACGTACAACGCGCTGATTTACCACCTTGTGCCGTCGGGTAACTACGCGACGAAGGGCACGAATTCGAGCGAGACGTTCGACGCGAACGGCGCATGCACGTCGACGAATGCCGGCGGCTGCCAGACGACCGGCGATCCATGGACAGTGAACGCGACCGGCGGCTACCTCAACAGCGCGAAGGCGCCGCAGATCCTGCCGCAGACGAAGCTGCCGCTGATCGGCGCAACCGGCAAGTCGGCCACCGCGCACATGGTGATCGGCCAGCTCAACGGCGCGACCGTGCCGGTGGTCGTGCGCACGGGCAACGTGAACCTCGGCACGCCGCCGCTGCATACCGACGCGCAGGTCGACGACGAATCGGGCATCGCGGTGCTCGGCGCGGCGACCGCGATCCAGTCGGGCGCGATCGACGGCGGCTACGCGGGCGCCGATTCGAACTTCAAGTACACGGCCGCACTGATCCGCGGCAGCAACGCGTCGTTCATCAACCCGACCACGCAGGCAGAGGAAGACGCCTTCACGCTCGACTACGGCCAGGGAACGCCGGGCCTGCTCAACGCGACGACGACGCCGGCAAGCGGTGCGACCTATCCGTCCGCATCGGGCGTGGTGATCGCGACGGGCGGCCTGTACGCGGCGCTCATCCAGGGCACGGTGAACGGCGGCGTCACGTCGACGTCGGCGAACTCGAGCACGTCGTCGACACCGTACTTCGGCGTGGGCGCACAGATCAGCAAGTAACGATCGGGGACGCGGCGGCGCTCGATAGGCCGCCGCGGGATGCAGGGAAGGCACGAAAGACGGCGCCCCGGCACGGCGCAGGCAGCACGAGCACAAGCACAAGCAACAGAAGCGGTCGACAGGGAGCCGGCCGCCTGACAAGACAAATCTGGAGGAGCAACATGAAGCGCAACCTCGTTCTGGCGGCGGCCCTTGCCGCCCCCCTTCTTTCCGCATGTGGTGGCGGCAGCGACAATCCGCCCCCGCTCGTCGAAGACCGGCTCTGCCCCGCGACGCTCGACTACAGCACCGTGTTTACCGGCGGCGCGGGCAGCGGCGAACTGGCCAAGGTCCAGCTCGATACGACCAAGATGACCTGGCAGGTCACCTATGTCGAATCGGCGGTTCCGCAAAAGACCGGCACCGTCACGCCGACCCGCGCGGGCACCGTCGACAGCGGCACGCTCACGCAGGAAACGCTGCTGCCGACCAACAAGCTGAACCAGTGCGCGTTCCGGCTGAATGGCGCGAGCCTCGATGCGTCGCGCCCGGCGCGCATCTTCGTCGGCTTCGGCGTGGCGGGCGGCACGATTCCAGGCAAGGAAATCCAGTTCGACGGCGTGCTCGGCCAGGCCGCGGTGCCCGACACGAAATTCCCGTACTACCCGTTCATCGGCTTCTCGTCGATCGAAACCGACATCACGAAGGTCGCGGGCACTTACAGCCACATCGGCTTCGGCGAAGTGCCGTCGCAGAAATTCGCGCCGGCGTCGATCGACGCCAAGGTAACGATCAACGCGGACGGCACGTGGACCAAGTGCGACACGACCGGCCAGTTCGCCGGCGGCGCGTGCATGCAGCAGGGCACGAACTTCGTGCAGTCGGCCGACGGCAGCGGCGCGTTCCAGAGCAACAACTACCAGAGCCAGCTGAAGCCGACGCTGTCGGCGACGCCGCAGGGCAAGGGCTTCATGATCGTCGGCAAGCTGCGCAACCAGCTGGTGCCGATCCTCGTGCGCACGGGCGTCGCGAACCCGAACCCGACGCCCGACAACAACGGCGTGCCGGGCCTGACCGCCGACGACGAATCGAGCATCTCGATCCTCTCGCCGCAGACCGCGATCGCGGCCGGCTCGCAGAACGGCGAATACATCGGCGTCGACAGCCAGTTCGACTACCGGACCACCGCGCTGATCAACAACCAGGCCACGCTGCTCGATCCGTTCCAGCCGTCGCAGGCATCGCTCGCGACCGCGCTCGACCTGGACTACACGCAGACGGTGCCGGGCACGGTCACGACGATCCACACGGGTTCGGGCAGCACGTCGCCGACCGGCAAGTTCATCTTCACGGGTGGCGTGTTCGGTTTCCTCGACAACGCGGGTTCGACGCCGTATTTCACGATCGGCGCGTTCGTCCAGTAAGCGGAGGCAAGCCGTGATGAAGAGGACCCTTCTTTGCGCGGCGGCCGGCGCCGCCACCCTGGCGCCGCTCGCGGCGCACGCGCAGAGCGCCGGCAGCAACGTCGTCACGCTGGGCTGGTTCCACGTGATGCCGCAGCAAAGCAGCACGCCGATGACGACCAACGTCGCGCCGACGCCGATCAACACGCCGCTGCGGCTGCCGCCGTCGTTCACGTCGCCGGGCACCGGGCTGCGCACGAGCGGTGCCGACACCGTCGGCCTGACGGTCAGCCACTTCCTGACCGACCACATCGCGGTCACGTCGGTGGCCGGCGTGCCGCCGGTGTTCAAGGTGTCGGGCCAGGGCACGATCAAGCCGCCCGGCCCGGCCGGCGCGCTCGGCACGCAGAACATCGGGCTGGCGTCGGTGAACCCGATCGTGAAGAGCGTGCGGCAGTGGAGCCCGGCCGTGCTGCTGCAGTACTACTTCGGGCAGGCGACCGCGAAGTTCCGGCCGTTCCTCGGCCTCGGCGTGTCGTACAACTGGTTCAGCGACCTGCAGCTCAACACGAACTTCATCAAGCAGACGCAGGACAACCTCGGCGCGATTCTCGCGGCGGGCGCGGGCAAGCCGGGTACGACATCGGTGGAGGCGAAGGCGTCGTCGTCGTGGCAGCCGGTGTTCAACGCGGGCCTGCAGTACAACATGACGGAGCATTTCGGGCTGATCGCGTCGGTGACCTACATCCCGCTGAAGACGACGTCGACGGTGACGATCAAGGCGGCCGACGGCACGGTGCTCGCCGAGTCGAAATCGGACCTGAAGGCCGACCCGATCATCAGCTATGTCGGGATGACCTACAAGTTCTGACGCCGACAACGGAGGACGGACAGAGGACGAATGGATGGCCCGTGCAAAAAACGCGGGCAAAAAAAAGCCCGCCTAAGAGGCGGGCTGAATCCATATCAGAGGAGACATGGAGGAGACAGGTGTAACTATAGCGAATTGATTTCCGCATTGCAACATTTCCGTAGAGAAAATCAGGATTTTCCCTCGAATGCGTACTCTAGCGCGTTAGTTCGCATCCGACCCCTTCTCATTCTCCCGGTCGAGCACCGCTCCCAGCGCATCGCGCAGCAGCGCGACCGGCCGTGTCAGGCGGCCCGGCAACGCACCGTGCACGATCCACACGTTGATCCGCGTCTCCAACCCTGCCGTTTCCACCACCCTCAGTGCATCGCGATGCGCACTGCGCGCCAGCGCATTCGGCGACGCGATCCCGATGCCCGCACCGCGCGCGACGAGCGACAACTGCAACTCCGAACCGAACGCCTCGACCGCGACGTCGAACGGCAGCCCGGCCGCGCCGAGCGCACGGCTCAGCGCCGAACGCATCCCGCAGCCGTCCTGGCTCAGCACCCACGGAAAACCCGACAGCACATCGAGCGACAGAGGGCCGTCCGGCAGCGGGAAGTCGCGCGCGGCGACGAGCACGGTCGGCTGCGTGCCGAGCAGCGTGGCCGTCAGCGTGTCGGGTAGCGCCGCGCTGGTCGGCACCATGACCGTCGCGACATCGAGCGTGCCGCGCTCGATGCCCTGCACCAGCGCCGGCGACCAGCCTGCCGTCACGCGCAGCGTCAGTCGCGGAAACGTGTCGCGCAGCTGGTCGATCGGCCGCTCGAGTGCCAGCTCGGACAGGAACGGCGGCACGCCGATGCGCAGTTCGCCGGACGGCTCGCTGTCGGGTGCGCCAGCCGCCATCAATTCGTCGACCGCACCCAGCACGTTGCGCGCGAGCGCATAGACGTCGCGGCCGGCGGCCGTGGGCTTCAGCGGCTTGCTCTGCCGCTCGAGCAGCGGCATGCCCAGCAGCGTCTCGAGGTTCTGCACGCGTCGCGTGAGGCCCGGTTGCGTCAGATGGAGCTTCGCGGCGGCGGCGACCATCGACCCGCTGTCGACTACCGCGACGAACGCCTGGAGATCACGCGTATTCAAAGCAAACTCGCATAATCATGTTAGACATATTTCAATTGTCGCATAAACATCGGGCACCTACGATGGGACTTCCTTCGCTCAAGACCCGAGGCCTCCGATGAACTGCCCTGTCGATTCCTGCCCGCCCGCCGGTCACCCCGCGCGCGGCGCACCGCCCGTGCTCAGTGCAGGCATGACGCTCTTCTTCGCCGCGACGGTCGGCGTGATCGTGATGGACCTGTTCGCGGCGCAGCCGCTGACCGGCACGATCAGCGCTGACCTGCAGCTGCCGCCCGGCCTCACGGGCCTCGTCG
The DNA here is from genome assembly GCF_001524185.1 of Burkholderia sp. FL-7-2-10-S1-D7. NCBI lineage: Bacteria > Pseudomonadati > Pseudomonadota > Betaproteobacteria > Burkholderiales > Burkholderiaceae > Burkholderia > Burkholderia sp. FL-7-2-10-S1-D7. The sequence goes on along the minus strand of NZ_LOWY01000070.1, from coordinate 162,890 downwards.
CGATGCTGCCGCAGCTCGGGTACGCAGCGGGCCTCGTGCTGCTGGTGCCGCTCGTCGACCTGCTCGAGAACCGCCGTCTGATCGTGGCGACGCTCGTCGCGTGCGCGACCGCGCTCGCGCTGCCGGCGTTCACGCGGTCCGGCACCGTCTTCCTGCTCGCGACGCTGGCCGCGGGCGCCGCGTCGAGCGTGATCCAGATGCTGGTGCCGATGGCCGCGTCGATGGCGCCCGAAGCGCAGCGCGGGCGGGCAGTCGGCAACGTGATGAGCGGATTGATGCTCGGCATCCTGCTGTCGCGGCCACTCGCCAGCCTGATCGCGGGCACGGCCGGCTGGCGTGCGTTCTACGCGCTGGCCGCGCTCGCGAACGCGTCGATCGCGGCGGTGCTCGCGCGGCGCCTGCCGCCGCGCGTACCGCCGGTGACGGCCGGCTATCGCGCGCTGCTCGCGTCGATGGGCCGCCTGCTGGCCGACGAGCCGGTGCTGCGCCGACATGCGCTGTCGGCCGCGCTCGCGATGGCCACGTTCAGCGCGTTCTGGACCGCCGTCGGGCTGCGGCTCGCGCAGCCGCCGTTCGGCCTCGACCTGCACGGAATCGCGCTGTTCGCATTCGCCGGCGCAAGCGGTGCGATCGTCACACCGTTGGCCGGCCTCGCCGGCGATCGCGGCCACGGCCCGGCCGCGCAGCGCATCGCGCACGTGACGATGCTCGCCGCGCTCACCGTGCTCGGCATCGCCGGCGCCGGCTGGTTCGGCTTCGATGCGCACGCGCACCGCGGGCTCGCGCTGGCGCTGCTGGCCAGCGGCGCGGCGCTGCTCGACGCGGGCGTGATCGTCGACCAGACGATCGGCCGCCGGGAAATCAACCTGCTGAATCCGGCCGCGCGCGGGCGTCTGAACGGGCTGTTCGTCGGGTTGTTCTTCGTCGGCGGGGCGCTCGGCGCGGCGCTCGCGGGCAGCGCATGGGCGTGGGGCGGGTGGAGCGCCGTGTGCGGCGTCGGCTTCGCGTTCGCAGGCGCGGCAGCGGCGTTCAGCTTGTCGGCGAGCCGCCGGGCCTCCGCCGCCGCCTGGCCGCGCGCGTGACGCGGGCCCGGACAGGAAAACGCCCCGCCCTCTGACGAGGTGCGGGGCGTCCGGCGGACCGCGCGGGCTTAATTCAGTGACGGACCAGCGCCATCATCGCACCGAAACCGACGAAGATGCCGCCCGTCAGCCGGTTGAAGACCTTCGCGACGCTCTGGCTCTTCAGCGTCGCGCCGATGCGCGTGCCGAACGACGCGTAGACGAGATACCAGCTGACCTCGATCACCGCGAACGTGACGACGAGGATGCCGAACTGCGGCAGCGTCGACTCGGATGCGTTGATGAACTGCGGCAGCAGCGCGGCCGCGAACAGGATCGCCTTCGGGTTGCTGCCCGCGACCAGGAAACCGTTGCGGAACAGCGCCGAGCGCGATGCCGACGCGACCTGGCGCGACACGGTTTCGACGTCGGCGGCAGGCTGTTCGTCGTCGACGCGCGCGCGCCACGCCTTCACGCCGAGATAGATCAGGTAGGCCGCGCCCGCAAAGCGCAACGTGTTGAACATCGCCGGCCAGGCCTCGAGCACGGCACCGAGGCCCGCCGCCGACACCGACAGCATCAGCACCAGCGCGGTGAGACAGCCGGCCATCGTCCACGCCGAACGCCGCAGCCCGTGCCGCGCGCCGTGGGTCATCACGAGCAGCATGTTCGGACCCGGAATCGCCGACACGACGAACACCGTCGCCACGAAAAGCCACCACGTATGCAGGTTCATGACCACCCCGAACGAAAGAGAAACGAAATGTCGATTATGCCGCGCGCGCGGCGTGTCTGTCCCGCGCCGGCTCAGCGGCCCGCGCGGCGCAGCGCAACTTCGCCGAGCACCGCGAAGTCCTGTTCGCCGCCGCCGTGCGCGAGCGCATCGAGCAGGCTGTCGCGCACGACGCTCGCCACCGGCAGCGGGACCGACGCGGCGTCGCCGGCCTGCAGCGCGAGCCGCACGTCCTTCAGCCCGAGGCGCGCCTTGAAACGCGCGGGCTCGTAGCTGCGCTCGGCGATCATCCCGCCATAGCCTTCGTAGACGGGCCCCGGAAACACGCTGTTCGTGATGACGTCGAGGAAGTCGCGCATCGCGACGCCGTGCGCGCCGAGCAGCGCGGACGCCTCGCCAAGCGTCTCGATCGCCGACGCGAGCGTGAAATTCGCGGCGATCTTCGCGACGTTCGCGTGCTGCGGCAGCGAGCCGAAGCGCCAGGTCTTCTGGCCGATCGCGTCGAACAGCGGCTGCACGCGGTCGATTGCCTCGGCCGGGCCGCCGGCCATGATCGTCAGGCGCGCGGCGGCCGCGACGTCCGGACGCCCCATCACGGGCGCGGCGACGTACGCGAGGCCGCGCGACGCATGCGCGTGCGCGAGCGACTCGGCGAGCGCGACCGACACCGTGGCCATGTTCACGTGGATCAGGCCGCGCGGCGCCTGCGCGAGCAGCGCGTCGTCGAATACTTCGCGCGCCGCGGCATCGTCGGCGAGCATCGAGAAAACGGCATCGCCGCGAAACGCGTCGGCAGGCGTCGCGACGATCTGTGCGCCGAGCGCGGCGAGCGGCTCGGCGCGCTCGCGCGACCGATTCCAGACCCGCACGGCATGCCCCGCCTTCAGCAGGTTCGTCGCGATCGCCTGCCCCATTTCGCCCAGCCCGATAAATCCGAGATCCATTTCCCCGCTCCTTCGACTCGTGAAGCGTCGAGTTAAACACAGATGGCGGTGACCTGCAGCCCCCGCGACCGGCTGCACGCGGTGCGATACTGCCCGGATGGCGACCGCGATCTTCCGCTTCCACGGTGAACTGAACGCATTTCTCGCTCGCGCCCAGCGCGAGCGCGCGTTCGCGCACGCTTTTTCCCGCGACGCGACGGTCAAACATGCGATCGAGGCGCTCGGCGTCCCGCATACGGAAATCGGCCGGCTCTGCGTGAACGGCGCACCGTCCGCCCTCGACCGGCCGCTCGGCGACGGCGACCGCGTCGACATCCATCCGGAGCGCGCGCAGCCGTCGGCCGCATCCCCGCTGCCGCAACCGGATCGCTGGCGCTTCGTCGCCGACGCGCACCTCGGCGGCCTTGCGCAGCTGCTGCGCCTCGCCGGCTTCGACACCTGCTACGACAACCACTACCGCGACGACGAACTCGTCGCGCTCGCCTCGCGCGAAGGCCGGATCGTGCTGACACGCGACCGCGAGCTGCTGAAGCGCCGCGCGGTCGCACGCGGCTGCTACCTGCACGCGCAGCAGCCGGACGCGCAGTTGCGCGAGCTGTTCGCACGGCTCGACCTCGCGCCGCACATGTGGCCGTTCCGGCTGTGCCTGCGCTGCAACGCGCCGCTGCACGCGCTCGATGCGGCGGACGCCGCGCCGCGCGTGCCGGCCGGCGTCCGGCAGCGGCACCGGCGCTTTGCCGCGTGCGACGTGTGCCAGCGGGTGTTCTGGGAAGGATCGCACTGGCGCCGGATGCGCGCCGTGGTCGACGCGATGCGCGCGCCGCCGGCCGGTGCCCCCGACGTTCCGGACGTGGCGGACGCCTGAAAAAACAAAACCCCGCATGCCGAAGCGTGCGGGGTTTCGCGACGGATCGCTGGCAGCGCCAGCGCCGACGAAGCGCGCTTAGTTCGCTGCGCCCGCGTCGTTCGTGCCGGCGGCCGAAGCGGCTGCGGCCTTCGCCTTGCCCTTTGCCGAACCGTGGTGCTTCAGCATGTGCTTCGGCTTGGTGTGATCCTTCTTCATCGGTGCGGAAGCAGGTGCCATCGCGCCTGCCGGAGCCGACGCCGACTCCTGTGCGAATGCCGAAACCGATGCGAGAGCAATTGCTGCGGTCATGATCGAAGCGAGCGTCTTCTTCATTGTTCTTCCTTTAGCGGAGAAAAAGTCAAACGTACCGGTAAGAGATGCGAGGCATCCGCATCGGAACATCAGTCGCGCCGGATCGCCGGTCGCCGCCGGGCGGGTCGGCTCATGCCTTTTCGCCTCGACAAATACTGACGCACTGGGTCCATAACGCATCGCCCGCGCGACGAGTTGACATGCGGCGTGCATCCCTCGGGTTTCCCCGGGGGCGCCGGTTTCGGGCCCGCGCGATGCGCCGCGGGACGTGTATCAATCGTCCGACAAACCGTCTCTCGCGCCCGCCGCGGCGACGCTATACTGGCCTCCTTCCGTCCCAACCGGACGCGGCCGGTCACGGACCGCCGCCGTCGCGAGGCGCCCAAATTGCCCGATCACAATCTGGACAAACTGAAAATCGACCGGCGTCCTGTCGCAACCGCGCCACGCCGGCGCCGGTGGGTCCGCTATGCGGTCGCCGCCGCGCTCGTCATCGTCGCGATCGTTGCCGTGCTGGCGCTCACCGGCCGCCCGACGGTCGACACGACCGCCGTCACGTCCGCCTACCCGTACCAGAACGACACCCAGCTCAACGCGACCGGCTACGTCGTGCCGCAGCGCAAGGCCGCGGTCGCGTCGAAAGGCCAGGGGCGCGTCGAATGGCTCGGCGTGCTCGAAGGCACGCGCGTGAAAAAGGACGAGATCATCGCGCGGCTCGAAAGCAGCGACGTAGAAGCGTCGCTGGCGCAGGCACGCGCCCAGGCGCAAGTCTCCCGTGCCAACCTCGGCGTCGCTCAGGCGGAGCTGAAGGACGCGGAGATCGCGCTGCGCCGCACCGCCGCGCTCGCGCCGAAGGGCGCGGTGCCGGCCGCACAGCTCGACATCGACACGGCCCGCGTGAACAAGGCGCGCGCATCGCTCAACAGCGACGAGGCCGCGATCGCGTCCGCCGAGGCCAATGCGCAGGCCGCGCAGGTCGCGGTCGATCAGACGGTGATCCGCGCGCCATTCGACGGCATCGTGCTGGCAAAGCACGCGAACGTCGGCGACAACATCACGCCGTTCTCGTCCGCGTCGGACAGCAAGGGCGCGGTCGTGACGATCGCCGACATGGACACGCTCGAAGTCGAGGCCGACGTCGCCGAATCGAACATCGCGAAGATCCGCGCGGAGCAGCCGTGCGAGATCCAGCTCGACGCGCTGCCCGACATGCGCTTCGCGGGGCGCGTGTCGCGCATCGTGCCGACCGTCGACCGGTCGAAGGCGACGGTGCTCGTGAAGGTGCGTTTCGTCGACCGCGACGAGCGCGTGCTGCCCGACATGAGCGCGAAGATCGCGTTCCTGTCGAAGCCCGCGTCGCCGCAGGACCGGCAGCCGGTGACGGCCGTGCAGGCGAGCGCGGTGGTCGAGCGCGACGGCCGGCCGGTCGTGTTCGTCGTGAAGGACGACACCGTGCATGCAACGGCGGTGACCAAGGGCGCGCGGATCGGCGAACTCGTCGCGATCGGCGGCGTGAAGCCGGGCGACACGGTCGTGCTCGCGCCGGGCGCGAAGCTGAAGGACGGCGCGAAAGTGGCCGTCGCGAAGAAGTAACGTGGCGCGCGTGAACGACGCCTCGCCGCCGCTCGTCGAGATCAGCCACGTCGCGAAGTCGTACCGGCGCGGCAACCAGGTCGTGCCGGTGCTGACCGACATCACGCTCGACATCGGCGAAGGCGACTTCGTCGCGCTGATGGGGCCGTCGGGTTCCGGCAAGAGCACGCTGCTCAATCTCGTCGCCGGCATCGACCGGCCCGACAGCGGCGAGCTGCGCGTGGGCGGCCTCGACATCTCGCGGCTCGAGGAGGCGCAACTGGCCGAATGGCGTGCGGCGAACGTCGGCTTCATCTTCCAGTTCTACAACCTGATGCCCGTGCTCACCGCATTCGAGAACGTCGAGCTGCCGCTGATGCTCACGCACCTGTCGCGCCGCGAACGGCGCGAGCGCGTCGAGATGGTGCTCGACATGGTGAATCTCGGCGACCGGACGACCCATTACCCGTCCGAGCTGTCGGGCGGCCAGCAGCAGCGCGTCGCGATCGCGCGCGCGTTGATCACCGATCCGGTGCTGATCGTCGCCGACGAGCCGACCGGCGACCTCGACCGCGCATCGGCCACCGACGTGCTCGCGATGCTGCAGCGGATGAACGCCGAGCTCGGCAAGACGATCATCATGGTGACCCACGATGCGCACGCCGCCGCCGCCGCGCGCTCGCTCGTGCATCTGGAAAAAGGGGAGCTGATCGATGGGCACGCCGTCTGACGGACGGGAGCGCGCGCGATGTACCTGCTGAAGCTGATCGGGCGCAATGCGCTGCGGCACCGGCTGCGCACGCTGCTGACCGTGCTCGGATTGACCATCGCGGTGCTGGCGTTCGGGCTGCTGCACACCGTCGTCGACGCGTGGTACGCAGGCGCGGCCGCCGCGTCCAGCGGCCGGCTCGTCACGCGCAACGCGATCTCGCTCGTATTCCCGCTGCCGGTCAGCTACGAGAACCGGATCCGCGGCGTCGACGGCGTGACGGCCGTGGTCCGCTCGAACTGGTTCGGCGGCATCTACCGCGACCCGAAGAACTTCTTCGCGAGCTTCGCGGTATCGGAGAACTATCTCGACCTGTATCCGGAATTCATCCTCCCGGCGCAGCAGCGCGCCGACTACGACCGCGACCGCCGCGGCTGCCTCGTCGGGCGCCAGCTCGCGACGCAGTTCGGCTTCAAGGTCGGCGACGTGATTCCGCTGAAAGGCACGATCTATCCGGGCACGTGGGACTTCGTCGTGCGCGGCATTCTCGACGGCCGCGACGATTCGACGATCACGCGCCAGCTGGTGTTCCACTGGGATTACCTGAACGAGACGGTGCGCAAGCGAACGCCGAAGCAGGCCGACCAGGTCGGCGTGTTCGTGCTCGGGGTCGCGAACCCGGACGACGGCGCCGCGATCGCGCGCAACGTCGACGCGGTGTTCAAGAATTCGCTCGCCGAAACGCTGACCGAGACCGAGCAGGCGTTCCAGCTCGGCTTCGTCGCGATGTCGAACCAGATCATCGCGGCGATCCGCGTCGTGTCGTACGTGGTGATCCTGATCATCATGGCCGTGATGGCCAACGCGATGGCGATGAGCGCGCGCGAACGCACCGCCGAATACGCGACGCTGAAGGCGCTCGGCTTCGGCCCCGGCTTTCTCGCGCTGATCGTGTTCGGCGAATCGGTCGTGATCGCGGTGGTCGGCGGCGGGCTCGCGATGCTCGCGACACCGCCGGCCGCGAGCCTCTTCAAGCAGGCCGCGGGCGGCATCTTCCCGGTATTCAAGGTGTCGGCCGAAACGATGGCGCTGCAGGCCGCATGCTCGGTCGCGGTCGGCCTCGCGGCCGCGCTCGTGCCCGCGTGGCAGGCGGCGCGCGTGCGCGTGGTCGAAGGCCTGCGGGCGATCGGATAAGCGCATGGCCATTCCACTCACCTACATCGCGCGCAACCTGTGGACCCGCCGGCTCACCACCGCGCTCACCGCGGGCGGGATGGCGCTGGTGATCTTCGTGTTCGCGACGGTGCAGATGCTCGACGCGGGGCTCACGCAGACGCTCGTGTCGACCGGCGAACCGGACAACGCGGTGGTGATCCGCAAGGGCGCGGAAACCGAGATTCAGAGTGCGATCGACCACCAGCAGGCCAACGCGCTCGAGATGCACCCGGCCGTCGCGCTCGGCCCCGACGGCCGGCCGCTCGTGTCGAAGGAAGCGGTCGTGCTGATTTCGCTGGTGAAGACGTCGTCCGGCAAGCCGTCGAACGTCGTGATCCGCGGCGTGTCGCCGGCCGGCCTCGCGCTGCGCCCGCACGTGAAGCTCGTCGCCGGCCGCATGTTCACGCCCGGCTCGTCGGAGATCATCGTCGGCAGCGCGATCGCGAAGGGCTTCAGCGGCACGCAGCTCGGCGACAGCCTGCATTTCGCGCAGCGCGACTGGACCATCGTCGGCATCTTCGACGCGGGCGGCAGCGGCTTCGACTCGGAGATCTGGGGCGACGTCGACCAGCTGATGCAGTCGTTCCGGCGCACCAGCTATTCGTCGATGGTGCTGCGCATCCCGAGCGCCGAAGGCTTCGCGCGCTTCAAGGCCGACATCGACGTCGACCCGCGCCTGACGGATGAAGCGAAACGCGAGCAGACGTTTTACGGCGACCAGTCGAAGGCGTTGTCGACCTTCATCAACATCCTGGGCATCACGCTGTCGACGATCTTCTCGATCGCCGCGATGATCGGCGCGATGATCACGATGTATGCGTCGGTCGCGAACCGCACCGCCGAAATCGGCACGCTGCGCGCGCTCGGCTTCAAGCGCATGAACGTGCTCGCCGCGTTCCTGCTGGAGGCGCTGCTGCTCGGCTTCGTCGGCGGCGTCGCGGGGCTCGCGTGCGCGTCGCTGATGGAGTTCGCGTCGTTCTCGACGACCAACTTCCAGACCTTCGCGGACCTGTCGTTTCGTTTCGTGCTGACGCCCGCGATCGTCGTGAAGACGCTGCTGTTCTCACTCGTGATGGGGCTCGTCGGCGGCTTCCTGCCGGCGATGCGTGCCGCGCGGCTGAACATCGTCGACGCATTGCGCGCGCAGTGACGCGCGCGGCCGCTCACGCCCGACGCTCGCGCGGCACCCACGCGCCGTGGAACCCGGCCGGCACGCGGCGCGGCAGGTGCACGGTCGCGACCGGCGCCGCGTCGATCGCGCGCGCATCGAGGATCACGACGTCGCTCGTATCCGTCGCCGCGCGGTAGACCACCACCAGCAGCCAGCCGTCGTCCTCCTCGGTGCCGCCCGGGCGCGGCACGAACACCGGCTCACCGTTCTGGTCGCCGGCCGGCACCGCGTAGCGGGTCGTCGTGCCGCGCACGTGGTCGAAGCGCATCACGCCGCGCATCTCGGCGTTGTTCGGCTGCTCGACCGCATACAGGTAGCGGTAGCGGCGCCCCGTCCGGCTTTCGTTGATGCGCGGCAGCTCGATGCCGCCGTCGGCCAGCGGCCCTTCGTCGATCAGCCCGTTCGCGGTATCGATCACGTAACGCCACAGCTCGCCGACCGGGTTGTCGGCGAAACGGGCCGTGCGCGCGTCGAGCCGCAGGAACCACGGATAGCGCACCGCATCGAGCACGATGCACGACGCATCGCAGTCGTACGCATTCACGACGTGCTGGATGAAGCACGGCTCGATGCCGAACCAGCGCACGTCGCCGCCGTGGCGCGGCATCACGCCGATCCGCGCGTCGCGGTCGTCGTGCCAGCGCAGCGGCATCCGGTGCCCCTGCTTCAGCATCGCGAAGTCGTAGCCGACGTTCAGGTCGAGCAGCAGGCTGCGGGTTTCGGTGATCGCGAGGTCGTGCATCATCGACGGCGCACGCACGTCGACGGCGAGGTCGACGCGCTGCACGCCCTGCGCATCCGCGACACCGTAGCGCAGCCACGGCGCGCGCCAGTCTGCGCGAAACAGGATCAGTTCGCCCGTCACCGGATCGACTTTCGGATGCGCGGTCATCGCGCCGCCGAACGCCGTGTGCCGCGCGGGCGCACCGAGCGTATCGAGCGAGGTCGTGATCGCGAGCGGCGCGCCGCCTTCCGCCAGCGCGAGCAATTCGCCGGCGTGCTGCAGCACGTTCACGTTCGGATTCGTGTCGGGCAGGTGCGGCGCCTGCTCCGGCGCGTGCACATCGGCCCAGCGGCGCGTGCGCGCCCAGCGGTTCCGGTAGCCGGCCGCGCGGCCGCGTTCGAACGCGATCGCGTGCAGCATCGCCGCTTCCGGCCACCACGACAGCACGTCGTTGCCCTCGAAACGGCCGCCCGGCGGATTCGGGCCGTTGCGCAGCAGCGTGCCGTCGAGTTCGGGCGGGATCGTGCCGGTCACGCGCAGGTCGACGAGGTCGACTTCGTCGGCGACCGGCGCGATCGCGCCGCGGTTCAGATCGAACGTCGTCATCGCGTCGTCTGCTCCGTCAGCAGTCTTCGGTCGACGGCGGCAAATCGCCGCGCGCCAGCGCGAGCGCATGGTCGCGCACGTCGTCCGGCCAGCCGGCAATCAGTTCGGTCATGCGCTCGAGGTCGTTCGCATACAGCGCACGCGCGGCCTCCTCGAATCCGGGCAGGTCGCCCGCGATCGCGGACATGAAGTGGTACGCGCGCGTCTGCGCGTCGCGGCGCCGGTCGGCCGCCGCGTGCGTGCGCCGCGCGTCCTCGACCAGCTTGCGCAGCGCGACGGACGCGCCGCCCGGCTGCGCGGCGAGCCAGTCCCAGTGACGCGGCAGCAACGTGACCTCGCGCGAGACGACGCCCAGCTTCGGACGGCCGCGGCCGCGTTGTTCGGCCGCGCCGGCGGGCTCGGCGGGCGCGGATGCCTCGCCCGGCACTGGCGCGTAACGCGCACGAATATCGTCCGCCGTGCCGCGCAGGTCGAGGTCGATCGAGCGGCCGGTCGCGTCGTCGAAGATCACGATGGTGCCGGACATCGCATCGCCGGCCGCCTGACGGACCGCGACCGCCACCGTCGCGAGCGGGCCCGACGCGACGCGCCGGTGGCCGTCGAACGCCGTGTAGGAAGGGAGAAGCATGGAGAAAGTCATCGTGGTTGCCCGTGAGCAGGAATCGGAATGACGCCATTTTTATCCGGGTATAATTTGCTGTCAATATCACCCGGGTAAAAATAGGCATGCCGACGCCACGGATCGATCCAATTCCTGAATCGATCAAGTCAGCAATTGGCATGAAAGCGCAATTTTCGCCATGACAGAATGATCCGGACGCCCCGCCTCCGGGCATCGGCGTCCGGCCTCCGGCCGGCAAGCCACCACAAAAAACGCGCGCATCGACGCGCAGCCGCACGACGGCACCTTCCGCCCTTCGGAGGAGACAGTCATGAATCCGCTTCACGCATTGCCGGCGTCCGCGTCGGCAACGGCCCGGCGCACCCGCGTGCGCTGGCTCGTGCTGACCGTGCTGTTTGCGGTCACGACGATCAACTACGCGGATCGCGCGGCGATCGCGATCGCGGGCCCGGCGCTTGCCCGCACGATGCACCTGAGCCATGTGCAGATGGGCTTCATCTTCTCGGCGTTCGGCTGGTCGTACGTGATCGCGCAACTGCCGGGCGGCTGGCTGCTCGACCGCTTCGGCTCGCGCATCGTCTATGCGTTCAGCATCTTCTTCTGGTCGCTGTTCACGCTGCTTCAGGGCGGCATCGGCTTCGTCGGCGGCGCGGCCGCGTTCGCGCTGCTGTTCGGATTGCGCTTCCTGGTCGGCGCGGCCGAGGCGCCGTCGTTCCCGGCCAACAGCCGGATCGTGTCCACGTGGTTTCCGGCCGCGGAGCGCGGCACCGCGTCGGCGATCTTCAACGCCGCTCAGTACGCGGCGACCGTCGTGTTCGCGCCGCTGATGGGCTGGCTCGTGCACGCGTACGGCTGGCAGTCGGTGTTCGCGGTGATGGGCGTGCTCGGCTTCGCGTTCGTGCTGGTGTGGAACCGCACGATGTACGACCCGAAGGCGCACCCGCGCATCAACGGCGCGGAGCTCGACTACCTCACCGAAGGCGGTGCGCTCGTCAACATCGACCAGGCGACCGGCGCGCGCGACGGCGGCCCGTCGATGCGTCACGTGAAGGCGCTGCTGAGGAACCGGATGCTCGTCGGCGTGTACGTCGCGCAGTATTGCATCAACGCCCTCACCTACTTCTTCATCACGTGGTTTCCCGTCTATCTCGTGCAGGCGCGCGGGATGTCGATCCTCAACGCGGGGCTCGTCGCGTCGATCCCGGCCGTGTGCGGGTTCCTCGGCGGGATTCTCGGCGGCATCGTGTCCGACGCGCTGCTCAAACAGGGGCAGTCGCTGTCGGTCGCGCGCAAGGTGCCGATCGTGATCGGCATGCTGCTGTCGATGTCGATGATCGTCTGCAACTACACCGATTCGCACGTGCTCGTCGTGCTGTTCATGGCGCTGTCGTTCTTCGGCAAAGGGCTCGGCGCGCTCGGCTGGGCCGTCAACGCCGATACCGCGCCGCGCCAGATCGCCGGCCTGAGCGGCGCGCTGCTCAATACGTGCGGCAATCTTTCCAGCATTACGACGCCGATCGCGATCGGCTACATCGTCGACCGCAGCGGCTCGTTCAACGGCGCGCTCGTGTATGTCGTCGCGCACGCGCTCGTTGCCGTGATCTGCTACCTGTTCGTCGTCGGCGAAATTCGCCGCGTCGAGCTTCAATGATGAACGGCGCGGGCTGCGCCGGTGCGCCCAGCGGCCCGCACGCCACCGGAACCAGGAGCGAACCGATGTCCGAACCCAGCCGTGCCGGCACCCCGCGCGTCACGCGCATGCAGGTGATCCCCGTCGCCGGCCGCGACAGCATGCTGCTGAACCTGTGCGGCGCGCACGCGCCATATTTCACGCGCAACCTCGTGATCCTCGACGACAGCAGCGGCCATACTGGTGTGGGCGAAGTGCCCGGCGGCGAAGGCATCCGCCAGGCGCTCGAACGGATGACCGATCTCGTGGTCGGCCAGTCGATCGGGCGTTACCAGGCGACGCTCAATGCGGTGCGCGCGGCGCTGTCCGGCACCGGCGCGGGGGCGGGACGCACGATCCGGCACGAGGTGACGTCGGCCGGCGAGGCGGCCGTGCTGCGCCAACCGCACGAGATCAACCTGCGGCTCGACAACGTGATCACCGCGATCGAGGCCGCGCTGCTGGACCTGCTCGGCCAGCATCTCGACGTGCCCGTCGCCGCGCTGCTCGGCGATGGCCAGCAGCGCGACGCGGTGCCGATGCTCGCGTACCTGTTCTACATCGGCGAGCGGCGCCGCACCGACCTGCCGTATCGCGACGAGATGCACGCGGCCGATCCGTGGTTCCGTCTGCGCAACGAAGCCGCGCTCACGCCGGCCGCGATCGCGCGGCAGGCCGAGGCCGCGGTCGAGCGCTACGGCTTCGTCGATTTCAAGCTGAAGGGCGGTGTGATGGCCGGCGCGGACGAGATGGAGGCGATCGCGGCGATCAAGGCGCGCTTTCCCGACGCGCGCGCGACGCTCGACCCGAACGGCGCGTGGTCACTCGACGAAGCCGTCGCGCTGTGCCGCGGACAAGGTCATCTGCTCGCGTATGCGGAGGACCCGTGCGGGCCGGAAGCCGGCTACTCGGGCCGCGAGGTGATGGCCGAATTCCGGCGCGCCACCGGCATCCCGACCGCGACCAACATGATCGCGACGGACTGGCGGCAGATGGATCACGCGGTGCGGCTGCAGGCGGTCGACATTCCGCTCGCCGATCCGCACTTCTGGACGATGCAGGGTTCGGTGCGGCTCGCGCAGCTGTGCCGCGACTGGGGACTCACGTGGGGTTCGCACTCGAACAACCACTTCGACGTTTCGCTGGCGATGTTCACGCATGCGGCCGCGGCGGCGCCCGGCACGATCACCGCGATCGACACGCACTGGATCTGGCAGGAAGGCGACGCGCGGCTCACGCGCGAGCCGCTCGAGATCGTCGGCGGCCAGGTGGCCGTGCCCGAGCGGCCTGGGCTCGGGATCGAACTCGACATGGCGCAGGTCGAGGCTGCGCATGCGCTGTACACGCAAGTCGGCGGCACGGCCCGTGACGATGCGGTGGCGATGCGGTATCTGGTGCCGGGGTGGACGTACGATCCGAAGCGGCCGAGTTTCGGGCGCGGGTGACGGCGGCGGGGCGGGCACGCGAAAAAACAAAAAGGGTTCGGTCTTGCGACCGAACCCTTCGAATTCCGTTGGTGGAGCGGAGGAGGATCGAACTCCCGACCTTCGCATTGCGAACGCGACGCTCTCCCAGCTGAGCTACCGCCCCAACAGCACACCATCATACACACGCATTTCCGCGCTTGGCAATAGGGGTTCCGTCACCCAGGCGCGTCACTTTGACGGCGCGCCGGCCAGCACCCATTCGACCACGGAACGCACCTCCGCGTCGCTCATGCGCGGATGCGCCGGCATCGGAATCGCGCCCCAGACGCCGGAGCCACCGTCCTTCACCTTCTTCGACAGCTTCGCGACGGCCTGCGGATCGGACTTGTAGCGGGCGGCGATGTCCTTGAACGACGGACCGACGAGCTTGCGGTCCACTGCGTGGCAACCCATGCACGCGTTGCCGCGCGCGACCTTGAGGCCGTCGCCGACGTCCGCCTGCGCCGTGCCGAGCGCACCGGCTGCGAGCGCCGCGGCTGCGGCGCCCTGCACCATCCATTGCCTGATCTTCATTTGCGTCGACTTCATTGCGGCGTTGCCTTCGGGTTGCCCGGGTGCACGCTCGACGAATTCGAGATCGGGGCCGGCGGTTGCAGCGGCGTGGACTGGACCGACGCATCGGGCACCGCACCGACCGTCGCGGCATCCGCAGGCGCGGCAGCGGCCTGCGTGCCGGACGCCACGCTCGGCGACGCGGCCTGCAATGCCTGCGCGTCCTGCGGCTGGATGTACTGGAACACCTTCACGACCTTCTCGACGCCCGGCACCTGGCTGGCTGCATCGGCGCCGCGATTGCCTTCGTCGACCGTCACGAGCCCCATCAGGTAGACGTTGCCGCGCTCGCTGACGACCTTGTAGTAATTCGCCGACAGCCCCTTCGTCGCGATCAGCTGGGACTTCACGCGCCCTTCGAGGTACGAGTCGTTCGCGCGCGACGACAGCGACGACGACGGCTCGACCGACAGCTCGTTGACGATGCCGTTCACGTTGTTGATGCCGCGTACGATTTCCTCCGCACGCTGCTTCGACGCGTTGTTCGGCACTTCGCCCGTCAGCAGCACGCGGCGGTTGAACACCGTCACGTTCACGTGCGACTGATCCGGCAGCCCGTTGTTGATTTGCGAGAGCGACTTGACCTGGATCTCGCGATCCTCCGTCTGCGCGCCGAGCGTACGGCGATCGGTCGCGATCAGCGCGCCGCCGCCGGCCGCCGCCCCAAGCACGCCGAGCACGCAGCCCTGCAGCGACATCGCGAGGCCCGCCGTCAGCGCGGCGAGCAACGTGGTTCTGACGAGCGTCTGTTTGACGCGGCTTTGATTCATCGACGGCTCTCCTTCGTTCAATCCTCACCCAGCAGCATCGCGTCGATGCCGTCGCACAGGCAGTGGATGGTCAGCAGATGGACTTCGTGGACGCGTGCCGCACGCGAGGCGGGCACGCTGATCGGAATATCGGTGTCGGACAGCGCGGCGGCGACGGCATGGCCGTCGCCGCCCGTCAGCGCGACGACGGTCATCTCGCGCTCGTGCGCCTCGTCGATCGCGGCCAGCACGCGCGGCGATGCGCCGCTCGCGTCGAGCACCAGCAGGATGTCGCCGGTCTGCCCGAGCACGCGCACCTGCTGCGCGAACAGCTGATCGGCGGCGACTGCCCCCGTGAGACCGCCCTGTGACGCATCGGTGGCCAGCGCAATCGCGGGAAGGCCCGGACGCTCGCGCTCGAAACCGCCGACGAGCGACACGGCGAGGTAGTGCGCTGCGGCGGCCGACGGGCCATCTCCGCATGCGACGATCTTGTTGCCGTTCGCCAGCGCGGCGAACATTGCGTCGACCGCGGCTGCGATCGGCAACGACAGCGCATCGGCCGCATCGGCGTGAAGCGCGGCGCTGTCGCGGAAATGTTGCTGAATACGTTCGACTGACATCGATTCCTGGTGAACTGGGCGCGCATGGCACGCAGCGCGCAACGTCATGGGTGCGGCGAGTTTACCGCACTCCGGCACCCTCTCCGGGGGTATGGCAAGAACTCTTTACATCTCGTCACAGCTCGCGGCTACGCATCGTCGGCACGAAATGCATCGCGCAGCCACTCGAGCCGCCCGGCCTCGAACGCGACGACGTCGAAACGGCATGCGGCACCCGCGCCGTACCGCGCCCAGAAATGGAGCGCGGCCGCGACCAGACGCCGCCGCTTGCGCAAGCCGACGCTCGCGGCCGCGCCGCCATGCCGGGCGCTGCGCCGCGCGCGCACCTCGACGAACACGAGCGTGCCGTCGGGCGTGCGCATCACGAGGTCGAGTTCGCCGCCGCGCATGGTCACGTTCGCCGCGACGAACGCGAGACCGCGACGCTCCAGGAACTGCCGCGCACGCTGCTCGAACGTCGCGCCAATCGATCTTGATCGCGCCGTGCCGGAAAAGTTGCCGCCGCCGGTCGGCAAACCGCGCGTGTTGCCGGGCGCGGCCGGCGCCGCGTGGCACAATGCCGTCCTTGTTCCGCCTGCGCCGCGATTGCGCGCATTGCCTGCCATGACTGCCCTCCTCGAACTCGCGCACACGCAGCACTACCCGGACGCCGCGCTCTACGTGGTCGCGACGCCGATCGGCAACACCGCCGACATCACGCTGCGCGCGCTGCACGTGCTCGGCCTTGCCGACCGCATCGCGGCCGAAGACACCCGCAACACGGGCCAGCTGCTGGCCCGCTACGGCATCTCGAAACCGCTCGTCGCCGTGCACGAGCACAACGAGCGCGAAGCCGCGCTGCGCGTGATCGAGCTGCTGCGCGCGGGCGAACGCGTCGCGTACGTGTCGGACGCCGGCACGCCCGGTATTTCAGACCCCGGCGCGCGGCTCGTCGACGCCGTGCGCGCGGCGGGCTTCCCGGTGATTCCGCTGCCGGGCGCGAGCGCGGCCGTCACCGCGCTGAGCGTGGCGGGCGACTGGGCCGGCGCGTTCACGTTCGCGGGCTTCCTGCCGCCGAAGCCCAAGCAGCGTGCGAGCGCGCTGCAGGCGCTCGTGCGGCATCCGTACGCGCTGGTGTTCTACGAAGCGCCGCACCGGATCGCGGACACCGTCGCCGCCCTCGTCGACGCATTCGGCCCGGCGCGCCGGCTGCTGATCGCACGCGAGCTCACCAAACTACACGAGCAGCTGTTCCAGGGCACCCTGGCCGAAGGACAGAGCTGGCTCGCCGGCGATGCGAACCGGCAGCGCGGCGAGTTCGTCCTGGTCGTCGAAGGCGCGCCGGCCGACGTCGGCGAAGCCGACGACACCGCGCACGACGCGCTGCTCAAGCTGCTGCTGGAAGAAGTGCCGGTGAAGAGCGCGGCGAAGCTCGCCGCCGCGCTGACGGGCGCATCGCGCAACGCGCTGTATGCGCGCGCGCTGGCGCTGAAGGAAGGCTGACGCGCGAGCGCGGGCGGCACCCGCCGCCCGGCACGCGGAAACGAAAAAGGGCTGCCCGAAGGCAGCCCTTTTGCATGTGCGGACGAACCGCCGCGTTACTTCGACGACAGCGACGCGAGCATTTCGTCGCGCGCCTCGCGCGCTTCCTGCGGCGACAGCCCTTCGATCTTCACCCGGCCAGTGCCGGCATGCACGAGGCCGATCATCTTGGCGGCCGCGTAAGACAGGTCGAGCACGCGGCCGCGCTTGTACGGCCCGCGATCGTTGACCTTCACGACGACCCACTTGCCGCTCGACGCGTTCGTCACCTTGATGTACGACGACAGCGGCAGCGTGCGGTGCGCGGCGGTCAGCGCGTTCATGTTGAAACGCTCGCCGTTCGCGGTGCGGCGGCCATGGAAATCCCGGCCATACCACGATGCCCGGCCCGTCTGGCGGAAGTCGGATACGTCCTTGCCGTCGATCGGCTCGGCGTCCGCCAGCGACGACTTCTTCGCGTCCTTGCTGTCGGCAGCCGGCATCGATGCCAGCGCGGAATCGAAATTCAGTTGCTGCTTGTCGTCATCCGCTTTCGCGGCAGCGGCCGTCTTGTTGACCGCGTTCTTCTGGTCAGCGCTGCCGGTGGTCTGGCTGGATGGCACCGCACAGCCCGTCAGCGCAAAAAATAATGCAATGGTCCCGAATCGAGTCGGAAAACGAAAGTTCATCGACGTGTCGCCTTCTGGTTCGGGCCGCACCGATACAACGCTGCTCAACAACGCAGATATGCGGCCCGGACGGCAAATGCGTGCACGCCCCGCTCGGCCAAGCGAGCAGGCGGCTAGCATGGGCGCGGCTTTCGTCTGTGCCGCAACCGTCCTGATTAGTTTTCACGTCTGGCGCAACCTGTCCCCGGCAGCCTGACCAGACCCCACATGCCGCCATCGAACATGGCTATCACGTTCGCGCGCGTCGACTAAGGCCAACGCACAGGAACGGCGGCACAGGCCTCATCCGGCGGCGCGGCAGCAGGGCCGCAGAACGGGCGCGCAGCACCCGGCCGGACAAGACGTGAGCACCGAATGCTCGGTGCTGGATACACCGCCGGACTCCCCGGCGGTCGATGCTTGACGGTGAATCCGACACCCCTTTTTTAACGGGGCCGAAACACCAGCGAATTGCGTGAAATTCACGCGCAATGGGCGGCATTATACATAAACCAAAAGCCCGGCTCGAAAAGCGCCCCTCCCGGACCATTGATTCTCACTATGGCTGTAACAATCGGCATGCTCCGGGATTGCCCGGAGCAGCGCACCCGACGCCGCACCGCAGGGCGGGCGGGCAGCGCGCGCGACCGGTACAATCGCTCCTTTTAGCCGCCGGTGTCTCCATGAAAGTCACGCTCATTCCGGTCACGCCGTTCCAGCAGAACTGCTCGCTGCTCGTCTGCGAGAAGACGGGCCGCGCCGCCGTCGTCGATCCCGGCGGCGACATCGAACGGATCGAACAGGAGATCGCGCGGCAGAACGTGCAGGTCGAGAAGGTGCTGCTCACGCACGGGCACGTCGATCACTGCGCGGGCGCGAAGGCGCTCGCGACGCACTACGGCGTGCCGATCGTGGGACCGCAGGAAGACGAGCGCTTCTGGATCGAGCAACTGCCGATGCAGAGCCAGCGCTTCGGCTTCCCGGCCGCCGAGGCGTTCGAGCCGGACCACTGGCTGAACGACGGCGACACCGTGCAGTTCGGCGACGAGACGCTCGAGGTCTATCACTGCCCGGGCCACACGCCCGGCCACGTCGTGTTCTTCAGCCGCGCGCATCGCGTCGCGATCGTCGGCGACGTGCTGTTCGCCGGCTCGATCGGGCGCACCGATTTCCCGCGTGGCAACCACGCGGACCTCGTGCGTTCGATCAAGGAGAAGCTGTGGCCGCTCGGCGACGACGTGACGTTCGTGCCGGGCCACGGCCCCGTGTCGACCTTCGGCGACGAGCGCCGCACGAATCCGTTCGTGTCCGACAAGGTGTTCGGATGAACCAGACCGCCATCCCCGAAATCTACGTCAGCACCGACGTCGAGGCCGACGGCCCGATTCCCGGCCCGCACTCGATGCTGAGCTTCGCGTCGGCCGCCTATACCGAGGACAAGCAGTTGATCGCGACGTTCTCGGCGAACCTCGAGACGCTGCCCGGCGCGCAGGCCCACCCGGTGCAGGAAGCGTGGTGGAAGACGGAGCCCGAAGCGTGGGCCGCGTGCCGGCGCGACCTGCAGGCGCCCGAGGCGGCGCTGGTCGCGTACGTCGAGTGGGTCGAGGCGCTGCCCGGCAAGCCGGTGTTCGTCGCGATGCCGGCCGGTTTCGACTTCACGTTCATGTTCTGGTACATGATGCGCTTCGCGGGACGCTGCCCGTTCTCGTGGTCGGCGCTCGACATCAAGACGCTCGCGTTCGCGATGACGGGCCTGCCGTACCGCAAGGCGATCAAGCCGCGCTTTCCGAAGCACTGGTTCGACGATCACCCGCACACGCACGTCGCGCTCGACGACGCGATCGAGCAGGGCGCGCTGTTCTGCAACATGCTCGCCGACCTGCGCCGTCAGCAGGCCGCGCTCGCGGGCCTCGCCGTGTCGGACACCGATCGGTCGGAAAACGCGGGGGCGGGACAAAATCCCACGGATCCGCGAGCAAATTAGCGAATCTCGCTCAACAGCGCCGCGTCAGATTGCCTTTCCTTTCCCGGCCCTCTAACATTCAGCGTGTTGTGGCTGCCGCATGGAGGCGCAGGTGACGCTCGATTCCTTTTCGCAAAAAATCCTTCGCCTGTTGCAACTCGACGCGCGCCGTTCCGTGCAGGAAATCTCCGACCAGGTCGGCCTGTCGAGCACGCCGTGCTGGCGCCGCATCAAGGACATGGAACAGTCGGGCGTGATCCAGCGCTACACGGCGCTGCTCGATCGCGAGAAGCTCGGCCTGCACGTGTGCGCGCTCGCGCACGTGCATCTGACCCGCCACAACGAAGGCGGCGTCGAGCAGTTCGAGCGCGAGATCGCGACCTGCCCGGAAGTCACCGAGTGTTACAGCACGACCGGCGAGGCCGATTACATCCTCAAGATCGTTGCCCCCGACATCAAGGCCTACGACGTCTTCCTGCACGAACGGATCTTCAAGATTCCGGCCGTGTCGCAGGTGCGCACGAGCGTCGTGCTGCGCGAAATCAAGTTCGACACGCAACTGCCGCTGTAACGCGCGGGCCCACGATCGCCGGCGCCGCTCAGGCCTGCGCGGGCAATCCGCGCGTGAAGCCGATCCGACGCGCGCCGAACTGCCGCTTCAGCGCGTCGACGTCGAGCCGGCCGGCCAGCGACGCGTCGGTATCGCCTGCGCCGGCGTCGAGCGTCACGTCGATCTCGAGCCCCGTGCTCAGATAGTGCAGGTTGATCGCGGCCGGATGCAGCCCGCGTTGCGCGAGCGCGGCCTCGAGCCGTGCCGCGATCTCGGCGCGCGGCGGCAGCGCGAGCGCCGGACGGCGCGCCGTGTCGTTCTCCGGATCGACGTGGATCAGCGCGTCGAGCACGCGCGGGTCGCGCAGCACGCGCGCACGTGCGGTTTCCGCGATGTAATGGCCTTCCGAGACCGAGATCATCGGATCGACAAGGATGTGCGCGTCGACGAGCGCCGCATCGCCCATCTTGCGCGTGCGCAGGTCGTGCACGTCGCGCACGCCCGGCGTCGCCTCGAGCAGCGCGCGGATCTCGGCCGTGTCGGTGGTGTCGAGTGCACGATCCGACAGGTCCTGAAGCGCGTCATAGCCGAACGTCCAGCCCATGCGCGCGACCATGAAACCGACGATCGCCGCGGCGATCGGGTCGAGCAGCCGCACGCCGGCGAGACTGCCGACGATGCCGATCGCGACGACGAGCGACGAAGCGGCGTCCGAGCGCGCATGCCACGCGTTCGCGACGAGCATCGCCGAACGCACACGCCGTGCCTCGCGCAGCATGTAGCGGAACAGCGCCTCTTTCGACACGAGCACGGTCAGCGCGACGATCAACGCGAAAAAATGGACGGCCGGGATGTTTTCGAGATTCACGAGACGGTCGCCGGCGCGCCAGAGCATGCCGATGCCGACGGCGATCAGGATCGCGCCGAGAAACAGCGACGCGACGGTCTCATAGCGGCTGTGTCCGTAATTGTGATCGGCATCCGGCGATGCACCGCTATGGCGATTGGCCACCAGTACGACAAAATCCGAGATCAGATCGGAAATCGAATGGATGCCATCGGCAATCAATGCCTGCGAATGCGCAACCACGCCGACGACGATCTGAAACGTCGCAAGCACCACATTCAGCACAATACTAACGAGGGTGCTCTTGCGTGCGACCGCGTGCTTATCTGCGCTATGCGCGTCGTCGGAAAACGTGGACATGAAATGCTAGATATCGGTTGTGATACGGAATTCTATCAAACGAAGTCCGCCCAGCATTCCGATAGCCCAAAATTTTCCATTCAAATCAATCGCTTATGCGAACGGGTTGCATTTTCATTCACGCCGGCACCTGACATTTTCATGACAAAACGCATACAGCCCGATGCCAGAATGCAAAAAGCCGCGCTCCTCGACGGATGCGCGGCTTTTTTTTAAACGTCGACTTAAACGATCGCTTAAATCGCAAACTGTTCGCGGTTCTTGCCAGCGATCCAGCGCGGCGGCTTGCCGCGGCCCGACCACGTCGCGCCCGTTTCCGGATCACGGTATTTCGCGGCCACGCCTGCGCGCGGACGGCCCACCTTACCTGCCTTCGCGCGGCTGAGACCGAGTTCGGCGAGCGAAAAGCCGTAGTCGGCAATTTTCTGCTTCACGTCATTCAGCACTTCAGCGTATTCACGCGACTTCGCTTCTTCGATTTGCTTCTCCAGCTTCTCCCGCTGGGCCAGCAGGTCCTTGTAAGAAGACATAGTTTCCCTTTCTATCTGACCAATGGGGCCGGTCTGTTGCCAGCTCACCATTCATGAAATATATGTGCCTCGGATTTTTGAAGGCAGAGATTAGCACAAAAAAGATTTGAGAGAAGCGAGATTCATGAAAATCCCGGGGCCAATTGCAATTCACGCGCGTCATTTTGACCGGCTGCGGCCTTTTCTCAAGTTTTTACACACTTGCATAGAGATTAGGACATTATCGATCCGGTAATCGGCCTATCAGCATACGCAATTACCCTGCATGCGGAAAAATCAAAGCTTTCATCCGGCGACAAGTTCGGAAAAATCGAGCGGCGCGAGGCGCTATTCAGACATATCTGTATCCGTGGCGTCACGTCACATCCCGAGCGCAGGCAATCAACCGTTCGCGCAACGCACCGGCGTCGCCCGGCACTGAATCGAAGGGCGTGCGCACGCGGCGGTTGTCGCAGCGCCAGTCGGCTCCGTGGCGATCGACGCCGAGCAGGTCGAGCCCGTCGCGGCGCGCGTCGCTCGAGTCGTACGCATCCCACAACGCCTGTTCGTCGTCGAATCCAAGCGGCGGCAGCGCATCGAGGCCGGTGCCGTCCACCCAGCCCATCCGGCCGAATCCGCCGATATAGCGCAGCCGCTCGATGTCGAGTGCCCAGAACGTGAAATCGCCGAGCGCGAGGTAGCGTGCGGCATCGGGTTCGTAGCGCGTGTAGCGCGCGGCGACATGCGGATCGTCGCCGAGCGGCATGAAGCGGCCGAGCAGTGTCGCGCGCTCGGCGTTCAGCACGTCGCCGTCCGGCGCGTCGACGACGAGGAATCCCGCGCGCGGATCGGCGGCAAGGTTGCGCGTGTGCTCGGCCAGGGCGCTCACGAGAATCACGGGTCGATGATTCGCATCGGGCGCGAACGGCACGACCGTCGGATACGGAAAGCCTTGCGGGTCGCGCGCGTGGGTCGCGAGCGTGCCGAGCGCGCAACGGTGCAGCAGGTGCAGGGCAAGGGTGGGATCGATGTTCACGGTGACTCCTGCGGTCGGAAAGCCTGAGCGGCAACGGTGGCGATGACGCGCCGCACTGGAACGCTTCGGGCACGCCGCCTGCGCACCGATGTTACTCGCGGCGGCGGCCCGCCGGGCATCGGCCGGATGACCGACGCGGACCGCGCAAGCGGCGTGCGCGCCGAAGCCTGATCGGCCCAACGGCCAGCACGCCGGCAAGACCGTAAGCGGTTCGATAGAATCGGACCCATCCGACGGGCGCGACGCGCCCGCGCATCGTCCAATCAAGAGCGCTCCGTGTCCGAAACCTCCTCCCGATCCTCGTCCGACTTCGCCGCGCCGCCCGACGCGCATCGCCTGCTGGCCTTGCCGGTCCGCCAGCGCGCACGCACGGCCACGATGGCACTGTTCTTCATCGCCGGCATGATGTACGCGTCGTGGGGCGTGCACGTGCCGACCGTGCGCGACAAGTTCGCATTGAGCCCGGGGCTGCTGTCGATCGCGCTGTTCGCGGTCGCGGGCGGCTCGATCGCCGCGATGCTGACGATCGCGCGCTGGATCGCGCGCGTCGGCTCGCGCACCGCGTGCCTCGCGGGCGGGCTCGTGATGGCCGCGTGCGCGGCGCTGATCCTCGCCGTGCCCGATTACTGGATGCTGCTCGTCGTGCTCGCGCTGTTCGGCTTCTCGATGGCGACGCTCGACGTCGCGATGAACGCGGAGGCGAGCGCGGTCGAGATCGCGCTCGGCAAGCCGATCATGTCGTCGCTGCACGGGATGTTCAGCATCGGCGGGATGTCGGGGGCGGCGGCCGGCGGCGCGCTGCTGTCGGCCGGTATGGCGCCGGCCGTGCATCTCGCGCTCGCGGCGGCCGTCAGCGCGGCGGTGCTGCTCGTCGCGAGCCCGGCCGTGCTGCCGCACGTGCCGCATCACGAACACGCGCACGGCGGCGGCAACCGCTGGCGCTCGCCCGCGCTGTGGATGCTCGGCGGCATCGCGCTGATCGCGCTGATCGCCGAAGGTGCGATGTACGACTGGGCGACGGTCTACATGCGCGACGTCGTCGCGGCGAGCCCCGCGCTCGCGAGCGCGGCCTATGCAGCATTCTCCGGCGGGATGGCGATTGCGCGATTCGCGGGCGACGCGGTGCGCGCGCGTTTCGGCGCGCCGCAGCTCGTGTTCGCGAGCGCGTCGCTCGCGTGCGCCGGGATGATCGGCGCGCTGCTGCTGCCGAACCCGATCGCCGTGCTGACGGGCTTCACGCTGATGGGCCTCGGCCTCGCGAACATGATGCCCGTGCTGTTCGCCGCCGCCGCGCGCGTGAAAGGCATCCACGCGGCCGAAGGGCTCGCGCACGTGGCCGGACTCGCGTATTTCGGGTTGCTGTTCGGCCCGGTCGTGATTGGCGCGGTCGCGCAGGCCGTGAACCTGACCGTCGGCCTGTCGGTCGTCGCGCTATGCGCGGCGCTCGTCGCGGCCGTCGCGCCGAAGGTGCTCGCGCACCTGAAGATCTGACCGCGCGGCGGCCCGGCCACCCGCTGCGAGATCGCCAAAAAGAAAGCGCGCCTGCGTTGCCGCAGGCGCGCCTTCACCCCTTCTGTCGACCGCTTTTCAGCTTACATCTTCACTTCGTCGAGCAGCGACTTCTTGCCGTTCTTGTAGTTGTACAGCGAGATCACGCCGTGCTGCAGGTCGCCCTTCGAGTCGAAGGTCGTCGTGCCGATCACGCCCGAGTAGTTCGTCGCCGGCATCGCCGCGAGGATCTTCGCCGGGTCCGTCGAGTTCGCGCGCTTCATCGCATCGACGATGATGTACACGGCGTCGTACGTGAACGGTGCGTAGATCTGGATCGGCTGGCCGAAGCGCTTCTCGTACTTCGCCTTGAACGCCGCGCCGCCCGCCATCTTCTCGAGCGAAGCACCGGCTTCCGAGCACACGACGTTGTCGGTCGCGTCGCCGGCCAGGTCGGCCAGCTTTTCCGTGCACACGCCGTCGCCCGCCAGGATCTTCGCGCGCAGGCCGAGCTGCTTCGCCTGTTTCGCGAACGGGCCGCCGGTGGCGTCCATGCCGCCGTACATGATCGCGTCCGGATTCTCGCCCTTGATCTTGGTCAGAATCGCGCGGAAGTCGACCGCCTTGTCGTTGGTCGCGTCATGCGACATCACCTTCAGGCCGAGCGCCTTCGCCTTCTTCTCGAACTCGTTCGCGAGACCCTGGCCGTATGCGGTCGAATCGTCGACGACCGCAACGCTCTTGATGCCCTTCGAGTGCGCGTAGTTCGCGAGTGCCGGGCCTTGCTGCGCATCGGTCGCCACCACGCGATACGTGGTCTTGAAGCCTTGCTGCGTGTAAGCCGGGTTGGTCGCCGACGGCGAGATCTGCACGATGCCCGCATCGCTGTAGATCTTCGAGGCCGGGATCGACGTGCCCGAGTTCAGGTGGCCAACCACCGCGACGACCTTGTCGTCGACGAGCTTCTGCGCAACCTGCGTGGCTTGGCGCGGGTCGGCCGCGTCATCCTGCGGGTCGAGTTGCAGCGTGATTTTCTGGCCGCCGATCGTGAGACCCTTGGCGTTGATCTCCTCGACTGCGAGACGTGCACCGTTTTCGTTGTCCTTGCCCAGGTGTGCAATGCCGCCCGTCAACGGCGCGACGTGGCCGATCTTGACGACTTGATCGGCGGCTGCGTTGCCTGCAGCTGCAGCACACAGCATCGCAGCTGCGGTGATCGGCAACAGCTTTTGCATCTTGATATTCATGTAAGTCTCCAGTTTCGGTCCCAAAAAACGCCATCGCCCGGTGCCCCGCTGCCATCCCTGTGTTTGCATTCACTGGACGATTCGCCGGTTGCATCGTTCATGCACTTGGCCTCAAGCACGTAGGGAATCAGCCGCTTGTAGCGGCCGCCCACCCGTACTTGCGCGCAAGTGTAGGTGATCAAATTAATTTGTGGGACTTTTTTGGGGTAGTGGTAACACTACCGATACGGGCGCTTTGGAATGAATGCTCGAACATCGCTGCGAGCCCCACCAGATAAGGGTTTCCGCTAATTTCTGACGGCCGGATGAAAGGTTGATTCAACGCATTCCCGCGTCATTTCGATTCCGTATTTTGTGCGCGGGATCATTGAATGAAACGCGCGTGACAACACGCGCTTTTCCCGCTTCGACACCAGGCGGTCAGGCGGCCGTTGCGCGCCATTCGGCGTCGAGCGCGTCGATGAGTTGCGACGTCGTCAGCGCGGCGGCGCGCCGTCGCGCGAGCGGAACGCCCTGCCCGGCCCACAGCGACAGGTAGTCGCCGTCGTTCGCGCGCGCGGCGGCCTGACGCAGCGGCTGGGTCAGCGCGTTCTGCACCGGATACGGCGCGGCGTCGGCCACGCGTTCGCCGAGGCGCATCATCAGCGCATTGCGCAATCCGCGCGCATGGCGGCCCGTGATCGCGCACACACCCGGCGGGCGCGCCGCTTGCGCTCTGCAGCGCCACCGGATTGGTGGCACACTAAGCCGCCCTTTTTTCCATCCACGGTGCGCATGCCGCGCACCCGTTCGCCAGGAGTTCCAACGTGACTGCCCAATGGATCGACATCCCGACCGGTAACGACAGCTTCGGTGGCTATCTCGCGCTGCCCAAGCGCGGCAAGGGCCCCGCCGTCATCATCATCCAGGAGATCTTCGGCGTTAACACACACATCCGCGCAGTCGCCGACCAGTACGCGGCCGACGGCTTCGTCGCGCTCGCGCCGGACGTCTTCTGGCGCACGCAGCCGCGCGTCGAACTGACCTACGAAGGCGCCGATCGCGACAAGGGCATCGAGCTGATGAAGAAGACCGATGTCGGTCTCGCGGTCGCGGATATCGGCGCGGCCGCCGACGCGTTGCGCGCGCGCCCCGAAGTCGACGGCAAGGTCGCCGCGATCGGCTACTGCTTCGGCGGCCAGCTCGCGTACCGAGCGGCCGCGGCCGGCAAGGTCGATGCGGCGGTCGCCTATTACGGCGGCGGTATCCAGAATGCGCTCGACCTTGCAGCCAAGGTCACGCAGCCGATCCTGTTCCACTACGCGGAGAACGACCACGGCATCCCCCTCGACGCGGTCGAGCAGGTGAAGGCCGCGTTCGCGGGCCGCCACAACGCATCGTTCCACTTGTATCCGGGCGCCGAACACGGCTTCAACTGCACCGATCGCGCGTCTTACAACCAGCGCGCGTCGGCGCTCGCGCACGGCCGCACGCTGACGTTCCTCGCCGAGCACGTGTAACGGCGGCAGCGGGCCCGGCGCGTCGGGCCCGCGTTATCCTCCTTTCAGCGCCACGGGTCACAACGGGGGTGACTGCGATGCACTCGGACTATCTCGCGCATGACGCGATCGGGCTTGCCGCACTCGTGCGCGAGCGCAAGGCGAGCCCGCGCGAACTGCTGGACGCTGCGATCGGCCAGGCCGAAGCGGTGAACGGCGCGATCAACGCGATCGTGCTGCAGGACTACGACGATGCGCGCAAGCGGGCGGAATCGGCCGTCGCTACCAGCACCGATGCGCCGTTCGCGGGTGTCCCGTACCTCGTCAAGGATCTCGGCGCGGCGGTCGCGGGGC
Organism: Burkholderia sp. FL-7-2-10-S1-D7; assembly: GCF_001524185.1. Classification (NCBI taxonomy): domain Bacteria; kingdom Pseudomonadati; phylum Pseudomonadota; class Betaproteobacteria; order Burkholderiales; family Burkholderiaceae; genus Burkholderia; species Burkholderia sp. FL-7-2-10-S1-D7. Next base: position 135,294 of record NZ_LOWY01000070.1, on the reverse strand, counting down.
TGCCGTTGTCGATGGGCAGCCGCCACTATCGCTTCTTCGTCCCTGCCGACGACTCACCGGTGATCGCGCGCAGCCGCGCGGCGGGACTCAACGTGTTCGGCAAGACCAACACGTCGGAAATCGGCCAGATGCCGTACACCGAACCCGAACTGTTCGGCGCGTGCCGCAATCCGTGGAACCTCGATCACACGCCCGGCGGCTCGAGCGGCGGCGCGGCCGCAGCCGTCGCGGCAGGCATCGTGCCGCTCGCGCATGCGTCCGACGGCGGCGGCTCGATCCGGATTCCGGCGTCGTGCTGCGGGCTGTTCGGCCTGAAACCGAGCCGCAATCCGGTGCTGGTCGACTTACCGTCGAACGGCGAGCTGGTCGTCCAGCATGCGGTTTCGCGCAGCGTGCGCGACAGCGCGCTGCTGCTCGACGTGACGACCGGCCAGACGCTGCCGCCCGGCGCGCCCGGCACCTTTCTGGGGGCGCTCGACACACCGCCCGGCTCGCTGCGGATCGGCCTCGTCGTCGACCCGATGCTCGCGCCGGCGCTCTCCGACGACACGCGCGCGGCGCTCGACGACGCCGCCGCGCTCGTCGAATCGCTCGGTCATCACGTCGAGCCGGCGACGCTGAACATCGACTACGCCCGCGCGGCCGAAACCTTTCTCACGCTGTGGGCGACGATCGCCGAGGAGATGGTGCTGGGTGCGCGCGCGCTGACCGGGCGCACGCCGAAGCGCGCGGAGTTCGAGCCGGCGACATGGGCGATGGCCGTCGTCGGCAGGCGCATCGCCCGCGCGCGCCTGCCGGACGTGCTCGAATGGCAGCGCCAGCTCACCGTGCAGGTCGCGGGCCTCGTGTCGCGCTACGACGCAATCCTGTGCGCGACGCTCGCGGGGCCGCCGGTCAAGATCGGCGAGCTGCAGCCGACGCCGCTCGAAGCCGCGCAGATGAAGCTGCTCGGCGCGCTGCCGGTCAAACCGCTGCTGCGGGAAATGCTCGCGAAAGCCTCGGAGAAGGCGTTCGCGTGGGCCGGCTGCACCGAGCTGTTCAACCTGACGGGCCAGCCGGCGATGTCGGTGCCGCTCTACTGGAATGCGCGCGGCCTGCCGATCGGCGTGCAGTTCGTCGCGCGGCACGCCGACGAGGCGTTGCTGCTGAAACTCGCGCGTCAGCTCGAACAGGCGCGGCCGTGGTTCGACCGGCGTCCGCCGCTGATGCAGGCGCAGCGCTGACGCCAGCGAAAAAAAGCCCCGCCGGTTCTGGCCGGCGGGGCTTTTACGCGTGCAACCGCGTGATGGCGCTTACATCGCGAGCCGTTCGCAGATCGTCCGCGTCGCGGTCGCCGCGTTCAGCGTATAGAAGTGCAGCCCCGGCACGCCCGCGTCGATCAGGCGCTGGCACAGGCTCGTGACGACGTCCGCGCCGAACGCACGGATCGCGTCGCGATCGTCGCCGAAGCTTTCGAGCCGGCGCGCGACCCAGCGCGGCACTTCCGCGCCGCACATTTCCGAGAAACGCATCAGCTGCGAGAAGTTCGTGATCGGCATGATGCCCGGCACGATCGGCACGTCCACACCCAGCTTGCGCGCATCGTCGACGAAGCGGAAATACGCGTCGGCGTTGAAGAAGTACTGCGTGATCGCGGAATTCGCGCCGGCTTTCACCTTGCGCGCGAAGTTTTCGAGATCGGCCTTCGGCGAGCGCGATTGCGGGTGGTATTCCGGATAGCCGGCGACTTCGATGTGGAACCAGTCGCCATGCTCGGCGCGGATGAAGCTGACGAGCTCGGACGCATAGCGCAGCTCGCCGACCTCGCCCATCCCCGACGGCAAGTCGCCGCGCAGCGCGACGATATGGCGGATGCCGTGCGAGCGGTACTGGTCGAGGATCGCGCGCAGGCTGTCGCGCGACGAGCCGATGCACGACAGGTGCGGCGCGGCCTCGAGGCCGTCCTTCTGCATGTCGAGCACGGTATCGAGCGTGCCCTGTTGCGTCGAGCCGCCGGCGCCGAACGTCACGGAGACGAATTTCGGCTTCAGCGGCAGCAACTGCGCACGCGTCGCGCGCAACTTCTCGACGCCGTCCGCCGTCTTCGGCGGGAAGAATTCAAACGAGAGTTCGATCGATTTCATGATTCGCAAGAATGGGCGCGGCCGTCAGCCGATGTCGCGCTGCCCGAAGATCAGCGCGGACAGCAGCCACGACACGATGCTGTACAGGATCGAACCGAAGAACGCCGACCAGAAACCCGACACCTCGAAACCCTTCAGCAGTGACGACGCGAACCAGAAGCACAACGCGTTCACGACGAGGATGAACACCCCGAGCGTGACGATCGTGACCGGCAGCGTCAGCAGGATCAACACCGGACGGATCACCGTGTTGATCAGGCCGAGCACGACCGCGATGATCAGCGCGGTGCCGAAGCTCTTGATGTGGATCGACGGCACGAGGTACGTGATGATCAGCAGCGCGAGGGCGTTGATGACCCAGGTGAGGATGACGCTCATGGAGGGCTCCGGTTCGGTTGTCGATCTGGTCGGTCGGTGACCGCCGCCGGCCGCCGCACCGCGCACGCCCGCTGCGGGGCGCGTGCGGCACGGCGGCGGCGGTGCATCAGTAGCGGTAGTGGTTCGGCTTGAACGGGCCGTCCTTCTGCACGCCGATGTACGCAGCCTGCTCGTCCGACAGCACGGACAGGTTCGCGCCGATGCGCGCGAGGTGCAGGCGCGCGACCTTTTCATCGAGATGCTTCGGCAGCACGTACACCTTGTTCTCGTACTGTTCGCCGCGCGTGAAGAGTTCGATCTGCGCGAGCGTCTGGTTCGCGAACGAGTTCGACATCACGAACGACGGGTGGCCGGTCGCGCAGCCGAGGTTCACGAGGCGGCCTTCGGCCAGCAGGATCACGCGCTTGCCGTCCGGGAAGATGATGTGGTCGACCTGCGGCTTGATGTTTTCCCACTGATACTGGCGGGTCGACGCGACGTCGATTTCCGAGTCGAAGTGGCCGATGTTGCAGACGATCGCGTTGTGGCGCATCGCCTTCATGTGATCGTGGTTGATCACGTGGTAGTTGCCGGTCGCCGTCACGAAGATGTCGGCCTTGTCGGCCGCGTATTCCATCGTCACGACGCGGTAGCCTTCCATCGCCGCCTGCAACGCGCAGATCGGATCGATTTCCGTGATCCACACGGTCGCGCCCAGGCCGCGCAGCGATTGCGCGCAGCCCTTGCCCACGTCGCCGTAGCCCGCGACGACCGCGACCTTGCCCGCGATCATCACGTCGGTCGCGCGCTTGATGCCGTCGACGAGCGATTCACGGCAGCCGTACAGGTTGTCGAACTTCGACTTCGTGACCGAGTCGTTCACGTTGAACGCCGGGAACGGCAGGCGGCCGTCCTTTTCCATCTGGTACAGGCGATGCACGCCGGTCGTGGTTTCTTCGGTCACGCCCTTGATGTGCGCGAGGCGCGTCGAGTACCAGGCCGGATCGGCGTCGAGGTGCTTCGCGATCGACTTGAAGAGCGCGACTTCTTCCTCGTTGGTCGGCTTCGCGATCACCGAACGGTCCTTCTCGGCCTTCGAGCCGAGGATCAGCAGCAGCGTTGCGTCACCGCCGTCGTCCAGGATCATGTTCGCGAATTCGCCGTTCGGCCATTCGAAGATGCGGTGCGAGAACTCCCAGTATTCGTCGAGCGACTCGCCCTTGAACGCGAACACCGGCGTGCCGGCTTCGACGATCGCGGCAGCGGCGTGGTCCTGCGTCGAGAAGATGTTGCACGACGCCCAGCGGACATCGGCGCCGAGCGCCTTCAGCGTCTCGATCAGCACGCCGGTCTGGATCGTCATGTGCAGCGAACCTGCGATGCGCGCGCCCTTCAGCGGCTGCTGCGCCTTGTATTCGTCGCGGATCTGCACGAGGCCCGGCATTTCGGTCTCGGCGATGTTCAGTTCCTTGCGGCCCCAGCCGGCAAGCGCCATGTCGGCGACGACGTAATCCTTGGAAACCTGGGAATCGATAATGGCGTTCATCACGCCCTCCTTTCTAAAAAAGTTCTAGAAATTGGTGACGTGAGCGCCGTTCAGGAAGCGGGGCCGGCGCAAATCGTGCCGCACGGCTGCTTGGTGAAGCTTTCCGAGCCTGGCGGACGCAGGATGGTCCGTCGCAACGCTCCTCGGAAAACGGGAGGGATTGTAGCAAATCGTGGCGGGAAATGCGCGCCGCGCACCGCGCGCGGCGTCGGCGCGCGCGGGCGTCATGAAAGGGTCAGTTCTCGGCGCCGACCCATGCCTGTTCGCGCAACCGCGCGCGCAGGCGCGCGACGGCCTGGCTGTGCAGCTGACACACGCGCGATTCGCTCACCTCGAGCACCGCACCGATCTCGCGCAGGTTCAGCCCGCGCTCGTAATACAGCGACATCAGCAGCTTCTCGCGCTCGGGCAGCCGCTCGATCGCCTCGACGAGCGCCTCGCGCAGGTGTTCGTCGAGCAGCGACGACAACGGATCGGCGTGATCGACGCGATAGCGGTCGAGGAACGGCTCGTCGTCGGCCGCGCGATCGAAATCCTCGTAATAGATGAGCTGGCTGCCGTGCAGGTCCTGCAGCATCCCCTGGTATTCGTCGAGCGGCATCTTCAGGTGCTGCGCGATCTCGGTCTCGCTCGCCGACCGGCCGAGTTGCTGCTCGACCTGGTGCACCGCGTACTCGACCTCGCGCGACGTCTTGCGCAGGCTGCGCGGCAGCCAGTCGTTGCTGCGCAGCTCGTCGAGCATCGCGCCACGGATGCGCTGGGTCGCGTAGGTCTCGAACTGCGCGCCCTGGTCTTCCTTGTAGCGGCCGGCCGCGTCCATCAGGCCGATCATGCCGGCCTGGATCAGGTCGTCGAGATCGACGCTCGCCGGCATCTTCGCGACGAGCTGCAGCCCCAGGCGCCGCACGAGCGGCGCGTATTGCGCGAGCACGTCGGCCTGGGTCATCTTTCCTTGAGCGTTGTACATCATGGCTCTCTCTCTCCTTCCTGTGGCGCTCACGCGGCGTGTGCCGCACCCGCCTCGTACGACGGCTTGCCGCCCGCATGCACGGCCCGGCCGGCGCCCGAACGCGGGCGCATCGGCCAGTACAGCAGGTCGGCGGCAATCTGCCGGTAATCGCGCGCGGCGGCCGACGACGGGAACGCGTCGACCGCGGTATGCATCAGGTCGCGCGCATGCTCGACGAGCGGATCGGCGCTCACGCAGCCGGCGTCGGCGATCGACACCGTCAGGTAGCGGCTCGCGACGCCCGCGAGGTTGTCGAATGCGGTCCGGGCGTCGGCGTGGCTGCCGACGTGATTGGTCAGCACGCGGAACTGCGCGACCGCGTGCGCGAAATGCAGGCGCTTCATGCACGCGTACGCCTCGGTGATCGCCTGCGCGGCGACGCGCGTGACGATCAGCACGTCGTGCGCCTCGCGCGCGAGCGGGGAGAGCGTGCCGTCGGCACCGAGCTGCGCGTCGACCAGCACGATGTCGGCCTGGCCGTCGATGAAGTCGCTCAGTTGCGAATCGCTGTAGCCGTCCCGCGCGGCCGCGCACAGGCCGAACCCGGCGGCAACGCGGGTGCGTTCGCCGTCGCGCAGCCAGGCGCCCGCGAGCGTCGCCGCGGCCGAATGCACGTCGGCGCGCTCGTCGACGACGAGCACGTCCTTGCCGAGCGCGGCCAGCGCGGCCGCGACGTTCACGACGGTCGTCGTGCAGCCGACGCCCGCCGGCCCGCCCGTCACCGCGACGATGCGCGACGCGCGCCCGGCCAGCAGGCGCCGCAGCCCTTCGGCCTGATCGATGATTCGTTTATCCAAATCGCACCTCGTGCAGCTCGGCGGTGGAACGTGCGGTCAGGGCGGAAAGCAGCGTCGGCATGTCCTCGTCTTGCGGCACGAAGGGCGAGCCGTCGCGCGGCACGCAGAACGCGCTCTTCAGCAGGAACCGGGTCGATGCGACGTACAGGTTTTCCGGCACTTTCTGGCCGGTCGACACGTAGTGGACGGGCAGCTTGTAGCGGATCACCGTGTCGAGCACGCCGCCGAGGTGGGTCGCTTCGTCGAGCTTGGTCAGGATGCAGCCGGCGAGATCGGGATACTCGGCCGCGCTGCGGTAGGCCTGGACGACCTCGTTGAGCGTGTCGCCGTGACTCGTCGCGTTGAGCAGCAGCAGGCGCTGCACCGGCGCGTTCGCGCCGTGCAGCATCGCGATCTGGTCGGACAGCGCGCGGTCGCGCTGGCTCATGCCGATCGTGTCGATCAGCACGATGTGCTTGTTGCGCAGCTCGGACAGCGCGAGCTCGAGATCGCCCGCGTCCTTCACCGCGTGCACGGGCACGCCGAGGATCTTGCCGAAGATGCGCAGCTGCTCGTGGCCGCCGATCCGGTAGCTGTCGGTGGTCAGGAGCGCAACCTTGCTCGCGCCGAAGCGCATCACGCAGCGCGCGGCGAGCTTCGCGGTGGTGGTGGTCTTGCCGACGCCGGTCGGCCCCATCAGCGCGAACACGCCGCCGCGCTCCATCAGCGCGTCTTCGCTCTCGAGCACCGGCAGGTTCGCCGCGAGCACCGACTGCGCCCATTCGGCGGCCTGCTCGAAGGTTTGCGCGTCGCCGCCGGACGGCAGGTTGTCGACGAGCATGCGCACCAACTGCGCGGAGAAGCCGGCCGAGAACAAGTGCTTGGTGAGCGCGCCGTGCACCGGGCTGCGGCGCTGGCGGTCGTGCCACATCAGGCTGTCGAACTGCTCTTCCATCATCCCGCGCATCGCGCCGAGCTCGTGCATCACGGTGTCGTTGACGATGCTCTCGATGCGCGTCTTCACCGCATCCGCCACCGCGGCCGCTGCTTCCGCGGACAGGCGCGTGCGTTCGGCCGGCTTCGCGGCGCTCGTTTCGCTCGGGCGGGCCGTGTTGGCAGCAGCACCGGCCGACGGCATCCGGCGGTCGGCGTCGCGCACGATGTCGCGCGCCCAGCCGGCCGGCGTCGCGGGCGCGGCGTCCTGCTGCGCGCGGGCCGGTGCCTGCGGTGCGGCCGGTGCGGCCTGCGCGCGGGCGATCAGCGCTTCGCGCTGCTGGGTCAGGCGCTTCGCGTGCTCGACGAGCCACGGCGCGGGTTCGGACGCTGCCGCCGGCGTGCCGGCAGCGGGCGCAGGCGTGGCCAGCGCCGGCGATGCCGCGTCCGTGGCGGCGTCGAAGGCGGCCGGTTCCGTCGCTTCGGCGCTCGCGCCGAACACCGACGAGAACACGTCCGGGAGGCCGCCTTCACCTGTCGCATACGGATTGACGGCCGGGCGCGCGAGCGCGGCACCCGGGCGCGACACGATGCCCGGAACGGCCGCTGCCGGCACGGATTCCGGCACGCGCGGCGCGAAGGTGCGCGGCCGGACGGCGGCCGGCGGCGTGACCGCGGCGAGATCCGAGTCGGCGAGTGCGACGATTTCGACGCTGCCGTCATCGAGCGTGCGGTTCGACAGCACGACGGCGTCGGCGCCGAGTGCCTCGCGCACGAGGCGAAGCGCGTCGCGGCTGGTCGCGCCGGTGAATTTGCGAATGTTCAAGCGGAACCCCCGATGACGTTAACGACTTTGATCGTGCGTGTGTCCGGCACTTCGGCATACGACAGCACTTTCAGTTGCGGCAGGCTGCGGCGCAGGAAACGCGCGAGCATCGCGCGCAGCGCGTGCTGCACCAGCAGCACCGGCGGCAGCCCGAGATTCTGTTGACGCAGCATCGCCTGTTGCGTGCCGGTCAGAAGGTTGTGCGCGAGGCCGGGCTCGAGGCCCGGGTTCGCGCCGGTGGCGAGCGCCTGCGACAGCACGCGCTCGAGATTCGAATCGAGGCCCATCACCTGCATCTCGCCCGAGCCCGGATACCACTGCTGCGTGATCGCACGGCCGAGCGACAGCCGCACCGCGGCGGTGATCTCGAACGCGTCGCCGCGGCCCGCGTGTTCGGACACGGCCTCGAGGATCGTGCGCATGTCGCGGATCGGCACGCCTTCCTCGAGCAGGTTCTGCAGCACTTTCTGCAGCGTCGTCAGCGAGATCGTCTTCGGCACGAGGTCCTCGACGAGCGACGGCGCGTCCTTGCCGGTGCGCTCGACCAGCGCCTGCACTTCCTGGCGGCCGAGCAGTTCGGCCGCGTGCTGGACGACCAGATGGTTCAGGTGCGTCGCGACGACCGTGCTCGCATCGACGACCGTGTAGCCGTACACCTGAGCCTGCTCGCGCATCGCGACGTCGATCCACACGGCGGGCAGCCCGAATGCCGGGTCCTGCGTCACGGCGCCCGGCAGCGCGGCCGTCACCTGGCCCGGGTTGATGGCGAGCCACTGGCCCGGGAACACTTCGCCCGCGCCGATCTCGACGCCCTTCAGCGCGATCCGGTAAGCGTTCGGCCGCAGTTCGAGGTTGTCGCGGATGTGGATCACCGGCGGCAGGAAGCCGATCTCCTGCGCGAATTTCTTGCGGATGCTCTTGATGCGCTTGAGCAGTTCGCCGTCGCTGTTCTTGTCGACGAGCGGAATCAGCCGGTAGCCGACCTCGAGGCCGAGCGGATCGATCAGCTGCACGTCGTCCCAGGTCGCCTCGTGGCTGTCGCCCGGCAGCGCGGCGGGCGGTGCGATCTCGGTCACGTCGCCGGCCGCCACGCGGGCCGCCGCGCGGCGGACCTGCGTGCGGGCCAGCCAGATCGCGCCGCCGCCGAGCGCGAGGAACGCGAAGTGCGGCATGCCCGGGATCAGCCCCATCAGCCCGATGATCGCGCCGGTGATCGTCAGCACGCGCGGGTTGGTGAACAGCTGGCCGGTGATCTGCGTGCCGATGTCCTCGTCGGTCGCGACGCGCGACACGATCACGCCGGCCGCCGTCGAAATCACGAGCGACGGGATCTGTGCGACGAGGCCGTCGCCGATCGTCAGCAGCGTGTAGTTGGTGCCGGCCGCGGCGAACGACATGTCGTGCTGCACCATCCCGACGATCAGCCCGCCGATCACGTTGATCGCCATGATGATCAGGCCCGCGATCGCGTCGCCGCGCACGAACTTCGACGCGCCGTCCATCGACCCGTAGAACTCGGCTTCCTGCGACACGGCGAGGCGCCGCTTGCGCGCCTGCTCTTCGTTGATGAGGCCCGCGTTCAGGTCGGCGTCGATCGCCATCTGCTTGCCCGGCATCGCGTCGAGCGTGAAGCGCGCGGACACTTCGGCGATCCGCCCCGCGCCCTTGGTGATCACCATGAAGTTGATGATCATCAGGATCACGAACACGATGATGCCGACCGCGAAGTTGCCGCCGACGAGGAAGTGGCCGAACGCCTCGATCACCTGGCCGGCCGCGTCCGGGCCGGTGTGGCCCTCGAGCAGCACGACGCGCGTCGACGCGACGTTCAGCGACAGGCGCAGCAGGGTCGAGAACAGCAGCACGCTCGGGAACGCCGCGAAGTCGAGCGGCTTCATCGTGTACATGCTGACGAGCAGCACCATCACCGACAGCGCGATGTTGAACGTGAACAGCAGATCCAGCAGCAGCGGCGGCAGCGGCAGGATCATCATCCCCAGGATCATGCAGATGAGGATCGGGCCCGCGAGCGCGCGCAGGTTGGTGCCGGCGAACGGATTCTGGCGTTTGGCGAAGAAGCCGGTGGTCGGGGTGCTCATGCTGCGTTTCCTTGCTTGCCGACCGTGTCTTCGGCTTCCTCACGCTCGTCGTCGGCCGCTACCGACGACCCCTTGTCGAGGTCGGCCGGCACGTCGAGATCGACCGGCGCGGCCGGGAAGGCGCCGCCTTCCGAGCGGAAGCGCCGCAGCTGGTAGACCCACGCGAGCACCTCGGCGACGGCCGAGTACAGCGAGCCGGGAATCTCGCGTTCGAGTTCGACGTTGTGATACAGCGCACGCGCGAGCGGCGGCGCTTCGAGCAGCGGCACGTTGTGCTCGGCCGCGAGTTCGCGGATGCGCGCGGCGACGAGGTTCACGCCCTTCGCGACGACCTTCGGCGCGCGCATTTCGCCGTCCGTGTACTGCAGTGCGACGGCGAAGTGCGTCGGGTTCGTGACGACCACGTCGGCCTTCGGCACGGCGGCCATCATCCGGCGCCGCGCGATCGCGCGCTGCTGCTGGCGGATGCGGCCCTTCACGTGCGGATCGCCTTCGTTCTCGCGATGCTCGCGCTTCACTTCTTCCTTCGTCATGCGCAACTTCTTGTTGTACTGCCAGAGTTGGTAAGGCACATCGAGCGCGGCGACCACCAGCATCCCGGCGACCGTCGTGCCGCAACACACGGCGACCAGATGCAGCGCGTCCGCGAGCGCCGAGCCGAGCGGCTGGGTCGCGAGGCCGAGCAGTTCGTCCTTGCTGCGCCAGATCGCGATCCCGCCGATCCCGCCGACGACGAGCGTCTTCGCGAGCGACATCCCGAGCTGGATCGGCCCCTGGATCGAGAACATCCGGCCGAGGCCGGCGATCGGGTTCAGGCGGTCGAACTTGAGTTCGAAGGTCTTCTGCGAGATCAGCCAGCCGCCGAGCGCCATCGGCGCGAGCAGCGCGGCGAGGCCGGTGAGCGCGAGGATCGGCAGCAGCGCGGCGAGGCCTTCGACGCTCGCGCTGCCGGCCGCCGACAGCATCCGGTGCGTGTCGAACGCGGTCGCGCGATCGAACGCGAACGCGCCGCGCAGCATCGTCTGGAGATGGGCGCCCGACGGACCCGCGAGCAGCCACGCACCGTAAAACCCGGCCGCGAGCAGCGCGAACGAAGCCAGTTCGCGCGAACGCGCGACCTGCCCCTCCTCGCGCGCCTTCTCGCGGCGCCTCGGAGTGGCGGCTTCGGTTCTGTCGAGATCGCTCTCGTCTGCCACGGTGCCTCCAGTCGGGTACGGCGAAATGCCGCTTTCCAGTGACACCGATTATTCATGCGCACGTCAAACGCCGATCGGTCGAGCAAAGCCGGGAAAGGGGGGTATTTCGGAGAATCGGGCGAGCCGGTGCAGCGGGAGGTCGCGGGCAGGCGCGGGAGGCCGGGAGGCGGTGGAAACCGCGTTCGCGGGCGGACGCGGTGACGCGGATGAAGGGGTAAAGCGGGGAATCGGGAGATCGAGGCGGCCGTGGCGCGATCGTCGGGCCGCCCCGACGCGACGGCGTCGCGCGTCGAGGCGGGCGGCGCTCAGATCGCCGGAATCGGATCCAAGCCGAAACGGTTCGGTCCGTTGGTGCCGCGCGAGCACATCCACACGAGCAGCATGATTCCGCCGACGATTGGAATGAACGCGATCAGCAGGAACCAGCCGGAGCGGCCCGTATCGTGCAGGCGGCGGACGGTGACCGCGAGGCTCGGCAGCACCAGCGCAAGCGACACGACGGCCGCGACGATCATCAGCAGCAGCGAGAGCGCGCTCGCGTCGCGCCCCACCATGGTGATCGCCTGGCAGATGATCGACACGACGCTGGTCAGCAACGCGAAATACCAGTATTCGGCACGGCGCGCGCGGCCCTCGAATTTCGCGTATTGATTGAGTGCGGAACGAACGGCCTCGGTGAAATTCATTTTATTGCCCTCATGTTTTATATCGGCGATCCCGTCAACATCGCGGGCATTATAAGTTTGAATTTCCGAGCCCTGCATCTCTTTTCGCGTGCCGACAGGCTCTCACGCGCGCTCTGGCATAACTGGCGCGGCTTCAGCGGCGCCATGCCGTATCGCCTGCGGGCGTGTCACGTCATTTTTATAATCGCGACGTCCGGACGAAAACAACCGTCAGATAATCCATGATTTGATTACACCCGCATGAAACGCACTGCGATCGATAATCGAATCGATCGTTCTGCGCGCATTTACCGGCCGGCCGGGAATATCGCCGTGCGTCGCGTGCGCACGCCGAAAACGGTGCGTGCCGGCCGGCGTTCGCGCTAGCCTGCCGCCGCCTGCTCGAGCATGTGGAGATCGAGCTTCTTCATCTTCATCACCTGCGCCATCACGCGCTCGGCACGTGCCGGATCGCCCGCCATCAGTTCGGGCATCTGCACGGGCACCACTTGCCACGACACGCCGAAGCGGTCGCGCAGCCAGCCGCACTGCTGCGCGCGCTCGTCGCCGCCTTCGGCCAGGGCCGTCCAGTAGCGGTCGATCTCCTGCTGGTCGCGGCAGTTGACGACGAACGACACGGCCGGCGTGAGCGGAAACGCCGGGCCGCCGTTCAGCGCGAGAAACGCCTGCCCGTCCAGTTCGAACGACACCGTCATCACCGCGCCCTCCGCCTGCCCGGACGCCTGCGCGCCGGACTTGCCGTAGCGGGCGACGTGCAGGATGCGCGCGTTGTCGAACACCGACACGTAGAAGTTCGCGGCCGCCTCGGCGTCGTGGTCGAACCACAGAAACGGCGTGATGCGTTGAATACGCTGGCTCATGGCGCTGTCTCCTCGATGTCGTGCCGGCACCGGTGCCGGACTTATATCGTAGGCGCTGTGCCGGCACGGCGCGGCTGCCCGGCGCGTCGTGCGTCGCCGCCGACGAAGGCGAAAAAAAAGGGGCGATCGCTCGCCCCCTTTTTGCTCGCCGTTCGTGCGCGGTCAGAACGCGACGTAAGGCTGCGCGCCGCCGCTGCCGGTCCGGTCCATCCCGATGTAGATCGTCTTGCCGTAGAAGTGCGGCATGCCGAGATCGAGCCACCCGGCTGGGCCGAACGGGCCGGCGATGTCGTTGAACGCGAACGTCGACGAATTCGAGAACAGCGCATCAGCGTTCGCGACGGGCATCGACACGCCGCCCGATGTCCCGTTCTTGCCGGTCAGCGTCGCCGTATAGGTGGTCGTCGACGACGGGCAATAGAACTGCGTATTGGTCGAGCAGGTCTTCTGCGACGAATCGTTGAAGAAGTACGCGTTCGAACCCGTATCGAAGAACGCGGTCACGCTGCCGCCGAGGAACGTCGCATCGACGTCGCCCGCCGTCGTCGACGTCAGCACCGTCGACGCCCCGAGCGCGTTGTTGCTCTGCGTATTGATCCCGAACGTCAGCAGGCCCGTCGCACTGCTCTGCCCGCTGCTCGAGATGCTCGGCATCTGCACGATCACGCCGTTGTTGTCGGTCGCGAAGCGCTGGACCGGGTTGGCCACCTGCTGCGCAACCGGCACCAGCGCCACCGCGCAGCTCGAATTGCCGTTCGGGCACGCGTAGTAGTTGTTGGAGGTCGCCGACGTCGACGTCGCGCAGCTCGTGCCGCAGTCGACCGGCGCCGGCCCGATGCCGAGGATGCCGTTTGCACCGAGATCGCTGGCCGTGTTGGCCGACGTTCGGGCGCCGTTGTTCGAGCAGGAACTCGGCACGTTGCTGGTGCCGAGATCGCCGATGATCTGCACCGGCAGGGAGCCCGCCTGCTCGGAGCCGATCGACAGGTCGACGGTGCGCACCGAGCCCCACGTGAAGCTCGACACGAACTTGCCGCACTCGGCCACGGGTGCGCCGCCGCTCGTCGTCTGCGGCAGGTTGTTCAACACACCCGACGACAGCGCGCTGCTGACCAGCCGCAGCCCGTACGACGCCGTATCGACGAGCACGTTGTTGACCACCTGGCAGTTCGTCGTGCCCGGCACGCAGATCTTCACGTTGACGGTCGGGATGTTGATCACATGCGCGACGCCGGTGCCGACCGTGATCACGGCCGTGTTCGCCGTATTGCCGTCGGATACGCTGGAGCCGCCGCCATTGCCGCTCCCGCCGTTGTTGTCATCGCCGCCGCCGCAGGCGGTCACGAGCATGGCCGTCGCGGCCGCGACGCTCAGCAGGCCGAGCCAGCGCTTGAAGGTACGAGGAATTCGCAAGATCGCTCTCCCGCTGTCACTGGATGTCGTTGCCGGTCAGCCCGGCAGGCAGCGCCGTCGGCAGCCACGCCTGGCCCGCGAAGGCGCCCATGTGGCCGCCCGTGCGGATCACGAGGCCGCTCGTATCGACGGACACGGGCGCGCGCCAGCCGCGCGCCGCATGCGCGACCTGGACGCCGGCGGTGTACTGCGGGAAATAGCTGCCGAGCAGCGACTCGAGGTCCGGCATGCTCGGCCCGCGCCAGGCGAGGCCGAACACGGTGCCGGCCGCGGTCGTGTATTCGTGGATGACGGTGCCCGATCCGAGCGTGATCTCGCGGACGGTGTAGGCGGCCGCGTTCGCCTGCGCGCCGTCGGCGGAGCGCATCGCGCGCTGCAGCGCGCGCACCGTGGCAGCGTGATCGTCCGCGGGAGGCGACATCGGCGCGCCGCCCAGTTCGGCCTGTGCGTGGACGGTCCACAGCACACCCATTGCGGCCGTCGCGTGCGCGGCGGCCCAGCCCAAGCGTTTCAGCTTCACGTTCCCCCCCAAGGGACTGGCTTCGTTGCCGGCGCGCCGCCGTCAGATCGGGCGCCGCCAGTCAACAAATGAAAGTCTTAACAATGACGCTTCATTGCTGCTGACGCGTAGTATGCCTGCGGAGTGTGCCGCAGTGTCAAATCAACGTGGCATGACGCAACGCAACATGCCATGCGGCACGACCCGCACGTGGGGGCTCGTGTGACAAGCATCGGGAAAGCCATGCGCACCGGGCCGCTCCGCGATCGGGCGCGGCGCCGATGCGATGCGGCAGGATCAGAAGCCGAGACTCGCCAGCAGGTCGTCGACCTGCGCCTGATCCTGCACGACGTCGGACTTGCCTTCCGGCGCGATCTGCGGCCCGTTCAGCAGCGACTCGGGGCTGCCGGTCGCGCTGATCTGCTCGGCCGCGAGCGCGGCCGCGGTCGCCGCGAACTGCTCGCGCCGCTCGGGTGCGATGTTCTCAACGAGCACGGTGAGCAGCTGCTGCTCGATCAGGTAGACCATGTCCATGATCTTCTTGATCACCTGCCCGGTCAGGTCCTGGAAATCCTGCGCGAGCATGATCTCGAGCAGCTGCGCGCTGGTCGCCGACGCCGCCTCCGGCAGCGCGCGCAGGAACGTGCGCGTGTCGTCCATCAGCTCGCGCACTTCCGCGTGCTCGATCGGTGCCGCATACCACTGCGCCCAGCGCGCATCGAGCGCCTCGGCCTCGTTCTGGATGCGCTCCTGCATCGGCTTGGCGACCTCGATCGCGTTCAGCACGCGCTCGGCCGCCTGCTCGGTCATCGTCGCGACGTAGCGCAGCCGGTCGCGCGCATCGGGCACGGCTTCCGCCGCGCGCTCGACATGCTTGTCGAGCCCGAGCTCGCGCATCGAATCGCGCAGCGTGCGCGTGACGTGGCCGATGCGCGCGAGGATCCGGTCGCTCGCGTAATCGGCGCCTTCGGCGTGGCCGTCGGCGTTGATTGCCGCGCCGGCGAGCGCCGCATGGATCGGCTCGTTCACGTCAGCTCCCGGCCTTGGCCATCTTGTCGATGATCTTGTTCAGCTTCTCGTCGAGCGTCGCGGCCGTGAACGGCTTCACGACGTAGCCGCTCGCGCCTGCCTGCGCGGCCGCGATGATGTTCTCCTTCTTCGACTCCGCCGTGACCATCAGCACCGGCAGGTGCGTGAGGGTCGCGTCCGCGCGGATTTCCTTCAGCATCGCGAGGCCGTCGAGGTTCGGCATGTTCCAGTCGGAGATCACGAAGTCGAAGCCGCCGCCGCGCAGCCGCGCGAGGCCGGCCGCGCCGTCCTCGGCTTCGTCGACGTTCGTGTAGCCCAGTTCCTTGAGCAGGTTGCGGACGATCCGGCGCATCGTCGGGAAATCGTCCACCACCAGGATTTTCATGCTCTTGTCCATCGTCGTTCCTTTGCAGATTCGTTACCGTCGGGGCCCGCAGCATCGCACCTGCCCCGTGACATTTCATTCAGACGCGCTGTACGCGGTCGCCCATCGTCGCCAGTCGCGCCATCACGCGCCGGCTCATCTCGGAAAGCGGCGCGACCTCGTCCGCGCCGCCGAGCGCGATCGCCTCGCGCGGCATCCCGAACACGATGCAGCTCGCCTCGTCCTGCGCGAACGTGTGGGCGCCCGCGCGCTTCATGTCCAGCAGGCCGGCCGCGCCGTCGCGGCCCATCCCCGTGAGGATCACGCCGATCGCGTTCTTGCCCGCGTGCTGCGCCGCCGAGCGGAACAGCACGTCGACCGACGGGCGGTGCCGGTTCACCGGCGGCTCGTCGGACAGCTGCGCGATGTAGTTCGCGCCGCTGCGCGCGAGCAGCAGGTGCGCGTGGCCCGGCGCGATGTACGCATGGCCCGGCAGCACGCGCTCGCCGTGTTCGGCTTCCTTCACCGCGATCCGGCACAGGCCGTTCAGCCGCTGCGCGAAGGACTTCGTGAAGCCGGGCGGCATGTGCTGGGCGATCAGCACCGCCGGCGCATCCGGCGGCAGCGGCGTCAGCACCTCGCGGATCGCCTCGGTGCCGCCCGTGGACGCGCCGATGATGATCAGCTTCTCGGTACTGACGAGCGGGTTGTTGACCATCGGCGCGGCCGGCTGGCCGCTCGCCGTGCGCGCGGCGGCCTGCGGCTGCGGCGCCTGGCGCACGCGCGCGCGCGATGCCGCGCGGATCTTGTCCGCGAGCTTTTCCGCGTAGTCGAGCATGCCGTCGCGAATCCCGACGCGCGGCTTCGTGACGAAATCCACCGCGCCGAGTTCGAGCGCGCGCAGCGTGATCTCGGAGCCGCGCTCGGTCAGCGACGACACCATCACGACCGGCATCGGCCGCAGGCGCATCAGCTTCTCGAGGAAGTCGAGCCCGTCCATGCGCGGCATTTCGACGTCCAGCGTCAGGACGTCCGGGTTGTGCTGCTTGATGAGCTCGCGCGCGACGAGCGGATCGGGCGCGGTCGCGCACACTTCCATGTCGGGCTGGCTGTTGATGATCTCCGTCATCAGGCTGCGGATCAGCGCCGAGTCGTCGACGCACAACACTTTGATCTTCTGCACTGCGGTCATGCCTCCTGCTTTCTCGAAAGGTTGGCCGCATACGGGCTGCCGGCCTTCGTGTTCGTCGTCTGCGCGCCCGTGCCGCCGCGTGCGCCGAACAGCTCGATGCGCGGGCGTGCCGGCGGCGGCGCGGCCGGCCGCTTCGCCGCGAACAGCTCGACGTGCGCGCGCTGCCGGTCGGCGCGCACGCGGTCGGCCTCGCGCGCCAGCGCGGCTTCGCGCTCGGTCACGCCCGGCACCTGCAGCCGCAGCTTCTTCACCATCGCGCGGCCGGTGCGCGGCATGAACGCGACCTTGCGCGGGTGCACGCCCTGCAAGTCCTCGGCGGTGATGCGGATGCGTTCGAGCGCCAGATAGCGGCGCACGAAATCCGCGTTGCGGTCGCCGATGTTGATGGTCGTCATGCCGGCCAGCACGGCCGCGCCGCCGAACACCTTCGCCTCGAAGCGCTCGCGGCGCCCGCCGGCCTTGATCAGTTCGTTGATCAGCACTTCCATCGCGTACGCGCCGTAGCGCATCGACTCCGACGCGGCCGCGCCGGCATCGGCGCCGTCGTCGGGCAGCATGAAGTGATTCATCCCGCCGATGCCCGCCAACGGGTCGTGCAGGCACGCGGCGACGCACGAGCCGAGCACGGTCATCAGCACCATGTCCTCGGACGTCGTGTAGAACTCGTTCGGAAGCAGCTTCACGCCCGGGCGTTCGAAGTGGTTGTCGAAGTAGCGATTGGTCGCGATCGGCAGGGCGCTCATCCGCGTTCTCCGTAAGCGGGCGCGGCGAGCGCGGCACGCGCATGGGCGCGCGGCGGCACCGGCGCGGCCGGCGCGGCGCCGCGCGGGCGCAGGCCCGGCGCGGCATCGCGCGTCAGTTCGTACACCGTCTGCCCGCGCAGCCGGAACGCCTGCGAGACGTACGTGAAATTCTCCGAATGCCCGGCGAACAGCAGGCCGCCCGGCTTCACGAGCGGCTCGAAGCGCGACAGCACCTGCCCCTGCGTCGGCTTGTCGAAATAGATCATCACGTTGCGGCAGAAGATCGCGTCGAACGGCTTCGCGATCCCGTAGTCGGCATCGGTCAGGTTCAGCTGCTCGAAGCGGATCATCGCGCGCAGTTCCGGGCGCACCTTCACGCGGCCGGCCTGCGCGCCCGTGCCTTTCAGGAAGAAGCGCTTGAGCCGCTCCGGGCTCAGGTGCTTGACCTGGTCGTACGTATAGATGCCGGCCTCGGCCTTCGCGAGCACCTGCGTGTCGAGATCGGTCGCGAGGATCGATGCGCCGCGTGCGGCCGATTCGCCGAGCGCCTCGATCAGCGTGATCGCGATCGAGTAAGGCTCCTCGCCGGTCGACGCCGCCGAGCACCACACCGACACGGGCGCCGCGCGACCCTTCACGAAGTCGGCCAGGATCGGGAAATGGTGCGCCTCACGGAAGAACGCGGTCAGGTTCGTCGTCAGCGCGTTGGTGAACGCTTCCCACTCGAGCGGATCGTCCTCCTGCTCGAGCAGGTCGAGGTAGTCGCGGAACGTGTCGAGGCCGCGTGCGCGCAGCCGGCGTGCGAGCCGGCTGTACGCCATGTCACGCTTGTGCTCGGACAGCGAAATGCCCGCGCGTTGATGGATCAGCGCGCGGATGCGTGCGAAATCCGCGCCGGTGAACGCGAAGTCGCGCCCCGGCTCGCCCGCGCGGGGCGAGGCATCCGGTGCATCAGGTCGAAACGGTGCGCGCGCGGACGGCATGGCTTAGAAAGTCTCCCAGTCGTCGTCGGACGTGCCGGCCGCCGCCATCGCCGGCTTCTCGCCGTTCAGCGCGGGGCGCATCAGTGCGGGCTTCTCGGCAGGCTTCTGCGCCGGTGCGGCGGCCGCCTTCGCGAGACGCGGGCCATAGCCGCCCGCGGCCGGCGCTTCCTTCGATGCGCGTGCGGCAGCGGCGTCCGGCGCGCGCTTCGTGTCGTGGCTCGCGGCCGGTGCCGCGGCATGCGGCGCCGGTGCGGCGCGACGGGCCGGCTGCACCGCAGCCTGCGGTGCCGGCAGTGCGGCCGGCGAGGCTTCGTGACGCTGCGCCGTCGGCAACGCCGGTGCGTGCGCGGCCGGGCGTGCAGCATTGCGCGCCGGCGCGAGCGCGATGCCGCCCGCGACGCGCCACTCCGACACGATCGCCTTCATCTGGCGCGTCTGCTCCTCGAGCGATGCGGCCGCGGCCGCTGCCTGCTCGACGAGCGCCGCGTTCTGCTGCGTGACCGAATCCATCTGGCCGACCGCGCGGTTGACCTGCTCGATGCCGGTCGACTGCTCTTCCGACGCGGCGCTGATCTCGCCCATGATGTCGGTCACGCGGCGCACGGCCTGCACGATCTCGTCCATCGTCGAGCCGGCCCGCGCGACGAGCGCCGACCCGCTTTCGACCTTCTCGGCCGAGTCGCCGATCAGCTGCTTGATTTCCTTCGCGGCGCTCGCGCTGCGCTGCGCCAGCGAGCGCACTTCGCCCGCGACCACCGCGAAGCCGCGGCCCTGCTCGCCCGCGCGCGCGGCTTCGACCGCCGCGTTCAACGCGAGAATGTTGGTCTGGAACGCGATGCCCTCGATCGTGCCGATGATGTCGACGACCTTGCCCGAGCTCGCCGCGATGTCCTGCATCGTCGACACGACCTGGCCGACCACCTCGCCGCCCTGCGTCGCGATGTCGGACGCGTTCACCGCGAGCTGGCTCGCCTGCCGCGCGTTCTCCGCGTTCTGCCGCACGGTGCCGGTCAGCTGCTCCATGCTCGATGCGGTTTCCTGCAGCGACGCGGCCTGCTCTTCGGTGCGCTGCGACAGGTCGGTGTTGCCGGTCGAGATTTCGCGCGCGCCGACGTCGATCGACTCCGTGCCGCGATGCACGGCCTGCACCATCGTCGTCACGGCGTCCTGCATCCGCTTGATGCCGCCGAACAGGCGGCCGATCTCGTTCGTGCTGAACACGTTCACCGGCTGCGTGAGGTCGCCGCCTGCGATGCGCTCGAAGTGCGCGATCGCGTCTTCGAGCGGCTTCACGATCAGGCCGCGCAGCGCGAAGCGGATCGCGATCACGACGGCGAACGCGATCGCGATGCCGGCCGCGATCAGGCCGATCATCAGCGAGATCTGCGACTGCGTCGCGGCCTGGCGCTCTTCCGCGCGCTTCTGCAGCGATGCGACCACGGCCGACGCGGCCTGGTCGTACGCGACGAACATCGGGCTGATCTTCGTGTCTGCGACCGCGTGGTACGCGGCCATGTCGCCCGCGCGCGCGGCCGCGAATTCGGGCTCGACGCCTTCCTTCACGATCGTCGTGTAGCGGGCGGTGAGCTCGTCGATGAGCGCCTGCTCGACCCCGAGCTTCGGCGTCGACTGGAACGCCTGCCAGTTCTGGTTCGACTTCGCGTACAGCTCCTGCGCGCGGTCGAGCACCTTGCCGGCGTCGGCCGTGTTGCCGGCTTCGGTCAGCGAGCGGAAGCGATCGAGCGACACGCGCGCGCGCAGCAGGTAAGACGACGTGTCGTCGAGCGTATGGATCGCCGGCAGGTCGACGTGCGCGATCTCGTCGAGCGAACGGCTCGCGTGATTGAGCGCGTAGAGGCCGAGCCCGCCGACCGCGGCGGCCAGGCACACGAGGATGAGTCCGACCGCCGTCAGCGTCGTGCGGATCGACCAGTTATGCAACATTGCAGATTCTCCCGAAATTCCTGCCCGGCGTGCTTACCCGCCGAGCGTCTCGATCAGCGCCATTTCACGGCTCGACATCAGCTTCTCGATGTCCATCAGGATCAGCATCCGGCCGTCGACCGTGCCGAGGCCCGTCAGGTACTCGGTCGTCAGCGTCGCGCCGAATTCCGGCGCCGGCATGATCTGGTCGGTCTGCAGCGTCAGCACGTCCGACACGCCGTCGACCACCATCCCGACCACGCGGTTCGACACGTTCAGGATGATCACGACGGTCTGGTGGTCGTACTCCACGCGGCCGAGATGGAACTTGATCCGCATGTCGACGATCGGCACGATGATCCCGCGCAGGTTGATCACGCCCTTGATGAATTCGGGCGCGTTCGCGATGCGCGTGACGCTGTCGTAGCCGCGGATTTCCTGCACCTTCAGGATGTCGATCCCGTATTCCTCGTCGCCGAGCGTGAAGACGAGGAACTCCTGGCCCGTCGCATCGCCCTGCTCCGCGTCGCGGCGGCTGGTCGCCGCGTTCGCAGCGGCCGTATTGATCATTTGGACTTCAGCAGACACGTTTGCCCCCAATCGGTTGAATGGCGAGAGTCAGAAGATTGCGAGCTCGGCGCCGGCTCGGGCGCCGTGCGTCGCACGGGTTTCACGGTTCAGCGCCGCGACGTCGACGATCAACGCGACGCTGCCGTCGCCGAGGATGGTCGCCGCCGAGATGCCGTGCACCTTGCGGTAGTTCGTTTCGAGGTTTTTCACGACCACCTGCTGCTGGCCGACCAGCTCGTCGATCAGCATCGCGAAGCGGCGCCCCTCGGTTTCCATGATCGTGACGATCCCCTGGGTCGGATCGGTACGCGCGTCCTCGACCGAGAACACCTCGTGCAGCGCGACGAGCGGCAGGTATTCACCGCGCACGCGCACCACGCGCTCGCCGTTGCCGACCGTGTAGATGTCGTCGTTCGACGGCTGCAGCGACTCCATCACGAAGTTCAGCGGCAGGATGAAGATCTCGCTGCCGACCTTCACCGACATCCCGTCGAGAATCGCGAGCGTGAGCGGCAGCACGATCCGCGTGGTCGTGCCGCGGCCGGCCTGCGACGAGATCTCGACGTGGCCGCCCATCGACTGGATGTTGCGCTTCACGACGTCCATCCCGACGCCGCGGCCCGACACGTCGGTCACCGTCTCGGCGGTCGAAAAGCCCGGCGCGAAGATCAGTTGCCAGACTTCGTCGTCGCTGATGTTGTCGGATACCTGCATCCCCTGCTTCGCGGCCTTCGCGAGAATCCGCTCGCGGTTCAGGCCGCCGCCGTCGTCGCTGACCTCGATCACGATGTTGCCGCCGTGATGCGCGGCCGACAGCACGAGCTGGCCGACCGCGTCCTTGCCCGCGGCGATGCGTTTGTCGACGGTCTCAATCCCGTGGTCGAGGCTGTTGCGCACGAGGTGCGTGAGCGGGTCGATGATCCGCTCGATCAGGCTCTTGTCGAGCTCGGTCGCCTGGCCGAACGTGACGAGCTCGACCTGCTTGCCGAGCTTGCCGGCCAGGTCGCGCACGAGGCGCGGGAAACGGCTGAACACGTAGTCCATCGGCATCATGCGGATCGACATCACCGCTTCCTGCAGATCGCGCGCGTTGCGTTCCAGTTGCGCCATCCCGTTGAACAGGCGGTCGTGCAGTGCCGGATCGAACGCGCTCGCCGTTTCCGCGAGCATCGCCTGCGTGATCACGAGTTCGCCGACCAGGTTGATCAGCTGGTCGACCTTCTCGACGCCGACGCGGATCGAGCTGCCTTCGGCGCCCGATGCGGCGGCGGCCGGGCGCGGACGCTTGTCGTCGTGGTGCGCGGCAGCGTGGGCAGCGGGCGCGGCGGGTTCGGCCTGCGGTTGCGGCGCCGGTTGCGCGGCGGCGCTCGGCTGCGCCGGCGCTTGCGGTGCGGCGGCCGGTGCGGCACCGGGGGCTTGCGCGAATACCTCGACGCGTGCGGCCGGCTCCGGCGCCGCGGCCGTTTCGAGCGCGGCCGGCGCGACGGCAGGCGCCGCCGGTGCGGCCGGCGCGGTGCCGCGCGCGATGCGGATCTGGCTGTCGTCGATCACGAAACAGCACACGGCGACGATGTCGTCGGACGGCACGTCCGATTCGAGCCACAGCGTCAGGTTCGCGCCCGCTTCCTCGCGGCCGACGATCCGGCCGAGATTGCCGAGTTCCTCGGTGAGCAGCGCCTGGTCCTTCGCGTCGACGCCGACGAGCGTGATCTTCAGGTGCGGGCCGCCCGCGCCGGCATCGTCCGCCGGATGCGCGGCCGCGACGGCCTGTTCGACCACGTGATCGGGCACGCGGTCGTCGGCGGAAGGCGCCGGCGCCGGTGCGGCCGCTTCGGCCGGTACGACGGCCGCGGGTCCATCCGCGCCGCTCTCGGCCTTCAGGCGTTCGAGCTTCGCGCAGATCGTCGCGGCAGCCGCCGCGTCCGGTTCCGCGCTCGCGCGATAGTCGACCAGCTGGGCGGACAGCACGTCCTTGGTCTCGAGGAATGCGTCGACCATTTCCTTGGTCAGCGTCAGCTCATGGTTGCGCGCGCGGTCGAGCAGCGACTCGAGGATGTGGGTCGTCTCGGTCAGCGCGGAAAAGCCGAAGGTCGCCGCGCCGCCCTTGATCGAATGCGCGGCGCGGAAGATCGCGGCCAGGTCCTCGGGGTCGGGCGAGCCGACGTCGAGGTTGAGCAGCAGTTGCTCCATCTGCGCGAGCAACTCGTCCGCTTCGTCGAAAAAGGTCTGGTAGAACTGCGTGATGTCGAGAGTCATGCCCGGTCACCGGTTGGATTCGTCGCGTTCATGTCAGGAGGCGGTCTGTTCGGACAGCGTCGCGACCAGGTCGATCAGTACGGCCGGGTCGATCGGCTTCTCGATCCAGCCGGTCGCGCCCGCGTCGCGCGCGGCGTCCTTGAAGGCATCGCTGCCTTCGGTGGTCAGCACGAGGATCGGCGTGTCCGCGTAGGCCGTCAGCTTGCGCAGCGCGGCGATCACCTCGAGCCCGCTCTTGCGCGGCATGTTCTGGTCGGTCAGCACCAGGTCGTACGGCACGGTGGCCGCCATGTCGAAGCCGGCTTCGCCGTCCGGCGCCACCGTCACGTCGTAGCCGGCCTGCGCCAGCGTCGCCTGCAGCAGCGCACGCATGGTCGCCGAGTCGTCGATGGCGAGAATGGTTCGGATCATGTCTGTCTCGAAATCTTGGAAACGTCAGGGTTTCGGTGCCACGGCGACGGCGCTCGCCAGCGCCGGTCGCGCGGCCTGCGCCGGGCTGCCGAGCTGCTGGGCCAGCAGCTTCGAGCCCGCCGCGTCGGCCGACAGCGTCGTGGTCGTCGCGTCGTCGCGCATCAGCGCGTCTTCGGATTTGCGGTTCAGCACGATCACGCTGATCCGGCGGTTTTCCGGATCGAGCGGATCGGCCTTGTTCAGGTTCTGCGTCGACGCGAGACCGAGCACGCGCAGCACCTTCGCCTCGTCCATGCCGCCCGCGATCAGTTCGCGGCGCGACGCGTTCGCGCGGTCGGCCGACAGCTCCCAGTTGCTGTAGCCGCCCTCGCCGCCCGCGTACGGCACCGCGTCGGTGTGGCCCTGGACGATGATCCGGTTCGGCACGTCGTTCAGCGTCTTGCCGATCTCGCGCAGGATGTCGCGCATGTACGGCTCGACATGATCGCTCGACATCGCGAACATCGGCCGCTTCTGCGTATCGACGATTTCGATGCGCAGCCCCATCAGCGTCGAATCGATACGGATCTGCTGCTTGAACTGGCGCAGCGTCGGGTTCGCCTCGATCGCCGCCATCAACTTGATCTGCAGGTCGTGCAGGCGCGCCTGCTCGAGCCGGTCCTGCGCGCCCTGCGCCTGCGAGCGCGTCTTGTCGTCGCCGGCCTTCGCGACGCGGTCGGCGAGCGACGTCGTGCCGTCGGTGCGGCGCAGCGTGCCGGCGTCGACGCTCGACAGGTCGCGGCCGCCGCCGTTGATGATGCTCGAGTCCTGCGAGCTGCGATCGCCGCTGCCGAACAGCGCGGCCTTCAGCGGCGTGTTGAAGTACTCGGCGATCCCCTTCAGCTGCACCGGCGTGACCGAGCTCAGCAGCCACATCAGCAGGAAGAACGCCATCATCGCGGTCATGAAGTCCGCATAGGCGAGCTTCCATGCGCCGCCGTGGTGGCCCTTCTTCTGCGGGGCCACCCGTTTCACGACGATTGCGCGATCCTTGCTCTTGCTCATAGAACGCTCCGCGTCACTTCGCCTTCACGCGGCGCACGTGCTCTTCGAGCTCGGTAAACGACGGCCGCTCGGTCGAGAACAGCACCTTGCGGCCGAACTCCACCGCGATCGCCGGCGCATAGCCGTTCAGGCTCGCGAGAATCGTCACCTTGATGCACTGGAACATCTTGGTCGACTCGGCCACGCGCTGCTCCGCGAGGCTCGCGAGCGGCCCGATCAGCCCGTACGACAGCAGGATGCCGAGGAACGTGCCGACCAGCGCCTGCGCGATCATCGCGCCGAGCACCGCGGGCGGCTTGTCGGCGGATGCCATCGTATGCACGACGCCCATCACCGCCGCGACGATCCCGAACGCCGGCATCGCGTCGCCGACGCGCATCAGCGCGTGCGCGGGGCCCTCGCCTTCGGCGTGGTGCGTCTCGATCTCCTCGTCCATCAGGCTCTCGATCTCGAACGCGTTCATGTTGCCGCCCACCATCAGGCGCAGGTAGTCGGTCAGGAATTCGACGATGTGGCGATCGGCGAGGATCTTCGGGTATTGCGTGAAGATCGGGCTCTTGTCCGGATCGTCGATGTCGGCCTCGAGCGTCAGCGTGCCTTCCTTGCGCGCCTTCGCGAGCAGCACGTACAGGAGCGCCATCAGCTCCATATAGACGTCCTTGGTGTACTTCGAGCCCTTGAAGAGCGTCGGCAGCACACGCAGCGTCCCCTTGATGGTCTTCATGCCGTTGCCGAGGATGAACGCGCCGACGCCCGCGCCCGCGATCATCAGGATCTCGACCGGCTGGATCAATGCGCCCAGATGCCCGCCTGCCAGCGCGTAACCGCCGAAGACGGACAACAGCGTCACGAGTGTTCCCACGATAATCAGCACTGCCTGTCCCTCACGAATGACCGGCGGGGAGACCGCCGTTAATCAGGTTTACGGCAGTCGGCAGGAAAACTTTCGCGGCCGCGCCGTGGCCGCGCGGCGGTGTTTACCAGCAAGCCGCGCCCGGTTCGCGCGGCGAGCGGCAGCCGTGCGGCGGCCGCTCGCGCCCCGCCCAGCCCTGCCCGGCCCGGCGCTCAGGCCGCGGCGGCGGACAGCTCGGCGCGTGCGGCGGCAGCCTTGCGGGTCTTGCCCGCGCGCGACGGCGGCTGGCACAGGCCGCACACGAAACCTTGATGCGGATCATGCGCATGCGCGACAAAGTGGCCGCCGCAGCGCGTGCACGGGGTCATCTGCAGCATCCCCGAGTCGAAGAAGCGCACCAGCGTCCATGCGCGCGTGAGGCTCAGCGCGGCCTCGTCGCCGGACAGCTTCACGTGCTCCTGATAGAGCCGGTACGCCTTCACGATCGACTGGATCGGCTCGCAGCGGCCGTGGTCCTGCATGAACCGGTAGATGTTGTAGAACAGCGACGAGTGAATGTTCGGCTGCCACGTCATGAACCAGTCGGTCGAGAACGGCAGCATCCCCTTCGGCGGCGACGCGCCCTTCAGCTCCTTGTACAGCTTGATCAGGCGATCGCGCGACAGGCTCGTCTCCGCCTCCAGCAGTTGCAGCCGGGCGCCCAGTTCGATCAGTTCGATGGCGAGGGTGATTTCCTTCACCTCGATCACGACGCTTTTGCTTGCCATGGTGAATAACCGTCCGCTTGACGTTGTTCGGATGAGTGGCCAAGACGCTGCCTGCCGGCGCGGCGCGCCGAGACAAACGCAAGGCGGGGAGGGATCAGCGGACGCTTTCGACCGGCTGGCCGGCCATCAGGATGGCCGAATGCGCGTGCGTGACGACGTCGCTGCGCCCCTTGTCGGCGAGCGACGACAACAACGCGTGATCGTCGAAGCGGAAGCGGCACAACATCTGGTTCGATGCAGCGAGCTTCACGGTCTGGGCGAGCGTGAGGTTCGCGAGCACATCGGCCAGTTCCTCGGAAACTCCCATGCGGAACATGCCCATCGCTTTGTCTTCCCGCAGCAGGCGCTGCGCGAGGAGGAGGTACGACAGGTTCACCTCTTTGATCTCACTGAGCATATCGCTGTTAGCGCTCATGATTCCCCCGTTAAGAGCTTTGCTTTGGCCTTTCATGTTATGAAAACGTTTGCTCGATCAGGCCCCACTGGGCACACCGTCGGCACGTTTATATTCTTACAGGGCGAATTTTGGCCAAACGGCATTTATGCCGGTATCAGCGAAGTGGCGTGTGCCGCGCAGGATTTGTCTGTAAACCGTGTAGGAATTTTTCCGACAAGGCGAATTGAAAGGAAACAAACGGGGGGCGAATGACGCGCGAATTCGTCGACGATGCGGTCCGACATGGGACGAATCCGGCTGAAGGCCTTCCGGCAAGGCTGCCGGGAAGTGAATCCGAAAAATTATAGTGGTTTTTCACGATAGCGCAACAATTCTCGTTGCCGTATCGCTTTATGATTCCGCACCCTTTTTTTCGGGGTTTTCGCGTATTTCACGGTGTAACAAGCCTTAAGTGTTTGAAAAAACACTCGAACCCCTGAAGGCGATATCGATAATGGACTCCAATGGGCGGCGGCGGGAGCCGCGCCGGCCCGCCCCGCAGCTTGCCGCCCGGCCTCCCGCGCACCGCGCCCCGGACCGGGCCACGTACCGCCGAGCGCGTGCGTCGGCGAGTTCCGCAACCCTGCATCGGACCAGCATGCGCACTCGAGCGCCCCTCGCTGGTCGACATCGGAGAACGCCCATGCGTATTGCCCAGATCGCGCCCCTTTACGAAGCCGTCCCGCCGAAACTCTATGGCGGCACCGAGCGTGTCGTGTCCTACCTCACCGAGGCGCTCGTCGAGCTCGACCACGACGTGACGCTGTTCGCGAGCGGCGACTCCGTCACGTCCGCCCGTCTCGAGGCGGCATGGCCGCGCGCACTGCGGCTCGACCCGTCGATCCGCGATTCGATGGCGCCCCATATGCGCCTGATCGAGCAGGTCGCCCGAGTCGCGCACGAATTCGACGTGCTGCACTTCCACCTCGACTACCTGCCGTTCTCGCTGATGTCGCGCCTCGATACGCCTTATGTGACGACGCTGCACGGCCGCCTCGACCTGCCGGAGCTGAAGCCGGTGTTCGACGCATTCCCGGACGCGCCGGTCGTGTCGATCTCGAACAACCAGCGCAAGCCGCTGCCGCAGGCCGCCTGGGCCGGGACCGTGTATCACGGGCTGCCCGACACGCTGCTCACGCCGCAACCGGACGTGAAGCCCGAATACCTCGCGTTCCTCGGCCGGATCTGCCCCGAAAAGCGAGTCGACACCGCGATCCGGATCGCCGCGCAAAGCGGGCTGCCGCTGAAGATCGCCGCGAAGGTCGACAAGGCCGACGCCGACTACTTCAAGGAAGTGATCGAACCGCTGCTCGGCGAGGCGCACGTCGAATTCATCGGCGAGATCAACGAGGCGCAGAAGCCGGCGTTCCTGTCCGGCGCTAAGGCGCTGCTGTTCCCGATCGACTGGCCGGAGCCGTTCGGCCTGGTGATGATCGAGGCGATGGCCTGCGGCACGCCGGTCGTCGCGTTCAACCGCGGCTCGGTGCCGGAAGTGATCGAGGACGGCGTGACCGGCTTCATCGTCGAGGACGTACAGGGCGCCGTCGGTGCGCTGCACCGGATCGACAGCCTGTCGCGCGACGCGATCCGCGCACGTTTCGATACGCGCTTCAGCTCGAAAGCGATGGCGCAGCGTTATGTCGAAACTTACGAATCGCTTTGCACGGCGGCAAAACGGCCGGCCTTACGCCAAGTCGCGGGCGCCTGATGCCGAAATTCGTCAGGAAATAATCGGTAAAATTCGCGCCGAAATCGGCGTGAGAATTCCGAAAACGCCAAAGAGCCGCATCGTCGATGCGGCTCTTTGTTTTTGCGCGGTCATTCGATCAGGAAACGATCGCGGTTTTTCCCGACGATCCAATTCGGCGGCTTGCCGCGCCCGCTCCAGGTTGCCCCCGACTTCGGATCGCGGTATTTCGGGGGCAGCGGCGTCTTTTTAGGCGGACGGCCGCGCCGCGCTCGCTCCGCGAAGCCCAGGTCCTCGGCCGTCAGGCCATATTCGGCAATCATTCGCTGGACGTCGGCAATCACCGCCGCCACTTCCTGGCGACGCACGTCCTCCGCCTGGGCTTGCAACTCGGCGATTTGCGCCTTGATTTTCGCGTATTGAGACATTTTTCGACTCCCCTTTTCCATGATGCAGCTCCGGCGAGCTCGACCGGAACGCCAACATCCGTTACGTCATCGTACCGCCGCCCTGCTCTTCGAAATTAATGCTGTCATCTTTAACCGATTCGTCGATATCGAGAATGCGGACTTATTCTAATAAAAGCCATTCGCCAGCCATTCGGATTTAACAATCGTTGACCCTCTCGAACCCGATTCATTTCCTATAATCCAGACCAATTCCGGGCGTCGGAATAACTCATCCGGTCGTCCGTTTGTCTTCAACCCACTTGAACGAGGTCCTTACATGAATCTTTCTCAGCGTCTGGCTGCAGAGGTATTCGGCACGTTCTGGCTGGTGCTCGGCGGGTGCGGAAGCGCCGTGCTGGCCGCCGCCTTTCCGGGCCTCGGCATCGGCTTTGCCGGCGTCGCACTCGCCTTCGGCCTGACCGTGCTGACGATGGCATTCGCGATCGGCCATATTTCGGGCTGCCACCTGAATCCGGCGGTGAGCGTCGGCCTGACGGTCGCCGGCCGCTTCCCGGCGCGCGATCTCGCGCCGTACATCGTTGCGCAGGTGGTCGGTGCCACGCTGGGTGCATTCGTGCTGTACCTGATCGCGACCGGCAAGCCGGGCTTCGACGTCGTCGGCAGCGGCTTTGCGACGAACGGCTTCGGCGAGCGCTCGCCCGGCCACTACTCGCTCGGCGCGGCATTCATTTGCGAAGTCGTGATGACGGGCTTCTTCCTGTTCGTGATTCTCGGCGCCACCGACAAGCGCGCGCCTGCCGGCTTCGCGCCGATCGCGATCGGCCTGTGCCTGACGTTGATCCACCTGATCTCGATCCCGGTCACCAATACGTCAGTCAACCCGGCCCGCTCGACCGGCCCGGCGCTGTTCGTCGGCGGCGAGGCGATCGGCCAGCTGTGGCTGTTCTGGGTCGCGCCGATCATCGGTGCGGCAATCGCAGGGATCGTCTATCCGCTGATCGCAGGGCGCGACGATGCCGTCGGCCTGCTGCCCGCATCCGCTCGCACCAACGAATAAAACACTACGGGGTCACGCGAGCAGAGCAGCGAGCCTCACGCTGTCGAACAACATAGAGGCAGGTAATTTGAACGGGCGCCGCTGGCGCCCGTTTTTCATGGCCGCTCAGGAAGCGGCGACACCGTCGAGGGTGTCCTCGAGCGCGAACAGCGTGCGCAGGTGACGGGCGACGCCCGCGTCGAAGTTGTTGCCGATTCGCGGGATGTGCGGCAGGTGCGCGATCAGGTCGGGGTTCGCGTTGTTCATCATGAACGCGTGACCGGCCGTTTCGAGCAGATCGATGTCATTCATGTTGTCGCCGAACGCAATGCAGTGACCGGTATCGACGCCGAGCCGCGCGAGCACCGCACGCAGCGCGCGACCCTTCGACACGTTGGCGGCCATCACTTCGAGACAGTCGGGCAGCGAGTACGTGACGTACAGCGCATCGCCGAACCGCACGCGCATCTGCTCGGCGACCACCGCCAGATCGGCCGGCTCGCCGATGTACAGCACCTTCGCGATATCGGCGCCGTCGTGCGCGGACATGTCGATCACGTCGTACCGGAATCCCGAATCCTGGTGGAATTCGAGCAGGTGCGGCGCGTCGCGGTCGATCAGCCAGCCGCGGTCGGTAAACAGGTTGACGATCACGCGCCCGTGCGCGCCGGTCACACCCGGCTGCACGAGGCCGCGGACGATCGCGGGATCGATGTCCTGCGCGTGGATCGCCGTGTCGTCCGGCGCATGCACGCGCGCGCCGTTCGACGTGATCAGGTACGGCCGAATGCCCAGCACGTCCCGGATGCCGGCGACGTCCGCGTAGTGGCGCCCCGTCGCGATCACGAACTGCAGGCCGTCGCGGTCGAGCCGGCGGACGGTCTCGATCGTGTACGGATCGAGCTGGTGGTCGCTGTTCAGCAGGGTGCCGTCGAGATCGGTGGCGATGACTTTGTACATGGGGACGGGTGAATGGCGCGCGGGACGCTGCGGAACCGCCATTTTAACGTCGTGCCCGCGGGGCCGCCGGGCGGTTGGGGAATGGAGCGGGTTTCGGGCCGTTCGGCCGGCTCGGCCCACTCACCGCACGCCGCCTACTTGAACCGCTCACCCCGCTTCCGTCGCCCTCAACGCCTGCAGCGCAAGCCGCAACGCACCGTGAGCGGAATCGTCGAGCGGCGCGCGCAGCCGGGCCGCGTGGCGCGCCGGCACGGCCGGCGCCAACGCGTCGGCCAGCCCGCCGCACAGCGCGACCGGCAGCGCCTGCAGAGGATCGAGCGCGTCGATCATCTTGCCGATCTCATCGCCGGCCTGCGCGATCAGCGCCGCCGCACAAGGATGGTCGCGGTGCGCGAACACGATCGGCGCGAGACGCGCGTAGATCGTCTGGTTCGCATCGCACGACCACTGGACGAGTGCGTCGCGATCGTGCGCGCCCGTTTCCGCGAGCAGCGCGCCGGCGAATGCGTCACGCGGCACGCGGCCGTCGAGCGACTGCTGCGCGTATGCAAGCGCGCGCATGCCGAGCCACGCGCCGCTTGCCTCGTCGCCAGACGGGAAACCGAAGCCGCCCGCGATGCGGCAGTCGCCCGCCGCGTCGAGCGCCGCCGCGATGCTGCCCGTGCCGAGCGCGACGATGAGCCCTGGCGCGCCGCCGTGCGCGCCGACGACGGTCGTATACGCGTCGCTCTCGATCGCGAACGCGTCGAGCGGCGCCTGCGCACGGAACGCGGCGAGCCACGCGGCATTGTTGACGCCCGCGAGCCCGCAACCGAGCGCACATTGCGACCAGTCGAACGCGAGCCCCGCCTGCGTGAAGGCGTCGGCACAGGCAGCGCCGATCGATGCCCACGCGCGCTCGATGCCGAGGCCGAGCCCCGACGGGCCGCCGCGCCCCTGCGCGAGTTCGCGCCCGTGCCGGTCGGCCAGTACCACACGGGTGCCGGTGCCGCCGCCGTCGACGCCGATCGCAAAAAGTAGTGCCGTCATGCGTTGATCCTGCTGATTCGAACAGGCGCCAAGCTTAACCGGATCGGCGCCGCGCGCCCATCTGCCGTTCGGCCAGCTATGCCGTGAATGGGCCTTCCGCTATGCTGGCACGATCGAATCGACACTGGAACGAGGCTGACGATGTCGCAGCGGTGCAACTGGGTAAGGACAGAAGCGGATGCTCACTATCACGATACCGAGTGGGGCGTGCCGTCGCACGACGATCGCCATCTGTTCGAAATGCTGATTCTGGAAGGCGCGCAGGCGGGACTGTCGTGGTCGACGATCCTGAACAAGCGCGCCGGCTATCGCGAGGCGTTTGCCGAGTTCGATGTCGACGCGGTCGCGCGCTTCACGCCGAAGCGCATCGAGAAGCTGCTCGAAAATCCGGCCATCGTGCGCAATCGCGCGAAGGTGGAATCCGCGGTGACCAATGCTCGGGCCGTGCAGCGCATTCGCGACGACCACGGGTCGCTCGCGCAATTCCTGTGGTCGTTCGTCGATCACACGCCGGTGCAGAACGCGTGGCAGTCGTATCGCGACGCGCCCGCGTCGACTGCCCAGTCGGATGCGCTCAGCAAGGCGCTGAAGGCGTACGGCTGCAAGTTCGTCGGCTCGACGATCTGCTACGCGCTGATGCAGGCAACCGGAATGGTCAACGACCACGAGACCGGCTGTCCGTGTCACGCCAAATGCGCGGCGCTCGGGGGCAAGCAGCAGCCGGCGCGCAGCCGCAAGGCAGGTTGACGGCGACGAAGCCCGCCCGGCGGGCCGGGGGTTGGTGCATCGGCACGTCACAACGTCACGCGTGGCCCCACGCGCACGCGCTGCGCTTCTTCAATCAGATGCCGATCCCCGTCACGGCGACGCTGAGCGTCGCGATGACGGCTTCGGAACGCGCCCGGCGGCGGCCCGAAGCCGCCGGCAATCCGTCGAATCCGCCGCGTCGCCGTCAGGCGACCGCCCCGCCAACGCTTGAAACCCGAGACCGAAGCCCTTTTTCCGGCCCGGAAAAGCAAAACGGCGGAGCGGCTTCTTTCGAAGCACGCTCCGCCGTTTCGCGGCGAACCGTCGATGCTCTTAGTGGAGCTTCTTCGGCAGCATCTGGCTGCGCAGGCGCTTGTGCAGGCGCTTGACGGCTGCTGCCTTCTTGCGCTTGCGGACTGCGGTCGGCTTTTCGTAGGACTGGCGTTCGCGCAGTTCAGCGATCAGGCCATTTTTTTCGATAGCACGGCGAAAGCGGCGAATCGCCACTTCGAACGGCTCGTTTTCTTTCAGAAGAATCGTCGTCATGTCGTTCCTAAATTGCTTAAACGGTCAAAAACGTAGCGGCCAAGCGCCACGCACCGGCCATCCGGGCGTCCCCACAACAGGCGAAACGAGCGGAAATACGGCCTCGGAGGCCGGAAAAGAGAGGCACAAAGCACCGCGGGTACGCTTCACAAGCCGCGTGCAGCGCCGCGTTTGACTGCCAGCAAGAATGCCGAGACGGCACAGGCTTGACAGAAAATCTCAATTCAGCCCGCCATCATATCAGGAAATCACAGACAAAACTATCCTTTTGTCGATTCCGGTTCGTCGCCCCGTGCGGCGCGGCCGCATACACCATTCAACGGGGCCGTCGCGCAGCCCGGCCGAAATCGATGTCATCCAAGCCAGGCGCGGCCTGCACGGCGATCGCCAGCTTCCGTCCCGATTTTCCTCACACAACCCTCTAAAGTTTTCGCCGGGTGCCGCCGTCAACCAGGAAAGGCGGGCAGCGCGGGACACGGAAAGCGCGACGCCGAACCCGAATCCAGTCAATCAAACAGCGTTTTCCAAACGAGGATCCAAATGCTGAACATCAACACCAACATCTATTCGCAAACCGCGCAAACGAACCTCTCGTCGACGCAGAACGCGCTGTCGCAGGCGATCAACCGCCTGTCGTCGGGCAAGCGCATCAACTCGGCAGCAGACGATGCGGCAGGCCTCGCAATCTCGACGACGATGCAAGCGTCGATCAACGCATACACGCAGGGTGTGTCGAACGCGAACAACGCCGTGTCGATGGCTCAGACCGCATCGAGCGGCCTGTCGGCAATCACCGCCAACTTGCAGCGTATCCGCCAGCTCGCTGTTCAGGCATCCGATTCGTCGATTGGCACATCTGCTGCAAACAACCTCGACACCGAAGTGCAAGCGCGTATCACCGAAATCGGCCGTATCGCGAGCCAAACGACGTTCAACGGCATCAACCTGCTCGACGGCACCGCGAACGCCTCAGGCACGCCGCTGACCTTCCAGATCGGCGAAAAGTCCGGCCAGAGCCTGTCGCTTGACCTGAGCGGCAAGTACGATACGACGACGCTCGCCCTGACCGGCAACGTGAAGACCGTCGGCGCCGCGCAAACGATGATGGACACGATCGACACCGCGCTCGGCACGATCAACACCGCGCAAGCTCAACTCGGTTCCGACATCAACATCTATCAGGCAGCGATCTCGCAAACCACGTCGCAATCGACGAACCTGAACGCAGCAAGCGCGCAGATCACCGACGCAAACTTCGCGCAGGAGACCGCCAACCTGTCGAAGGCACAGGTGCTGCAGCAAGCCGGCATTTCGGTCCTCGCACAAGCGAACTCGATGCCGCAGCAAGTGCTGAAGCTCCTGGGCTAAGCACGCCGGACCGCGCGCCGCGGGGATCGAGAACGACGCGGCGCCGCCATCGGAACGGGAACGCCCTGTCTCCCAATGCTTATCCGATCACGTCGGGTAAGCATTTTGTTTTTCGTGCTTCGGGCATTACGTCACTCTGCCCGACCTTTGCGCAGCATCAATCTCATTGAATGGAGTCCTATATGTCGACGACTACCACCACATCGGCGAACAGCGCACTGGCGGCAGCCGCCCAATCGATCATCAGCGGTGTGACGAATTCGAACACGGACGTCTCGTCGCTCGTGTCCGCGCTGGTCGCAGCGAAGACATCCGCACAAACGACCCAGAACACCAATCGGCAAACGCTCGACAACACGACGCTGTCCGCGATCGGCTCGCTCAAGTCGTCGCTGTCGTCGCTGCAAAGCGCACTGTCCGGCCTGACGGACGGCTCGGCGCTGTCAAAGTTCACGGCATCCGCGAGCGGCAGCGGCCTCACGGCCACTACGTCGACCGGGGCGGTTGCGGGCAACTATTCGATCGCAGTGACGCAGGTCGCGACGGCGCAAAAGCTCTCGTCGATCACGGGAATTCCATCGACGAACCAGGTCGGCACCGGCAATCTGACGATCCAGCTCGGCAGCGGCACGCCGATGACCGTCGCGATCAATTCCGGCACCAACACGCTCGCCGACATCGCAAATGCAATCAACACGGGAAGCGGCAATCCGGGGGTAACGGCCACGGTCGTCACGGGCACGGACGGCTCGCACCTCGTGCTGACGTCCAACGTCACGGGCGGGGCGAACACCATCAAGGTGTCGACCAATTCGACGGACGGGCTGGCTGCGCTGGCAACCGTCGACAACACGGGCGCAGCGACAAACAACTACAAGGAGACGGTCACCGCGCAGGACGCGCAGCTCTCGATCGACGGCACCAACGTGGTTAGCGCGAGCAACACCATCACGGGCGCGATTACGGGCGTGACGATCAACCTGTCAGCTTCATCGGCAAAGGCGACCCAAACGCTCTCGGTCTCGCCGGACACCACCACCGCCGCAAATACGATCAACGCGTTCGTCTCCGCATACAACGCGTTCGTCAGCACCGCATCGTCGCTGTCGAGCTTCAATTCCAGCGCAGCTGCCGGTAGCCAGGGGGGCCCGCTCATCGGCGACTCGATGCTGAATTCGATCGTCAACACGCTGGCGACCAAGGTAGCTCAGGGCGTAACGAGCGGCGGCACTACGGTCAGCCTGAGCGCGATCGGCCTCAACCTTCAGCCGGACGGCACGCTCAGCGTCGACAGCGCGGCCCTGTCGTCGGCACTCGCGAACAATCCGTCATCCGTGGCAACCGCGTTCAACGCGACCAACGGCGTGGGCGCGACGCTCAACAGCAACATCACGACATTCCTGCAGACGGGCGGCATCATCGACACGCGCGTCACGGCGCTGAACCAGGATCTCGCCGATGCGAAAACGCAGGCCACGGCGCTGCAGGCATACGCGAGCCAGCTCACCGATCAGTACAATACGCAATTCACCGCGCTCAATACGCTGATGGCGAAGATGCAAAACAATTCGCAGTACCTGACGCAACTGTTCGGCGGCACCAACAGCGCTGGCGCGCTGGCCACGAACAAGGCATAGCGGCAGGCGGTACCGCGGCCGGATCAATCAACATGGGAGAGAACATGACGACGGACTCGACCACTCTGCTCGAGCGCGTGTGGTCGCTCACGCAGGCAATCGAACATGCGGCATCGATGGCCGACTGGCCGGGCGCCGCGCGCCTCGTCGAACAGCGCTCGCCGCTGCTGATGTCCCTGGCCGCCCCGCAATCGCCCGACGCGCTGGCGATACTGAAGCGCATCCAGGCGATCGACGCGGCCGTGATGGCAGACGCACAAACGACGCGACAGGAACTGCAGGCCGAGTTTCAGGCGGCTATCGGCCGTACGGAAGCAGCGCTGCAATATCAGCGGATCGCGGGTTTCTAAACGAACGCCCTGGTGCCCGCCCCGCCTGACGACCTCGCGTCATCGCCCGGCGGGAACCGCCGCTGCTGCTGCGCCGGGCGTTGCAGTCACTGTTCGACCAGACGTGGCAGGACTTCACTGTCATCGTCGTCTCCGATAGCGCGACATACATGCCCCCATTCGAGGACGTGTTCACATTGCAGGGGGCGCTACGTCCACGTGATCCGCAGCGGCGCGCCCGGGCCAGCCGAAAGCCGCAACATCTGACGCTCGCTTGCTCAATCGCGCTACGTCATGCTTCTCGACGACGACGACACGCTTGAGCCAGCGCACCTCGACGTGCTGGCTCAAGCGTCGGCGCCGACGAGCCGGAAAGCCCACGCGACGAATCCCGGCTCGCCAGTAGTCGCCCCGCCTCCAGATTCCTGCCATTTCTGCTCCAGACGTTAAGTAATTCTTGTTGCGTCTGGACTATTCTCAACTCCGCCACTTTTCCGCCAAATGGCGCATAAGGTGGGGGGTCCCGGCGGCATCCGAAATGAAAAAAGGCCCTTGGCGTTCGCCTCAGGGCCTTGATTTCTCTAGGTTTTATCGACCTAGCATCACTTCGAATTTTGGCGCGCCCGGCTGGGATCGAACCAGCAACCCCTGCCTTCGGAGGGCAGTACTCTATCCATTGAGCTACGGGCGCATGTGACAGTGAAACGACCCCAATAAACCGGCCGCCCACCATTGGCAAGACGGCAAGGATACCCGGTTTCCCATGAAGCGTCCACCTTGCCTGCAGAATCCCCGTCGGGCCCCCATTCGTGCGGGTAAACACGTGCCTTCGCGCCGCTCGCCGTGATGTAAACGTTCCGTCTATAATCGTCCGTGCTTCATTGGACTGCCATTTTGCCGTTGCACCGCGCTCACAATTCCTATTCACGGAGACGAGGCAAGCATGAGCGAAGCACCCCACGAATCTCCCGTCAAAACACCCGGGCAGCTGATCGCCGTCATCATCGCATCATTCGCGATTCCGATCGCCCTGATCGTCCTGTTTGCCACCTATGCCAACCATGCGTTCCGCTCGGGCGCCGGCACGGACGCGCTATCGGACGAACAGGTCGCCGCCCGGATCGCACCGCTCGCGAAAGTCGACGTGAAGGACGCCAACGCGCCCCGCACGTACAAGACCGGCGAGGAAGTCTACAAGGCCGTGTGCGTCACCTGTCACGGCACGGGCGCCGCCGGCGCACCGAAGTTCGGCAACAAGGACGACTGGGCACCGCGCATCTCGCAGGGCTTCGACACGCTGCTGAAGACGGCGCTGTCGGGCAAGGGCGCGATGCCGCCGCGCGGCGGCACGAATCCCGACGACGTCAGCGACTATGAAATCGCGCGCGCGATCGTCTACATGGCGAACAACGACGGCGCGAACTTCCCCGAGCCGGCTGCCCCGGCCGCCAATGCGGCGCCGGCGGCGAGCGGCGCGGCGGGTGCGGCAGGCGCGTCGGGCGCCGATGCGTCGAACGCGCAGGCCGCTGCCGCAATGGCCGCGATCGCCGCGATTCCGAAAGCCGGCGAAAAGCCCGCGGCTGCGCCGACCAGCGCCGACGCCGCATCGGCCGGCAAGGCGCTGTACACGCAGGTCTGCCAGGCGTGTCACGCGGCCGGCGTGCTCGGCGCGCCGAAGTTCGGCAGCAAGGAGGACTGGGCGCCGCGCCTGAAGGACTCGATGGATACCGTCTACAACTACGCGCTGCACGGCAAGGGCGCGATGCCGGCGAAGGGCGGGTCGAGCGCGTCCGACGCCGACGTGAAGGCGGCCGTCGATTACATGGTCAACGCGTCGAAGTAACGTCCGCCGGCCAGAAAAAACCCCCGCGATGCACGCGCATCGCGGGGGTTTTCTTTTGCGGGGACGGCGGCGCCGGCCGCCTCTCGCACGTCACTTCTGCAACAGCGCCTTCAGGCTCGCGAGCCGGTCCTTCGGTGTCATCGGGGCTTCCTCGGGCGTCGGCGGCGGCGCTTCGTCGAGGCCCATCTCGGGGATGAAGCGCGACGGCTCGCACACGACCGTCTCGCGCGCCCGCTTGCGCTTCTTGCACCAGTTCAGGTGCAGGCTGCGCTGTGCGCGCGTGATCGCGACGTACATCAGCCGGCGCTCCTCCTCGATCCGCTCGTTGTCGATGGGGCCGTCGTCGTCGCTGCCGCCGCGATGCGGCATGATCCCCTCCTCGACGCCGACCAGGAACACGTGCGGATACTCGAGCCCCTTCGACGCATGGACGGTCGACAGCCGCACCGCGTCCGGATCCTCGTCCTTGCCTTCGAGCATCGACATCAGCGCGACGGTCTGGATCAGGCCGAGCAGATTCTTGCCGGTGTCCGCCAGCCCGTCGGCGTTGTGGAACCCGTCCGCCTCGCCGTCGACGGCTTCCGTCTCGGGCTTGGTGCCCTTGCGCTTCAGCCATTCGAGGAATTCGAGCACGTTCTGCCACTTCGACTGCGCCTGCCGCTCGTCGAACGCATCATACAGATAGGCCTCGTAGTGGATGGCCTCCATCATGTCGTCGAGCACGACGGTCGCGGGCTCCTTGTCTGCGCGATCGGTCAGGCGCTGGATGAAGTCGCAGAACATCCTGAGCGGCTCGATCTGCCGCGCGGACAGCCGCGCCTCGATCCCGCCCATGTACACGGCCTCGAACAGCGACACCTTCGCCTGGCCCGCAAACGAGCCGAGCGCTTCCAGCGTCGTGTTGCCGATCCCGCGGCGCGGCGTCGTGACCGCACGGATGAACGCGGGATCGTCGTCGGCGTTCGCGATCAGGCGCAGGTACGCGCACAGGTCCTTGATCTCGGCCTTGTCGAAGAACGACTGGCCGCCCGACAGCACGTACGGGATCCGTTCACGCCGCAGCACCTGCTCGAAGATCCGCGCCTGGAAGTTGCCGCGATACAGGATCGCGTAGTCGCGGAACTGCGTGCGCCGCTCGAACTTGTGCGCGGACAGCCGGAACACGACCGATTCGGCTTCGTGTTCCTCGTCGTTGCACGGCGTGACGGTGATCGAGTCGCCCATCCCGTGCTCGGACCACAGCTTCTTCTCGAACAGCTTCGGGTTGTTCGCGATCACGTTGTTCGCGGCGGTCAGGATCCGCACCGTCGACCGGTAGTTCTGCTCGAGCTTGATCACGTGCAGCTTCGGGAAATCCTTGCCGAGCTGCGCGAGGTTTTCGAGCGTCGCGCCACGCCAGCCGTAGATCGCCTGGTCGTCGTCGCCCACCGCCGTGAACGCGGCGCGCGGGCCGGCGAGCAGCTTGAGCAGCTCGTACTGGCACGCGTTGGTGTCCTGGTATTCGTCGATCAGCAGGTAGCGCAGCTTGTTCTGCCAGCGGTCGCGCACCTGCTCGTTCTTCGCGAACAGCTCGGCCGGCAGGCGGATCAGGTCGTCGAAGTCGACCGCCTGATACGCGTGCAGCGTCGCGACGTAGTTGCGGTAGACCAGCGCGGCCTGGTGCTCGTCCTCGTTGGCCGCGATCGCCATCGCCTCATCGGGCATGATCAGGCCGTTCTTCCACAGCGAGATCGTGCTCTGGATCTTGCGGATCAGGCCCTTGTCGGTGGTGCCGATCTGCTCCTGGATCATCCCGAAGCAGTCGTCCGAATCCATGATCGAAAACTGCGGCTTCAGGCCGACGTGCTCGGCCTCCTGGCGCAGGATCTGCACGCCGAGCGAGTGGAACGTGCACACGGTGAGCTGGTTGACGGGCACCTTGCGGCCTTCCTTGCCGGGCGTGGTGAGCGTCTTGTCCTCCAGCAGCTTCGACACGCGCTCGCGCATTTCGGCCGCGGCCTTGTTCGTGAACGTGACGGCCGCGATGTGGCGCGGCTCGAAACCTTTCGCTTCGATCAGGTGCGCGATCTTCTGCGTGATCACGCGGGTCTTGCCGCTGCCCGCGCCGGCGAGCACGAGGCAGGGACCGTCGAGGTAGCGCACCGCTTCGTTCTGAGCGGGGTTGAGGCCTGCGGACATGATGACGGATGATGTTGCGGTTGACGGCGGAACGCCGGGAGGATGCCGCGCGCGGCAGGCCTGGAATGCAGGCGGACACGCGGGGCAGGACGCGCATGTTAACACGTCGGCGGCGGCCGGCGGATGACGATGCCGCCGGGCGGCGACGCGCGACACCGGCGGGCTTCGCGCCCCTTTTCCCGCACCCTTTTCCCGCACCCTTTTCCTGCACCCTCGACACCCTCAACTTCCCGAAGTCGCCGGCGCTGATCAAGATCGACGTCGAAGGGCTCGAACTCGACGTGCTGAAAGGCGGCACGGCCTTCCTCGAACGGCACGGCTTTCCGCCGCTGCTGCTCGAGGCCTGGAACCTCGAATGGTTCTCGGAAAAGCGCGCCGCGCTGCTCGACTACCTGAAGACGCTCGGCTACACGTGGTTCGCGATGGGCGACGAGCTCGTCGCGCAGCATCCGTCGTTCGCGCGGCAGGTCAGCTTCGAGACGGGCGCCGACGGCGTGATCCGGATGAACCGCACCCGCTGACGGTTCGCCCCCGGCGCAACGTCACGCGCGCAGGCGCTGCCTGAGCGCGTCGGCGGCCTGTGCGGCCCAGGCGGCGCACGCGGCCGCGCCGGGATGAAAGCCGTCCGCCGCCATCAGGTGCGGCTCGAGCGGCAGCGCGACGCGCAGGAACGTACAGCGCGATTGCGTCGCGGCCCACTCGGCGAGCGTCGCGTTGAGCCGCTTCGCGCGCAGGCCGAGATACCACGCCAGCGGCTGCGGCAGCGCCGGGAAGCGCTCGATCGGCGGCACCGCCGACAGGATCACGTGCGCGACCCCGAATCGCGCGGCGAGCAGGTCGACGAGCGCCGCCTGCGCGGCGCGCCAGCGCGCCGGCGACACGCCGCCCGTCACGTCGTTCACGCCGAGCGACGTCACTGCCACATCGAACGGCTGCGCCGGCTCGGCGGCAAGCCAGTCGACGAGTTCCTCGGCGGTCAGCCCCGTGCGCGCCAACAATTTCCAGCTCACGCGGTGCGATGCCGCAAGCGCGCGGGCGAGCTGCCCCGACAGCGCGTCGCGCTGCGACGCGACACCGACGCCCGCGGCAGCCGAATCGCCCAGCACCAGCACGCGCAGTGGCGGCCCGTCGCCGGCCGTGCCGTCACGCGGGCCGGCCGCCTCGGCGAGCCGCGGCGTGACGCGGCGGACACGACGCCCCTGCAGCAGCAGCAACGGGCCGAGGGCGGCGGTGGCGAGCGGATATCCCATGGTTTCGATCCGGTAACGGGGCAAGCAGGCGACGCGGAACACGCGCCGGAACAGCCCCCATTGTGTCGGATTCGCGCGCCGGCGGGCGCGAACCGGCCATTCGGCCGAGGTCGTGCGCACGCGCACCGGTTCCTTGTCCGTTCGGCCAACGCCAGCTCGCGCGCGTGCCGCCGTGCCACAATAGCCGTCCGCGCGGCCGGTGGCCGCAGCGCTTTGCCCCTTCGTACGCAGCCAAGGATTTGTCATGTCGTCATTGCTCAGGATTGGTTTGATGGGTTTCGGTTTCGCCGGCGCGACGTTCCACGCGCCCGTGATTGCCACGAGCGGCCGCACCGAGATCGCCGCGATCGCGACGGGTCAGCCCGATCGCGCGCGCGCCGCATACCCGGGCGCACGCATCGTCCCCGATCTCGACACGCTGCTCGGCCTCGACGACATCGACTGCGTGGTGATCGCCACGCCGAACGACACGCACTTCCCGCTCGCCCGCCAGGTGCTCGAAGCCGGCCGCCACGTCGTCGTCGACAAGCCCGTCACGCTCACGGCCGACGAAGCGCTCGCGCTCGCGCGGCTCGCGAACGCGCGCAGCCGCCTGTTCGCGCCGTTCCACAACCGCCGCTGGGACGGCGACTTCCTCACCGTGCGGCGCATCGTCGAATCCCGTGAACTCGGCCGGCTCACGTATTTCGCGTCGCACTTCGACCGCTTCCGGCCGACCCCGCGCACGCGCTGGCGCGAGGAGCCCGCACGCGGCGGCGGCCTGCTGCTCGACCTCGGCCCGCACCTGATCGACCAGGCGCTCGCGCTGTTCGGGCTGCCGGAAACGGTCAGCGCCACGGTCAAGACGCGCCGCGACAACGGCACGGCGCCCGATTTCGTGCACGTGCTGCTCGGCTATCCGGACAAGGACGTCGCGCTGCACGCGAGCGCGCTGTCGGCGATCGAGCCCGCGCGCTTCACGCTGCACGGCACGCGCGGCAGCTACCAGAAGTTCGGGCTCGACACGCAGGAAGATCAGTTGAAGGCAGGCCTCACGCCGGACCATGTCGAGTTCGGCGGCGGCAACCCGCCCGGCGTGCTGCGCGTGCTCGACGGCGAAGTCGAGGTCGAGCGGCCGGTGCCGACGCTCGACGGCCAGTACGCGGAGTTCTACCGCGCGCTCGCCGCGTCGGTCCACGACGGCGCGCCGTTCCCGGTCACGCCGCAGGACGCCGTCGACGTGATGACGATCATCGAGCTCGCCGCGCAAAGCGAGCACGAAGGCCGCCGGGTACCGTTCGTGCGCCGCATCGTCTAACCGCCGGCCGGGTCGGCACCGGCCCGGCCTCGGCCGCCACCCCGCGCCGCGCCGTCCCCGGCAGCGGCCACGCGTCAGCCGCCGCGACGGCACGGTCCCGAACATTCCGTTACAAATGGTGCGGGAACGAAAGTCATCGGTCGCCCGGTCTGAAGCGTTTCTCAAAAAGTCGATCCGACACCAAACCGTCAGGAGAATGTGATGCAACGGTTGATTCGCGCAGCGGCATGCTGCGTCCTGGTTTCCTCGCTCGCGGCCTGTGTCGTGCAGCCGCAGCGGCCGGCCCGACAGGCGCCCCCGCCGCGGCCGAACCCGCAAGTCGTCGCGAACGATCGCCTGCTGGAGGTCCAGGGCCGGATCGACAACCTGCACCGCCGGATCGACTCACGCGTCAACGGCGGCTACTACCCGCCGCCGTACGGCGCGCAGCTGCACCACCGGCTCGACGTGATCCGCCAGGAAGCGAACGACATGTCGGCGCAGCACAACGGCGGCCTGTCCGGCGACGAGCAGCGCGTGCTGAACCAGGAACTCGACACGGCCGCGCGCGCGATCGGCGAGTAATACCGGCCCAGCCGTGACAGGCCGGTGCCGGCAAAAGCGGCGGCGCCCCTCACGCCGCCGCTTGTCGCGAAGCGACATTCTTTTGCTCAAATTGACAATGCCCACCCGCTCGCGTACAGTCGCCCGCACGCGTCGGGAGAGCGTGTGACCGCGTAGCAACTTGCAACGCCGGTCGCGCCGCCGAAGGGGCACACCCGCAAACTCTCAGGCAAAAGGACCGACCGCGTCGGGGAATCCCGTCCGCGCTTCGCGCGGGCCGCACTCCCCGCACTCTGGAGAGCGGCAGTAGCCCGCTGCGCGATTGCAGCGCGGGCAGGCTGCCCACCGAAGGGGCGCGCGTTCGCCGGCTTTGCCCGCGGCGCAATCTCTCAGGTATCGAGGACAGAGGGGCATGTATCGCATCGCTCGCAGGCCCACGGCCGCGACGGTCGGCACATGGCCGTTCTGACCCGCGCGCAAGCGCCTTGCCTGAGGCCTCGATGACTGCACTGAATCACACCCCGCTCAACGCCGCGCACCGCGCGCTCAATGCCCGCATGGTCGACTTCGGCGGCTGGGACATGCCCGTCAACTACGGCTCGCAGATCGAAGAACACGAAGCCGTGCGCACCGACGCCGGCATGTTCGACGTATCGCACATGTGCGTCGTCGATTTCACCGGCAGCCGCGTGCGCGCGTTCTTCGAACACGCGATCGCGAACAACGTCGGCAAACTCAAGACCCCCGGCAAGGCGCTCTACTCGTGCCTGCTCAATCCGCAGGGCGGCGTCATCGACGACCTGATCGTCTATTACTTCACCGAAGACTTCTTCCGCGTCGTCGTCAACGCCGGCACGGCCGAGAAGGACATCGCGTGGTTCAACCAGCTCAACGAACAAGGCGGCTACGGCCTGACCATCGCGCCGCGCCGCGATTTCGCGATCGTCGCCGTTCAGGGCCCGAACGCCCGTGAAAAGGTCTGGACGACGGTGCCCGCCGCGCGTGCCGCGACGAGCGAACTGAAGCCGTTCAACGCCGCGCAGGTCGCCGGCACGCCGTTCGGCGATCTCACCGTCGCGCGCACCGGCTACACCGGCGAAGACGGCTTCGAAGTGATCGTCCCGGCCGTGCACGTCGAAGCG
The DNA here is from genome assembly GCF_001524185.1 of Burkholderia sp. FL-7-2-10-S1-D7. Classification (NCBI taxonomy): domain Bacteria; kingdom Pseudomonadati; phylum Pseudomonadota; class Betaproteobacteria; order Burkholderiales; family Burkholderiaceae; genus Burkholderia; species Burkholderia sp. FL-7-2-10-S1-D7. The sequence goes on along the minus strand of NZ_LOWY01000070.1, from coordinate 90,398 downwards.
CTGTGGGCCGCGCTGCAGCAAAACGGCGTGCGCCCCTGCGGGCTTGGCGCGCGCGACACGCTGCGCCTCGAGGCCGGCATGAACCTGTATGGCCAGGACATGGACGACACCGTGTCCCCGCTCGACGCAGGCCTCGCGTGGACGGTCGACCTGTCCGCGCCGCGCGACTTCGTCGGCCGCGCCGCGCTCGAGCGCGACGGCTCGCGCGCTGCGTTCGTCGGCCTGATCCTGCAGAAGGAAAACGGCAAGGCGGGCGGCGTGCTGCGCGCGCACCAGAAGGTCGTCACGCCGCACGGCGAAGGCGAAATCACGAGCGGCACGTTCTCGCCGTCGATGCAGGAATCGATCGCGTTCGCGCGCGTGCCGGCGGCCGTCCAGGTCGGCGACACCATTCATGTGCAGATTCGAGACAAGCAACTTCCCGCGCGCGTGGTAAAACTGCCGTTCGTGCGCAACGGCAAGGTCCTCGCTGCGTAACGACCGAGAGGCGACCGGGAGGCCGCCTCCCGGGGAAGCCGGGAAATGGCGCCCGGCGCAACCACACCCGGCGCGCCCCGGCGGCGCGCCAGCATAACGAACACACCCTTTTATCCAGGAGCATCCGATGAGCAACGTCCCGGCCGATCTGAAATACACCGACGAACACGAGTGGATCCGCACCGAAGCCGACGGCACGCTGACGGTCGGCATCACCGATCACGCGCAGAGCACGCTCGGCGACATCGTCTTCCTCGAACTGCCGCAAGTCGGCAAGTCGGTGAACGCGGGCGACGCCGTCGGCGTCGTCGAATCGGTGAAGGCGGCATCCGACATCTACTCGCCGGTGTCCGGCGAAGTCGTCGCCATCAACGAAGAAGCCGCCGACTCGCCGGAAGAAGTGAACAGCGACGCATACGGCACGTGGCTCTTCAAGATCAAGCTCGCGGCCGGCGCCTCGACCGACAAGCTGATCGACGCTGACGCCTACAGCAAGCTGATCGACTAATTTTCCCTACCCGAACCGCGCGGCCGGCCAGCCGGGCCGCGCGGGACCAGAGTCACGCCATGAAGCTCGAACACCCGGACCGCCTGATGAACCGCACGCCCCTCTCGCTCGCCGCGCTCGAAACGCACGACGCGTTCGCCGAACGCCACATCGGCCCCGATGCCGCCAGCCAGCAGGCCATGCTCGACACGCTCGGCTTCGCGTCGCGCGCCGCCCTGATCGACGCCGTGATCCCGGCCTCGATCCGCCGCGCCGAAACGCTGCCGCTCGGCCCGTTCGCGCAACCGAAGAGCGAGGCCGAAGCCCTCGCCGCGCTGCGCGCCCTCGCGGACAAGAACCAGGTGTTCCGCTCATTTATCGGCCAGGGCTATTACGACACGCACACGCCGGCCGTGATCCTGCGCAACGTGCTCGAAAACCCGGCGTGGTACACGGCCTACACGCCGTACCAGCCCGAAATTTCCCAGGGTCGCCTCGAGGCGCTCCTGAACTTCCAGCAGATGGTCGCCGACCTCACGGGCCTCGCGATCTCGAACGCATCGCTGCTCGATGAAGCAACGGCCGCGGCCGAAGCGATGACGCTGCTGCAGCGCACCGGCAAGCCGGCGTCGAACGTGTTCTACGTCGCCGACGACGTGCTGCCGCAGACGCTCGAGGTGATCCGCACGCGCGCGCTGCCGATCGGCATCGAGGTCAAGACGGGCCCGGCGGCCGACGCCGCGCAGGCCAACGCCTTTGGCGTGCTGCTCCAGTACCCGGGCGTCAACGGCGACGTGCGTGACTACCGCGCGCTCACCGAAGCGATCCACGCGGCGGGCGGCCATGTCGTCGTCGCGGCCGACCTGCTCGCACTGACCGTGCTGACGCCGCCGGGCGAATGGGGTGCGGACGTCGCGGTCGGCAACACGCAGCGCTTCGGCGTGCCGATGGGCTTCGGCGGCCCGCACGCCGCCTACATGGCCGTGCGTGACGAATTCAAGCGCCAGATGCCGGGCCGCCTCGTCGGCGTGACCGTCGACGCGCAGGGCAAGCCCGCGCTGCGTCTCGCGCTGCAGACCCGCGAACAGCACATCCGCCGCGAGAAGGCGACGTCGAACGTGTGTACCGCGCAGGCGCTGCTCGCGATCATGGCCAGCATGTACGCGGTCTACCACGGCCCGCACGGCCTGAAGACGATCGCGCTGCGCGTGAACCGCATCGCGGCGCTCGTCGCCGCCGGCGTGAAGCAGCTCGGCTTCGCGACCGTCAACGACACGTTCTTCGACACGCTGACGATCGACACCGGCGCGCGCACCGCGCAGGTTCACGAATTCGCGAAGGCGAAGCGCATCAACCTGCGCCGCGTGAGCGACACGCAAGTCGGCGTGTCGGTCGACGAAACGACGACCCGCGACGACCTCGCTGATCTCCTCGCCGTGTTCGCGCAAGCCGCGGGCGGCACCGCGCCGGCCGTCGACGCACTGGACGCGGGCCTCGCCGGCGTCGCCGCGCTGCCGGCCGGCCTCGAGCGCACGAGCGCGTACCTGACGCACCACGTGTTCAACCGCCACCATTCCGAAACCGAAATGCTGCGCTACCTGCGCAGCCTGTCGGACAAGGATCTCGCGCTCGACCGCTCGATGATCCCGCTCGGCTCGTGCACGATGAAGCTGAACGCGACGTCGGAAATGCTGCCGGTCACGTGGCCCGAATTCGGCCGGATCCACCCGTTCGCGCCGGCCGAGCAGACCGTCGGCTACCGCGAGATGATCGACCAGCTCGAGCAGATGCTGGTCGCGGCCACCGGCTACGCGGCCGTGTCGCTGCAGCCGAATGCCGGCTCGCAGGGCGAGTACGCGGGCCTGCTGATCATCCACGCGTACCACGCTTCGCGCGGCGAAGCGCATCGCGACGTGTGCCTGATCCCGGCATCCGCGCACGGCACGAACCCGGCGTCCGCGCACATGGCCGGCATGAAGGTCGTGGTCGTCGCCTGCGACGCGCAGGGCAACGTCGACATCGCCGACCTGAAGGCGAAGGCCGAGCAGCACGCGAACGACCTCGCGGCGATCATGATCACGTATCCGTCGACCCACGGCGTGTTCGAGCAGAACGTCCGCGAGATCTGCGAGATCGTGCACGCGCACGGCGGCCAGGTGTACGTCGACGGCGCGAACATGAACGCGATGGTCGGCCTGACCGCGCCGGGCCAGTTCGGCGGCGACGTGTCGCACCTGAACCTGCACAAGACCTTCTGCATCCCCCACGGCGGCGGCGGCCCGGGCGTCGGCCCGGTCGCGGTCGGCGCGCACCTCGCGAAGTTCCTGCCGAACCAGCGTTCGACCGGCTACGCGCGCGCGGAAGACGGCATCGGCGCGGTGTCGGCCGCACCGTACGGCTCGGCGTCGATCCTGCCGATCTCGTGGATGTACATCGCGATGATGGGCGCGAAGAACCTGACCGCCGCCACCGAAACCGCGATCCTCAACGCGAACTACATCGCGAAGCGCCTCGCGCCGCACTACCCGGTGCTGTATTCGGGCCCGGGCGGGCTGGTCGCGCACGAGTGCATTCTCGACCTGCGTCCGCTCAAGGAAACCAGCGGCATCAGCGTCGACGACGTCGCGAAGCGCCTGATGGACTACGGCTTCCACGCACCGACGATGAGCTTCCCGGTGCCGGGCACGCTGATGGTCGAGCCGACGGAATCGGAATCGCAGGAAGAACTCGACCGTTTCATCGCCGCGATGATCGCGATTCGCGATGAAATCCGTGCGGTCGAGGAAGGCCGCGCCGATCGCGAGGACAACCCGCTGCGTCACGCGCCGCACACGGCAGCTGTCGTCACCGCGAACGAATGGCCGCACGCGTACTCGCGCGAGCAGGCTGCGTACCCGGTCGCATCGCTCGGCACGAACAAGTACTGGCCGCCGGTCGGCCGTGCGGACAACGCCTACGGCGACCGCAACCTGTTCTGCTCGTGCGTGCCGATGTCGGAATACGCATAACGCCCGTCGCGCACCAGAGTCCGGCCGTGACCACACCGCACGCAACTTCCGGTTGCGTGCGGTTTTTACGTTCGCCGCCAGCCCGATCGATTCACGCTTGCCCCCCAATGCGGCTAACATCACACGCGATCCAGCCAATCAAGGAGTTCCGCATGGTGCGTCCGATGTTTCCGGGCCATGGTGCAGCGCACGAGCGGCCGCGCACGCGCCGCTTCGTGCCGCTGCTCGTCGCGTCGCTGTCGTTTGCCGCCGCCGGCCTTGGCACGGCGGGCAGCGCACGCGCGGCGATGAATTTCTGCGCGGCGCCCGCGTTGCAGGCGAGCGAGACGACGCAGGCCGAGCCGGGCGTGCAGGCGCTGATCCGCAGCGTCGACGCGCGTATCGGCGAGCAGCCGAAGGCGTTGGCGCGCGTGCACACCGAAGGCACGCTGCCGCACGAAGGCATCTACGACCAGAGCGCCGACGCGCTGAAGGACATGGAGCTGATGCGCGACGCCGCGCTCGCGTGGCGCGTGACCAATGCGCCGCGTTACCTGCAGCTCGTCGACCGCTTCCTGTCCGCGTGGGTCGCGACTTACCAGCCGAGCTTCAACCCGATCGACGAGACGCGCCTTGAAAGCCTGATCGTCGCGTACGACATGACGGCGAGCGCACTGCCGGTGAAGACCCGCAATGCGACGGCGGCGTTCATCGCGAAGCTCGGCGCCGGTTACGTCGCGCAGATCGACGCGCAGAAGCGCCCGCTCACCGGCACCTGGCGCAACAACTGGCAGAGCCACCGGATCAAGCTGATCGCGCTGTCCGCGTTCACGCTCGGCGACCGCAAGATGATGAACGCCGCGCAGCGGCTGTTCGTCGAGCATCTCGCCGACAACATCGGCCCGGACGGCAAGACGTGGGACTTCGAGGAACGCGATGCGCTGCATTACGCGGTGTACGACCTCCAGCCGCTGGTGACGGCCGCGCTCGCCGCGCGCCGCTTCAACCGCAACTGGCTGCGCGAGCGCGGCGCGAACGGCGCGACGCTCGCGGCCGCGCTCGACTGGCTCGTGCCGTACGCGCTCGGCGAGAAGACGCACGAGGAATTCGTGAATTCGCCGGTGCCGTTCGACGCGAAGCGCCGCGAAGCCGGCTTGCCGGGCTACACGGGGCAGTGGGACCCGAAAAACGCCACTGAACTCTTTCATCTGGCCGCGCGGCTCGACGGGCGTTATGCCCGCGTCGCGCGGCAGCTCTCCCCCATGCCGCCCGCATGGCTCGCCGCGTGCCTGCCATTGCAGGCGCGTTAGCACTATTCTCAAAGCAAGGCAGGAATCGAAATGGCAGTCAGCGTGTTTGACCTCTTCAAGATCGGCATCGGCCCGTCCAGTTCGCATACCGTCGGACCGATGCGCGCGGCGCTGATGTTCGTCCAGGGCCTGGAGCGCGACGGGTTGCTCGACGCGACGGCCAACGTGAAGGTCGAGCTGTACGGCTCGCTCGGCGCCACCGGCAAGGGCCACGGCACCGATCGCGGCGTGATGCTCGGGCTGCTCGGCGACGCGCCCGATACCGTCGATCCCGACACGATCGACGCGCGTCTGGAGGACGTCCGCACGTCGAAGAAGCTCGCGCTGCTCGGCACGCATCCGGTGCCGTTCGTGCTGAAGGAGAACATCGCGTTCTACCGCCAGGCGCTGCCTGAGCACCCGAACGGCATGAAGTTGCGCGCGTCCGACGCGAACGGCGCGGTGCTGGTCGAGCGCACCTACCTGTCGGTCGGCGGCGGCTTCGTCGTGACGGCCGGCGCGCCGAACACGAAGGTGTTGAGCGCGGCCGAGCAGATGACGCATCCGTTCCGCACCGGCGCCGAGCTGCTCGCGCTGACCGAGTCGACCGGAAAGTCGATCGCGCAGCTGATGTGGGAAAACGAGCGCGCGTGGCACACCGAGGAAGAGACCCGCGACGGGCTGCTGAAGATCTGGGCCGTGATGCAGTCGTGCGTGTCGCGCGGCTGCGGGATCGGCAACCCGGACGCCGACGGCAACCTGCCCGGCCCGTTCCAGGTCAAGCGCCGCGCGCCGCAGCTGTACCGCACGCTGACGGGAAGCCCGGAACGCGCGCTGCAGGATCCGCTGTCGATGATCGACTGGATCAACCTGTATGCGATCGCGGTCAACGAGGAAAACGCGGCCGGCGGCCGCGTCGTCACCGCGCCGACCAACGGCGCGGCCGGCATCATCCCGGCCGTGCTGCACTACTACACGCGCTTCACGCCGGGTGCGAACGAACAGGGCGTGATCGACTTCCTGCTGACCGCCGCCGCGATCGGCATTCTGTACAAACTCAACGCGTCGATTTCGGGTGCGGAAGTGGGTTGCCAGGGCGAAGTGGGCGTCGCCTGCTCGATGGCGGCCGGCGCGCTCGCGGCCGTGCTCGGCGGCACGCCGCGCCAGGTCGAGAACGCGGCAGAGATCGGGATGGAGCACAACCTCGGCCTCACCTGCGACCCGGTCGGCGGGATGGTGCAGATCCCGTGCATCGAGCGCAACGCGATGGCATCGGTGAAGGCCGTCAACGCGGCGCGCATGGCGCTGCGCGGCGACGGCTCGCACTACGTGTCGCTCGACTCGGTGATCAAGACGATGCGCGAAACCGGCGCCGACATGAAGACGAAGTACAAGGAAACGTCGCGCGGCGGGCTGGCGGTGAACATCGTCGAATGCTGATGCGATGACGGCGGGCGGGCGCACGCGCCGAGGCGCGCCGCCGCCCCGCTCGTTCCGGCACTTTTCACCGGCCGGCGTACCGGCGCCCCGCCGACAGGCGTAAGCTGTAGCTCCCGCTACCCAGGGAGACGGCAGCCCATGTCGCATTCCAAGGATCTCGAGCCGCGCGCCACCACCGGCGCGCGACTGCTCGTCGATGCGTTGCTCGCCAATCACGTCGAACGCGTGTTCTGCGTGCCGGGCGAGAGCTTCCTCGCCGTACTTGACGCGCTGGCGGACGACACCGCGCGCATCCAGACGGTCGTCTGCCGCCACGAGGCGGCCGCCGCGAACATGGCGGAGGCGGTCGGCAAGCTGACCGGCCATCCCGGCATCGCGTTCGTCACGCGCGGGCCCGGCGCGACCCACGCGTCGATCGGCGTGCATACCGCGTTCCAGGATTCGACGCCGATGATCCTGTTCGTCGGCCAGTGCGCGCGTGAGCACCTCGACCGCGAAGCCTTCCAGGAAATCGACTACCGCCGGATGTTCGGCCAGATGGCGAAGTGGGTCGCCCAGATCGACGACCCGCGCCGCATTCCCGAATACCTGAGCCATGCATTCCACGTCGCCATGTCGGGCCGTCCGGGCCCGGTCGTGCTCGCGCTGCCCGAGGACGTGCTGTCCGACGCATGCGCACCGCAGCCCGTCGTGCCGGCCGCGAAGCGCATCGCGGCGTCGCCGTCGGCCGCGCAGGTCGACGAGCTGCGCGAACGGCTCGCGCGCGCCGAGCGGCCGTTCGCGATCGTCGGCGGCAGCGGCTGGACGCCCGACGCATGCGCGAACCTGCGCACCTTCATCGAGCGGTGGCAACTGCCGGTCGCATGCGCGTTCCGCTACCAGGACACGATCGACAACGCGCACCCGAACTACGCGGGCGACGTCGGGCTCGGGATCAACCCGGCGCTCGCGAAGCGCATCCGCGACGCCGACCTGCTGCTGGTGATCGGGCCGCGCCTCGGCGAAGCAACGACCGGCGGCTACACGCTGCTCGACATCCCGAAGACGCGCCAGACGCTGATCCACGTGCACCAGGGCGCGGACGAACTCGGCCGCGTGTATGCGGCCGACCTGCCGATCGTGTCGGGCATGCCTGAGATCGCGGCGCCGCTCGCCGCGCTCGAACCGCCGGCGCACCCCGCGTGGGCCGGCACGGCGGCCGACGCGCACCGCGCATACCGAGAATGGCATGCACCGCTGCCGATGCCCGGCGACGTCCAGCTCGGCGACGTGATGGTGCAGTTGCGCGAGCGCCTGCCGCACGACGCGATCCTGACCAACGGCGCCGGCAACTACGCGATCTGGCTGCATCGCCACTTCGCGTACCGGCACTTCCGCTCGCAGCTCGCGCCGACCAGCGGCGCGATGGGCTACGGGCTGCCCGCCGCGCTCGCCGCGAAGTCGCTGTATCCGTCGCGAACCGTCGTCGCGCTCGCCGGCGACGGCTGCTTCATGATGGCCGGCAACGAACTGGCGACCGCGATGCAGTATGGGCTGAACATCGTCGCAATCGTCGTCAACAACGGGCATTTCGGCACGATCCGCATGCATCAGGAGCGCAACTATCCTGGGCGCGTGCACGGCACCGGGCTCACGAATCCCGATTTCGCCGCGTATGCGCGCGCGTTCGGCGCGCATGGCGAGACGGTCGAGCGCACCGCCGACTTCGCGCCGGCACTGGAGCGCGCACTGACCTGCGGGCTGCCGGCGCTGATCGAGATCCGCATCCCGCAGGACGCCAGCACGCCGGCCGCGACGCTCGAGCAGATCCGCGAACAGGGCCGCCGCGCGCGCGGCGCATGACCGTGGAACTGCGCACCGCACCGGCCGGCCTCGCGCTGTCGCGCGACGACGCGCTCGCCCACCCCGGCACGCTGCTCGCGCCGGACGGCACGCTCGTCGCGCCGTACGACCTCGAACACGGCGGCGGCCCCGCGGAGGGCCATGTGCCGGCCGCGCCGGCGCTCGGCCTGCTGCACGCCGCCCGCCAGCCGTTCCGGCTCAACTACGACCGCATGACGGACGTGTACGTGATCAACGGAATGGGCGTCACGCTCGGCGACTCGGTGATCGGGCTGACCGCGCTCGCCGCGCTGCGCGCGATGCATCCCGGCCTGCGCTTCACGCTGTTCCGGCCGGCCCGCACGCCGCGCTACGTCGACGCGCTGTATGCGCTCGCGGCCGACGTCGTCGCGCCGTCGCGTGCGCTGCCGTGCGCCGCCGACGCACTGCCCGCGCACGCGCCGTGCATCGATCTCGGCAATCACCTGTACTGGCCCGCGTTCGCGCGGCAGCCGATGATCGACTTCTTCCTTGACGCGCTCGGCGCAGATCCGGCCATGGTGCCGGCCGCCGCGAAGCGCAACCGCTGGCTCGCGCGGCTGCGGCTGCCCGCGCTGCCGGCCGAATGGCGGCGGCCATACGTGCTGTTCTGCCCGACCGCGAGCACCGCGGTGCGCAGCGTGCCGCCGGCGCTGCACGCGACGTTCGTCGAGCGACTCGCGCAGCGTTACGGGCTGCCGGTGGTCGGCTTCGGCCCGGTCGCGCATCCCGCCTACGTCGACGTGAGCCGCGACGCGGCCGATACCGCGCGCTTCATTGCCTGGGTCGAGGGTGCGAGCATGCTGTTCGCGCCCGATACGTCCGCGCTGCATCTCGCCGACGGCTTCGACGTGCCGACGCTCGCCTGCTTCACGACGATCGGGCCGGCGCTGCGGGTGCGCGACTATCCGCACTGCGTGCCGGTCGCGCTCGACGTGCCGGACGAATTGCACGGGCTGCATCGCAGCGAGCGACCGAGCGATCTCGCGGCGGTCGAAGCCGCTTACCGGGCGATCGACTGGGATGCCGTGCCGTGGCCCGCACCGCGCGACGCGGCGGCCATCTCCGGATAGAACAACGAAAAGCGCCCGAAAGATCGAGCGTGCAAGCGGCAGCCACGCACCGCCGCGCGGCTCATCCGGCCGTCACCGTCACCGCCCGCTCGCGCAGCGTCTCCGACGGCCGTTTGCCGAACAGCCGCCGGTAGTCGGTCGCGAACTGGCTCAGATGCCAGAAGCCCCACGCCTCCGCGACGTCCTGCACCGAACCGGCCGCCCGCCCGCACAGATCACGCCGCGCGCCGTTCAGCCGCAGCGTCCGCAGGTAGGTCGCGGGCGCCATGCCGAGCACGTCCTGGAAGCAGTACTGCAGCGTGCGCCGGCTCACGTGCAGTTGCTCGCACAGCTCGGGCACGCCGACCGGGCGCGTGCGGTGCGCGAGCACGTACTCGCGCGCCTGCTCGACGATCCAGCGCCGTGTCGACGGTGCGCCGCCGGCGCCATCGTCCGCCGGTTGCGCGCACGCATCGAACAACGCGGCCAGCACCTCGGCCTGCAGGTCGTCGCGCTGCGCGTCGGGCAGCGGCCCGCCCACGGCCGCCGCGCCGTCGAGCCGGCGGCCGAGCAGCGTGCACAGGCGCGCGAGCCGCGTATCGCCGACCTGGATCACGCGCTGCGTGAACAGCTGCTCGTCGAGCGCGCGGTGTTCGACTTCCTCCGCGTAGCGGCGCAGCACGTCGCCGCGCACAACCACGCCGTAGATCGAGAACTGCGCGGGCGTCAGCAATTCGAATTCGACGTTGCCGGGCCGGAACGCGAGCGCACCGGGCCCGATGCGGCACGCATCGACGCGCGCGGTGCCGTCGCTGACCAGGGGGATGCCGAACCAGTACGCGTCGCCGCGCACCTCGCATGCCTGGCGCAGCAGGTGGCTGGTCGATTCGCGAAACAGCTTCATCGTGTCGAGCGGCAGCTCGGTCAGCGTGCCGACGAAGCGGCCGGCCGCGAGCTGGTCGTAAGTCTGCCGCCAGCCGATCAGGTTGCGCGCCTGCTCGTCGGCGTCGTGCGCGACGCTGACCACGGCCTGGCCGGCGAGCGCGTCGTCACCCTGCGCGCTGCACCGCGTGTCCTCGGCCGTCGGCTCGGCCATGCACTCCAATCGTTGACCCATCGTGTTCTCCTCACCTGCCCGGAACCGCGTCCAACACGCAAGTCCCGTGCCGAACCGAGCGGCCCGGCGACAAGCCCGTCATTGCACGCCGTGCGGCCGCCGCGCGCCATGAGGGCGCACCCGGAGGCGGCATGCCACGCACCGCGCGGGTGCGGCTTGCGCGCCGCGGGCAGCCCGGCGACGCGCTACGCGCCCGGCCGCAACCGCACGACCCGCGTGCCGCAATTGCCGTAGGCCTGCGCGAGCGCCAGCTCGATGATCGGGCTGCCGGCCGGCCACGGCGCGGCATCCGCTGCCGGCAGATCGGCGCGCAACGTCGCGCGGCCGTTGATCCGATAGCGGATGCCGCGCACGAAATCGATGAACAACAGCCCGACGCCGCTGCCGTCGCACGCGAGCGCATCGATCCGGTCGCCGTCGCCGTGCGTCGGCAGCGCGAAGCGCAGCGTCTTCGTGTCGATCACGCGCACGACCGGCCACAGGTCGCCGTTCGCGTCGCGCATGCCCTGCACGATGTCGCAGGTCACGCGCGCGGGGTCGCCGCGCGTCGTGCCGACGAACATGAACGGCTGCGATTCGACGAACTGGCGCACGCCGATGCTCAGCCGCGTCGTGATGACGTCGCTCATGCGCTCGGCTTCGTCGGCGACGCCGAACCGGTGCTGCGCGTCGAGCTCGCCCGCGTGAAACACGGGGTGACGCGGCCAGGATCGAGGCGGATCTGCCATGCTGGTTTCCGTCGAGGCTATCGGTGCGCGAGGCGGGCGAACACGCGACAGCCGATGCGGTTGCCGAGGCGGGCCGCCGGCGACGCGCAGCCGACGCCGCGTATCGAATGTCGAAAGGCGAAAGGCAAAACAGGCGAAGTGCCGGACGATCGGCCGTCAGCGCGCTGCCGCGCCGCGCGCACCGCCCGACAGCCGGGCAGCCATCGCCCGAGCGTCGAACGCGGCCCGGCAATCCGGTTTCGGACACGCCGCCGTCCGGCACCGGCTGCCGTACCGGGCAGCGTCACGCTGCCGCCCGGCCGGCCCCGGCACTTCGCCCCTGCTGCGGCGATCAGAAGAACCCGAGCGCCTCGGCCTGGTAGCTGACCAGCAGGCACTTCGTCTGCTGGTAGTTCGACAGCGCCATCTTGTGCGTCTCGCGACCGATGCCCGACTGCTTGTAGCCGCCGAACGCCGCATGCGCGGGGTACAAGTGGTAGCAGTTGGTCCACACGCGGCCGGCCTCGATCTCGCGGCCCATCCGGTACGCGCGCGTGCCGTTGCGCGTCCACACGCCGGCGCCGAGCCCGTAGAACGTGTCGTTCGCGAGTTCGATCGCTTCCTGCTCGTCCTTGAACGTCATCACCGACGCGACCGGTCCGAAGATCTCTTCCTGGAACACGCGCATCTTGTTGTTGCCGAGCAGCATCGTCGGCTTCACGTAGTAGCCCGTGCCGAGGTCGGCGGCCGGTGCCGTGCGCTCGCCGCCCGTCAGGCATTGCGCGCCTTCGTCGCGGCCGATGTCGATGTACGACAGGATCTTGTCGAGCTGCTGCTGCGACGCCTGCGCGCCGATCATCGTCTGCAGGTCGAGCGGGTGGCCGGCCTTGATGCGCTCCACGCGCGCGACGGCCTTCTCGATGAAGCGGTCGTAGATCGATTCCTGGATCAGGATCCGCGACGGGCATGTGCACACCTCGCCCTGGTTCAGCGCGAACATCGCGAGCCCTTCGAGCGCCTTGTCGAGGAACGCATCGTCCTGGGCGAGCACGTCGGCGAAGAAGATGTTCGGGCTCTTGCCGCCCAGCTCGACCGTCGACGGGATCAGGCTTTCGGCCGCGGCGCGCAGGATGTGCTTGCCGACCGGCGTCGAGCCCGTGAAGGCGATCTTCGCGATCCGCTTGCTGGTCGCGAGCGCCTCGCCCGCTTCCTTGCCGAAGCCGTTGACGATGTTGATCGTGCCGGCCGGGAACAGGTCGCCGATCAGTTCCATCAGCACCAGCACCGACGCGGGCGTCTGCTCGGCCGGCTTCATCACGACGCAGCAACCGGCCGCGAGCGCCGGCGCGAGCTTCCATGCGGCCATCAGCAGCGGGAAGTTCCACGGGATGATCTGGCCGACGACGCCGAGCGGCTCGTGGAAGTGATATGCGACGGTGTTGTCGTCGATCTCGGAAATGCCGCCTTCCTGCGCGCGGATGCAGCCCGCGAAATAGCGGAAGTGGTCGATCGCGAGCGGCAGGTCGGCCGCCATCGTTTCGCGCAGCGGCTTGCCGTTGTCGATCGTCTCGGCCACAGCGAGCAGCTTCAGGTTCTTTTCCATCCGGTCGGCGGCGGCGAGCAGCAGGTTCGCGCGCTCGGCGACCGAGGTCTTGCCCCACTTGCGGCGCGCGGCGTGCGCGGCATCGAGCGCGACCTCGATGTCGTCGGCGCCCGAGCGCGGCACGCGGCAGAACGGCTTGCCGTTGATCGGCGACACGTTCTCGAAATACTCGCCCTTCACCGGCGGAACCCACTTGCCGCCGATGTAGTTGTCGTACTGCTGACGGTACGGATATTCGACGTCGAGGCCCAGTTGTTTCAGGTCAAACGGGTTCATACATGTCTCCTGTTCATCGTGCTTGTGTGAATGCAGCGCCGGTTGGATCGCGCTGCACGGTTTACGCAACATGCGTGCCAAACCGGCCGAAAAGCGAACAGGAGCGGTGCGTCCGGCCGCCCGCCGCGGACGGCGGCGGCGCACGAAAAACGGGTGTGCCGATTCTGAACATCGCGACGGCACAGCCCGCACGGCGGGTGTTCTGATTTTCCACAGCGCACCCGCGCGCGCTTCGCCGCGCACCGCACTCGCAGCGTGGCATGTCGCTTGCGTGCGGAACACGGATCCGCACGCACCGGCCACGCGCCGACCGAACCATGAACCCGGGCCCCCTCGGCGACGAAGCCGTCGCGTTCATCCATGAACAGGCATTCCTGATCGTCGCGACCGCGAACGCGGCGGGCGACAGCGACTGCTCGTATCGCGGCCGGCAGCCGCGCGCGGACGGTTCGTTCGCCCCGCTCGTCGACCTGCCCGATCGTCGTACGCTCGTGCTGCCCGATTTCGCGGGCAACAACCTGTTCAACACGATCGGCAACCTGCTCGTGAATCCGGCGATCGCGCTGCTGTTCGTCGATTTCGTCCGGCAGACGACGTGGCTCGTGCAAGGGCGCGCGGCGATCGATGAAGACGCCGGAAGTCGCGCGCATCTGTGGCCCGATGCGCTGCGTTATGTGATCGTCGATGTGGAAAGCGCGCAGGCACGGGCCGATGCGGGATTGCCGCCGCTCGTGCTGGCGTGATGCGCGGCACCATTGAATGCGCGGGCACGCTGCCCGCGATCGTCGACCTGCGCGCCCCCTGAGACGCCCCGCTCACCGCCCGCTTGCCTCCGCGCAAGCCGGTTCGGTTGGGCGGTGCGCCGGCGCGCCCGGATGCGCGTGTTCACCGTCGTCGCCGCGCGCTTCCGTCACGCCGGGTCGCGCACCGAGAAATGCAAACACCACCACCGCACACAGCACCGTGACGATCGCGAGCCCGATCAGCAGCCGATCGAACGCGTGCGTATAGCTCGCGAGCAGCGTCGTACGCTCGACGCCCGGCAATATGGCCGCCGCGCCGGCGAGATCGCCTGTGGCGAGCCGCGCGGCCGCGCGCAACGTTGCGTCGGACGCGCCGGCCGCCCGCCGCAGATCGGTATGCGCGAGCGTCGCCAGCACCGCGCCGGCGATCGCGAGCGCGATCCCCTCGCCCGCCACGCGCGTCGTGCTGAAGATCCCGGTCGCCATCCCCGCGCGCTCCTTCGGCACGACGCTGACCGACAGCCCGTCCATCAGCCCCCACGGCATGCCGGCCCCGACGCCGATCGCAAGCATCGGCGCGATCGCCGTCGGCCCCGCGCCGCCGTGCAGCGCAACGCCCAGCCACACGAGGCCCGCCGCCGCGAGCAGGAGGCCGAGCCCCGAGATCACGCCGGCCGACAGCCAGCGCGTGAGCGTCGCCGCGACGAGCGGCACGACGAGCATCGGCGCGGAAATCGCGAGCATCAGCCAGCCTGCGTCGATTTCGCTGAAGCCGTCGATGCCGATGAAACGCAGCGGCAGCACGACGAGCAGGACGATGTAGCAGCAGCAGGTCGACACCGGCAGCACCTGCACGCCGACGAAGCGCGGAATCCGGAACAGCGACAGGTCGAGCATCGGCCGCGCGACGCGCGTCTCGATCGCGACGAACGCGCACGCGCCGAGCGCCGCAGCCGCCAGCAGCGCGACGACGAGCGGATGCGCCCAGCCGCGCGCGGGCGCCTCGATCACGCCGAACGTGAACAGCGTGAGGGCGGCGGTGAACGCGGCCGTGCCGGGCCAGTCGAGCCCCGTCGCGTGCGGATCGCGCGACTCGTGCATGCGCGGCAGCCCGAACGCGAGCGACAACGCGCCTGCCGCCGCGCCCGTGACGAAGATCGCGCGCCAGCCGCAGTGCGCGATCAGGCCGCCGGCGAGCACGGGCCCGAACGCAAGCCCGATCCCGAACGTCGTGCCGAGCAGGCTGAACGCGCGCGTGCGCGCCGCGCCGTCGAACTCCTGCGCGAGCGCGGCCGTGCCGCCCGCCAGCGCCGCGGCCGCCGCAAGCCCCTGCGCGGCGCGCAGCAGGTCGACCGCGAGCATCGACGGCGCGAACGCAAGCGCCACCGACATCAGCGTGAAGCCGCCGACGCCGATCGCGAACACGCGCTTGCGGCCGAACTGGTCGGCCAGCGCGCCCGCCGCCATCAGGAAATTGCCGAACGCGAGCATGAACGCGTTGGTGATCCAGTTCATCGCGACCGGGCCGCCGTGCAGGTCGCGGCCGATCGCGGGTGTCGCGACCGCGCCGCCCGAAAACGACAGCGGCAGCGCGACGGCGGCCATGCAGACGGCGGCCAGCACCCACGCGCGCCGACGCGCCGACGTGGCTGAAGCGGGTGAAAACGGGTGATCCATCATCGCTCCTCGAAAAGCCGGCGCGGATGCGCCTCAGGTGCGATCAAGGATAATTTCGATTCAATTGTCGAAAAACAATGCAAAGCTCCGTATATAACGGACTAAAATTCTTCAATTCAACGCTTCGCGCCCCGCACGCCCGTCAACGTCGATGGAAAACCTGAACGGCATCGCCGCCTTCGTCCGCACCGCCGAAGCACTCAGCTTCGTCGCGGCCGGCCGCGCGCTCGGCATCTCGGCCTCCGCCGTCGGCAAGACGATCGCGCGGCTCGAGCAGTCGCTCGGCGTGCGCCTGTTCAACCGCACGACGCGGCGCGTCACGCTGACCGACGAAGGGCGCCATTTCTACGAACGCTGCCAGCGGATCCTCGAGGATTTTCGTGATGCGGAGGCGACCGTGACGGCCTCCGCGCAGCGCCCGCGCGGCAAGCTGCGCGTGAGCCTGCCCGTGATCGGCTACCGGTTCCTGCTGCCGGTGCTGCCCGAATTCAAGCTGCGCTATCCGGACGTCGAGCTCGATCTGGATTTCAACGACCGGATGGTCGATGTCGTCGAAGGCGGCTTCGACGCGGTGATCCGCAGCGGCCCGCTGTCGGATTCGAGCCTGATGTCGCGGCGGCTCGGCCCGTTCGCGTTCGTGCTGTGCGCGACGCCCGCGTATCTCGCGCTGGCCGGCACGCCGCGGGCGCTACACGATCTCGAAACCCACGATTGCGTGCGCTACTGTTTCCCGACCACCGGCAAGCTGCAGGACTGGGCGCTGGCGGCCGACGACGGCACGCCGCTGAAGCTGCGCACCGCGATGACCTGCAACAACATGGAAGCGCTGCGCGGCGCGGTGATGGCGGGGCTCGGCATCGGCTACATGCCCGACTTCCTCGCGCGCGACGCGCTGGACACGGGCGCGCTCGTCACCGTGCTCGACGACTACCGGATCGCGCCCGGGCAGTTCTCGATCGTGTGGCCGTCGAGCCGGCAGTTGTCGCCGAAGCTGCGCGTGTTCGTCGACTTCCTGTGCGAGCGGCTGTTCAAATAGGCGGTCGGCCCCATCACGCCGCGCCGATCCGCTCCGCTTCCGCCTGCGGCAACAACGAATCGCTATCGTCCTTCAGGCCGACGCCCGTCAGCTTGAGCCTGCGCGCATGCGTCATCAGGTAATGCAACTTGTGCGCGGCGGCGGCATGCGGCAGCCCTTCGGGCCGCACGTTCGAGATGCAGTTGCGCAGCGCGTCGTGGCAGCCGACCTTCGGCGCCCAGGTCAGGTACACGCCGAGGCTGTCCGGCGAGCTGAGCCCCGGCCGTTCGCCGATCAGCATCGCGACGACCTGCGCGCGCAGCAGTTCGCCGATCTCGTCGCCGAGCGCGACGCGCGCCTGCGTCGCGACCACCACCGGGCCGACCCGCCAGCCGTCCGCGTCGAGCCGCGGCCGCACCGCCTGCAGCAACGGCAGCGCCTGCTTCGCGGCCGCGAACGCCGACAGCCCGTCGCCCACCACGAACACGACGTCCGGCGCATCGTCGAGCGCCGCGCCGTAGCCGGCCAGCAGCGCGCGTCCGTCGTCGGACAGCTTGCGGCCGAGATCGGGCCGGCGCAGGTAATGCTGACGGTCCGGCGCCGCGCTCTGCACGCCAAGCGTCGCGAAGCCGGCCGCGTCGATTTCGCGGCGCAGCGCGTCCGCGTCGAGCGGCTGGTGCACGGCGTCGCGCGCCTGCGCGTGCGACAGGTTGAACGCGAGCAGCGGCGCGGTCGGCAGGCTGCTGCCCGCGCGGCCGAGCGCGATCCGCGCGTTCGTGAACGCCTTCAGCTGCGCCCACGGGTTCTTTTCGACGGCGTCGCTCATGCCGAAATCCCCATCCAGTCGTTCGCGCCCGCGAGCAGCGGCACACGCGCGTTCGCGGCGCGCAGCGCGCCGCGCGCGTCGGCGATCTCCATCGTCTCCAGCCATTCCTCGAACTCGGGCGCGCGGCGCAGGCCGAGCACCTCGCGCACGTAGAGCTGGTCGTGAAACGACGTGCTCTGGTAGTTCAGCATCACGTCGTCCGCGCCGGGAATCCCCATGATGAAGTTGATGCCGGCCGCGCCCAGCAGCGTCAGCAGCGTGTCCATGTCGTCCTGGTCGGCTTCCGCGTGATTCGTGTAGCAGATGTCGCAGCCCATCGGCACGCCGAGCAGCTTGCCGCAGAAGTGATCCTCGAGCCCCGCGCGGATGATCTGCTTGCCGTCGTACAGGTATTCGGGCCCGATGAAGCCGACCACCGTGTTCACGAGGAACGGATCGAACTTGCGCGCGACCGCATAGGCACGCACCTCGCAGGTCTGCTGGTCGACGCCGAAGTGCGCGTTCGCCGACAGCGCGCTGCCCTGGCCCGTCTCGAAATACATCAGGTTGTTGCCGACGGTGCCGCGCTTCAGCGACAACGCGGCCTCGTGCGCCTCGCCGAGCAGCGCGAGCGAGATCCCGAAGCTCGCGTTCGCCTTCTCGGTGCCCGCGATCGACTGGAACACCAGGTCGACCGGCGCGCCCTTCTCGATCGCCGCGATCGTGTTGGTCACGTGGGTGAGCACGCACGACTGCGTCGGCACACCGTAGCGCTCGCGGAACCCGTCGATCATCGCGAGCAGCTTCACGATCGCCGCGAGGCTGTCGGTCGCCGGGTTGATGCCGATCATCGCGTCGCCGCAGCCGTACATCAGCCCGTCGAGCATCGACGCGGCGATGCCCTTCACGTCGTCGGTCGGATGGTTCGGCTGCAGCCGCACCGACATCCGGCCGGCCAGCCCGACCGTGTTGCGAAAGCGCGTGACGACGCGGCGCTTGCGCGCGGCCGCGATCAGGTCCTGGTTGCGCATCAGCTTCGACACGGCCGCGACCATCTCGGGCGTGAGGCCCGGCGCGATCCGTTCGAGCGCGGCGCCGTCGGCCGCGGGCGACAGCAGCCAGTTGCGGAAGTCGCCGACGGTGAGGTGAGAGATTTCCGCGAACGCGGCAGCGTCGTGATCGTCGACGATCAGGCGCGTGACCTCGTCGTCTTCGTACGGAATCACCGCTTCGTTCAGGAACGCCTTCAGCGGCACGCCCGCGAGCACGATCTTCGCGGCGACGCGCTCCTCCTCGCTCGCCGCCGCGACGCCGGCGAGCTGGTCGCCGGAACGCAGCGGGCTCGCCTTCGCGAGCAGCGTCTTCAGGTCCGCGAAGCGATATGTGCGCGGGCCGATCGTCTCCGTGTAGGACATCGTTCGAATCTCCTTGCCAGTCCTTGCCTTGCATAACGCCGACGGCGCGCCCGTTCGACGGGGCGCGCCGGATGCCGTCATCAACGGCCGTTCGGGTCCACCATCCTCATTCCTCCAGCAGCACGTCGGCCGGCGCGCTCTCACGCTGCGAACGGGTCGCGAGGAAGTACGCGTAGCCGAGCGCGAGGAACGCGACGAACACCATCGCCACCAGCCCGTTGAAATACACCATCGTCGCGAGGCAAATCAGGGCCGCAACGATCGCGAACGCCGGGAAGAACGGGTACAGCGGCGCGCGGAACGGCCGCGCCATGTTCGGCTGCGAACGGCGCAGCTTGAACAGCGCCGCCATGCTTACGATATACATCACGATCGCGCCGAACACCGACATCGTCACGATGTTCGCGGTGAGCGTCTGGCCGCCGAACTGGATCAACTCGTCGCTGTAGATCGCGGCGATGCCGACCACGCCGCCCGCGAGGATCGCGCGATGCGGGGTCTTGAAGCGCGGATGCACCTTGCCGAGCCACTCCGGCAGGTAGCCTTCGCGGGCCAGCGCGAAGATCTGGCGCGAATAGCCGAGGATGATCCCGTGGAACGACGCGACGAGCCCGAACAGCCCAAGCCACACGAGCATGTGCATCCAGCCGCTGTTCGCGCCGACGATGTATTTCATCGCCTGCGGCAGCGGGTCGTTGATGTTCGCGAGCTTGGTCCAGTCGCCCGCGCCGCCGGCGAACACCATCACGCCGATGGCCAGCGCGACGAGCGTCAGGATGCCGGCCACGTATGCGATCGGGATCGAGCGCTTCGGGTTCTTCGCCTCCTCGGCGGCCATCGCGACGCCTTCGATCGCGAGGAAGAACCAGATCGCGAACGGGATCGCCGCGAACATGCCGTGGAATGCGCCGACGCTGAAATGATCGGCGCCCGACCAGCCGCCCTTCATGAAATTGCTCCACGCAAAGCCCGGCGACACGACGCCCATGAACACCAGCAGCTCGAAGATCGCGAACAGCGTGACGACCAGCTCGAACGTCGCGGCAATCTGCACGCCGACGATGTTCAGCGCCATGAACACGAGATACGCGCCCATCGCCGCGTGTTTGGGTTCGAGCCCCGGAAACTGCACGTGCAGGTACGCGCCGATCGCGAGCGCGATCGCGGGCGGCGCGAACACGAACTCGACGAGCGTCGCGGCGCCGGCGAGATAGCCACCCGCCGGGCCGAACGCGCGGCGTGCATACGCGAACGGGCCGCCCGCGTGCGGGATCGACGTCGTCAGTTCGGTGAAGCTGAAGATGAAGGTGGTGTACATCGCCGCGACGAACAACGCGGTGACGACGAAACCCAGCGTGCCCGCACTCGCCCAGCCGTAGCTCCAGCCGAAGTATTCGCCTGAAATCACGAGGCCGACCGCGATGCCCCACAGTTGCCAGGTCCCGAGCGTCTGCTGCAGCGCGGGCTGGCCGGACGACTTGGCGCCGGCGGCGGGCCGGCCATTCGACTCTGCTTTCATCGGATTCTCTCCTCAAAGGCGCCGGGCCTGGCGGCCTGCGCGACTGAGAATCGATGCTAGAGAGTCATTAAACGACGTGTTATCGAAATTCGGCAAAGATCGCGGCTGACATTTCGCTGTCGGAAATGCCGGCCCGGCCGGTCATGCGACGCGCATCGATGTGCCGGGCGCGCACGCCCGACCGCCCTCCCTTGCGGGCAGCACCGCCGGCCGCGCGAAGCGGCCGGACGGGCACGCGGCAGGCTTACTGCCCGCCGCTGCGCTGGTTGAACCAGCGGTCGAGCAGCTTGCCGGCGGCTTCGCGGCCGCCGAGGCCGAACGACAGCGCGACCGCCACCGCGATCGCGCCGAGCACGAGGCCGAACGCGAGCTGCACGATCTCGTTGGCGATGCCCATCGCACGCAGTCCCATCGCGAATACCAGGCCGAGGATCGCGAATTGCGCGATCCGCGCGAACAGCACGCTGTGCTCGCGGTCGGCCTGCTCGATCACGCGGCGCGCGAGGCCCGCGAGCCACACGCCGATCACGAGGATCACGCCGCCCATCAGGACGTGGCCGCCGAATTCGATGAATAGCGTGACGACGTCGCGCACCTGCGTGAAGCCGAGCCGGTTCGCGGCCTCGACCGACGCGAACAGCATCGCGAAGAACACGATCAGCCGCGCGACCAGCACCGACGGCTGCAGGATCCCCGAAAACACGCGCTCGACGCCGAGCACGGCCGGCAGCCCGTCGACGCCGGCGGCTTCCAGCAGCTTCTGCGCGAGCGCCGCGACGAAGCGCGCGAAGTAGAACGTGACGAGCACGATCACGATCGCCGCGACGATGTCCGGCACCGCGCCGAGGAACTGGTTCAGCATGTTGGTGGCCGGAATCGAGATCGCGTCGATCTTCAGCGCGTCGAGCGCGGAGATCAGCGTCGGCACGAACACGAACACGTAGACGATGGTGCCGATCAGGCTCGATACGCGCACCGGCGTCGGGCTGTCGAGGCGTTGCGTCAGGCGATCGGCGCCGGCGGCGACGAGCAGGTTCGTCACCAGACCGCGCAACACGCGCGCGACGATCCAGCCGACGAAGCCGATCGCCGCGGCAGCGAACAGGTTCGGCACGATCGCGAGCAGCTTGTCGACCATCCCCTGCACCGGCGACAGCAGGCCGGACAGCGCGAACGACGCGAGAATCGCAGGCAGGAACATCAGGATCACGAGCCAGAACAGCACGTCGCCGAGATAGCCGCTCATCGGCTGCATGCCTGCGCTTTCGGACAGCGTGTCGTCGACCTTGCTCGCCTTCAGCGCTCGGTTCGCGAGGCTGCGCAGCAGCGATGCGATCAGCCACGCGATCAGCGTCAGCGCCGCGCCGCCGATCAGGTTCGGCAGGTAGTTGACGATGTGCGTGACGAGCAGCGAAAACGGATTGGACACCGCGTACAGGTTGAGCACGTTGAAGATGCCCACCGCGGTGACGAGCAGCACGAGCCAGAACAGGCCGCCGGCGATGATCCGCTCGACGTACGCGCCCTGGCCGGTGCTTTCGCTGATCCGCTGATCGACCTTCAGCGCGTTGAGCAGCCGGAGCGCGCCGGCACGCACCGCCACGGCGATCAGCCAGCCGATCACCAGGATGCCGATCGCGCCGGCGATCTTGGGCAGGTATCCGCCTAGCGTGGTCTGCAGCGACGTGATGAAGCTGGAAGCATCCATTTCTTCTTCTCCCGAAAAACGTGGCGTTGCGATTGAACATCGACGAACTACCTGCGTACTTCGAAAACCGTGCGTTGCCGTCCGAGCAACTTACCCGAGAAAAATGACGCGATCACCCGATTTCACCGTCTTTAACTTTAGTCGCAGATCGCAGGGGGGCAAGACCCCATTTCGTCACAATAAAAAGGGGCCTGATTTGTCGGCCTCCTACGCATTTCCGCAAGATTTATCAATTCGGCCCGTGCTACCGTGACGTCGGTTCCCGCCCGGACACGCCGATGACCGTCGAAACGAAACCCGACCAGCCCGCCTGGATCCGTTACGCGGCCAGCGTGGCGCGCGTCCACGAGTACATTCGCGCGCACCTCGACGGCCCGCTCGACCTGAACCGGCTTGCCGAAGTCGCGTGCCTGTCGCCGTATCACTGGCAGCGCGTCTATCGCGCGCTGTATGGCGAGTCGATCGTGCTGACGGTGCGGCGGATGCGGATCGTGCGCGCGTCCGAGGATCTCGTCTGCACGGCGCGGCCGATCGACGAGATCGCACGGCGCGCGGGCTACGGTTCGACGCACGCGTTCACGCGGGCGTTTCGCGACGCTTACGGCGTGCCGCCGGTGCAGCACCGGCGCACGGGCAGCCACCGGCCCATCTATCCGTTACAGCGAGGAGAAGAAGACATGTTCAAGCATGAAGTCGAAATCCGGCAGCTGCCTGAATTGCACGGCTATGCGGTAGCGCACACCGGTTCGTACTTGAAGGTCAGCGAAGCGTTCATGCGGATCGGCGCGTGGGTCGGGCAGCACGGGTTGATCGGCCCCGGCGCGAAGATGATCGGCATTTTTTACGACGATCCGGACACCACGCCCGAAGCGCAGTTGCGCGCGAAGGCCTGCTTCGTGCCCGCCGAAGGCGCGCCGGACGTCGACCCCGTGCCGCCGGTGGAGCGCGTGACAGTGGCGGGCGGCGAATATGCGGTGCTGTTGCATACGGGGCCGTATGCGGACCTGAAGACGGCCTACCAGTGGCTCTACGGCGACTGGCTGCGTCACTCGGGCCGAGAAGCCGCCGACGCGCCGCCATTCGAGCTGTACCTCAACACGCCGATGGATGCGGCGCCGGCCGACCTGCGCACCGAGATTTACCTGCCGCTGCGCTGATCGAAAGACGGATGTGCCTGCGCCGGCCCTGAACCGAAGCGCGCCGGCCAGCGTTAAGACGTCGCCGGCGCGGATGGCCGACACACTTACGCAGCCTGTGTCCCGCACCCGGGACAGAACCGGGCGTCGGCCGCCAGCGCGGAATGGCAGCGGCTGCAGGACTTGCCGCGTTGCGCGGCACCGCACTGCGCGCAGAAACGCGCATCCGACGCATTGAGGGCGCCGCAGCCCGCGCACGCGAGCTGGCGCAGCGGCACGTTGCCACCGGCCTGCCCGCTTCGACTGTCGGCCGGCGCCTGCCAGCCCCATCCGTAACGATCGCGGCCGCGCGCATCGTGGCCGCCGTGACCGTCGCGTTGCTGCCCGCCGTGATGCCCGCTGCCACCGTGGCCGCCGGCCTGCCCGCTGCCGTGGCCACCTCCGCCGTGGCCACCACCGTGGCCGCCCAGGATGCGTTTCAGAAAGCTCATCGCCCGCTCCTCATCGCTTCGCCGTCGCGCCGTCGAACACGCCCGTCTTCGACAGCAGCCGCAGCCCGTTGCCGACGACGATCAGGCTCGCGCCCGCATCGGCGAAGACCGCCATCCACATCGTGCCGAGCCCCGCGACCGTGAGGCCGAGGAATACGATTTTCACGCCGAGCGCGAAGCCGATGTTCTGCACCAGCACGCGGTGCGTCGCGCGCGACAGCCGCACGAACGCGGGGATCTTGCGCAGGTCGTCGTCCATCAGCGCGACGTCGGCCGTCTCGATCGCCGTGTCGGTGCCCATCGCGCCCATCGCGAAGCCGATGTCGGCGCGCGCGAGCGCCGGTGCGTCGTTGATGCCGTCGCCGACCATCCCGACCGCGCCCGCACCGCCCGCCGACAGTTCCTCGACCGCCGCGAGCTTGTCCTCGGGCAACTGGTTGCCGCGCGCATCGTCGATGCCGGCCTGACGCGCAATCGCCTGCGCGGTGTGCGGGTTGTCGCCGGTCAGCATCGCGGTGCGGATGCCGAGCGCGTGCAGCTCGGCGATCGCCGCGCGGCTGGTGTCCTTGATCGTGTCGGCCACCGCGAAGATGCCGAGCACGCGCGTGTCGTCGACCAGCATCACGACGCTCTTGCCCTGCCGCTCGAGCGCGTCGAGCTTCGCCTCCAGCGCCGGCGAGCAGCGTTCGAGCTCCTCGACGAGCCGGTGGTTGCCGAGCCAGTAGCGCGTACCGTCGATCGTGCCGCGTACGCCGCGCCCGACGAGCGCTTCGAAGTCCTCTACATCGGCGAACGCAGCCGTCTGCGTGTCGCGGGCCGCGGCGGCGATCGCCTGCGACACCGGGTGATCGGAGCGCGCCGCGAGGCTCGCGCCGAGGTGACGCACGCGCGCCGCGTCGACGTCCGTCGCATGCAGGTCGAAATCGGTCTGCACGGGCTTGCCGTGCGTGATCGTGCCGGTCTTGTCGAGCGCGAGCCACGCGAGCTTGCGGCCTTCTTCCAGATAGACGCCGCCCTTCACGAGGATCCCGCGCCGTGCCGCGGCTGCGAGCCCCGACACGATCGTCACCGGCGTCGAGATCACCAGCGCGCACGGGCACGCGATCACGAGCAGCACCAGCGCGCGGTAGATCCAGTCGTGCCACGCGCCGCCCATGACGAGCGGCGGCGCCACCGCGACCAGCAGCGCGACCGCGAACACGATCGGCGTATAGACGCGCGCGAACTGGTCGACGAAGCGCTGCGTCGGCGCCTTCGCGCCCTGCGCTTGCTCGACCGCGTGGATGATCCGCGCGAGCGTCGAGTGGGCGGCAACCGCCGTCACGCGATAGTCGAACGAGCCCGCTTCGTTGATCGTGCCCGCGTACACCGCGTCGCCTGCCGTCTTGTCGACCGGCAGGCTCTCGCCGGTGATCGGCGCCTGGTTCACCGTCGAGCGGCCCGCGACGACCTCGCCGTCCAGCCCGATCCGCTCGCCCGGCTTCACGCGCACGATCGCGCCGAGCGCGACCTGCGCGGCCTCGATCGTGCGCCACGTGCCGTCGGCGTCCTGCACGGTCGCGGTGTCCGGCGCGAGCTGCATCAGGCCCTGGATCGCGTTGCGCGCACGGTCGAGCGACTTCGCCTCGATCAGCTCGGCGATAGTGAACAGCACCATCACCATCGCGGCTTCCGGCCACTGGCCGATCGCCATCGCGCCCGTCACCGCGATGCTCATCAGCGCGTTGATGTTCAGGTTGCCGTTGCGGATCGCGATCCAGCCCTTCTTGTACGTGGTCAGCCCGCATGCGAGCACCGCCGCGAGCGCCAGCACCGCCGACAGCCACGCCGGCAGGCCGGCCCAGCTCACCGCCTCGGATGCGATCGCGGCGACGGCGGCCAACGCAAGCGGCCACCACGGCTTCGCGGGCGGCGGCGCGACGGATGCTGCCGGTGCGTCGGCCGACGCGGCCTCCGGCGTCATCCCGAGCGTGCGGATCGCGCTTTCGATCGCCGGCTGCGCACCATGCACGTGTTCGACGGTCAGCATCCGCTGCATCAGGTTGAATTCGAGCGCGGACACCTGCTCCATTCCGCCGAGCTTCTTGCGAAGCAGGGTCTCCTCGGTCGGGCAGTCCATCTGCATGATCCGAAACGCGGAGCGGACGTGACCCGACGCGGTCGCCCGCGCGACCGGCAGCGGCGCAAGCGATAGCGCGGCCGGCGCGCAGCATGCGCCGGCCGCGTGGTCGTGGTCGTGGTTGTGGTCGTGACCGGCATGATCGTGCGCCGTGTGGTCGTGCGAGCACGCCGCTCCATGCTCATGCCCGTCGCCGTGCGCGTGGCCGGCATCGGGGCCATGATCGTGCCCCGTGCCATACGCGGATGGGTGATCGTAGACATGATCGTGACCGCATACATGCAGCTGCGCGCGGTGCGCCACCGCGCCGCCATGCGCGTGCTCGTCGGCCGCCGGCGCCGTGTCGGCAATGGTCGCCACCTGCGTGTCGTGCGCGTCGGCGCAGCACACATCGGCGCCGCCGGCATGACGGTGTCGTGGGTCGGGGGTACGCTGGGCGTCGGTCATGACAACCTCCTCTATGGCTTGACGGTGTAGAGTTAACACCCTGAAGCCACTACAAGGTCAACCCTTACAAAGGAGAAAGCCATGAAGATCGGCGAACTGGCCAAGGCGGCCCGCTGCACGCCCGAAACGATCCGCTTCTACGAGAAGGAAGGGCTGATGCCGGACGCCGAGCGCACCGATTCGAACTACCGCAACTACACCGACGTGCACGTCGAGCGGCTGCGCTTCATTCGCAACTGCCGCGCGCTCGACATGGCGCACGACGAAATCCGCGCGCTGCTGCAGCTCACCGACACGCCGGCCGACCCGTGCGATTCGGTCAACGCGCTGCTCGACGAGCACATCGGCCACGTCGACGCGCGCCTCGCCGAACTGACGCATCTGCGCAACCAGCTCACCGAATTGCGCCGCCAGTGCGTCGGCGACCATTCGGTCGAGGACTGCGGAATCGTCCACGGTCTCACGACGATGGAGACCGTCGCGCCAGCCGCGAAGCGCTCACATCTCGGCTGAAACCCTTGTGGAATATGATAGTCTAGTCGATACTAGTTATATTCTTACTAGACATATTCGAACTATTCATGGCAACAAGCCGCCCGTCTCCGCTCGCGCTCGCGGTCCTCGCGACGCTCACCGAAACGCCGATGCATCCGTACGGAATGCTCCAGCAGTTGAAGGCGCGCGGCTATGACGAAGTCATCAACGTGCGACAGCGCACGAGCCTTTACCAGACGATCGACCGGCTGCTGCGCGACGGGCTGATCGCCGTGCACGACACCGAGCGCGACGGCGCGTTTCCCGAACGCACGCTGTACACGCTGACCGAAGCCGGGCATACGGCCGGGCAGGCGTGGCTGCATATGCTGCTCGCGGAGCCCGCGCGCGAGTTCCCAGCGTTCGGCGCCGGTCTCGCATTCCTGCCGCTGCTGGACGCCGACGATGCGCGCCAGCAACTCGAGCGCCGCATCGCCGCGCTCGAGACCGAACGCGAACGTCTCGAGTCGCTGCGCAACGCCGCGCAGAACGACCGGGTGCCGCGCCTGTTCCTGTTGCAGAACGAGCATGCGCTCGTGCTGCTCAACGCGGAACTCGACTGGGCGCGCAGCGTCGTCGAACATCTGAGAATCGGCGCGCTGCGCTGGGTCGACGGCTGACCGGCCGCCATCGGCGGGTGCCGATCAAAGCACCTTGCCGGGATTGAGCACGCCGGCGGGATCGAGCGCGGCCTTCAGGCGCCGCATCAAGCCGATTTCCGCTTCGCTGCGCGTGTGTGCGAGATAGGCGCGCTTGAGCATGCCGATGCCGTGCTCCGCCGACACCGAGCCGCCCATGTCCCGAACGACCGCGTACACGCAGCGATCGATCGCTTCGGCGTCCGCGTCGCGCATGCCGGTGAGCGATACGCCGATATGCACGTTGCCGTCGCCGACGTGGCCGAAGAACAGGCAAACGATGTCGGGCCAGACCGCACGCAACGCCGCCTCGCAGCGCGAGGCGAACAGGCCGAGCTCACCCGTCGGCAGGCTCACGTCGAAGTTCACCAGATGCGGCAGCGCATCGATCGCGAGGCCTTCGCGCAACGTCCACAGGTCGCGCGCCTGCCGCTCGGACGTCGCGAGCGCCGCATCGTCGACGAGCCCCGCGTCGATCGCATCCGCCAGGCCGGTTTCCAGCGCCTGGCGCGCATCGCCGCCCGGCGCGCTCGTCGCGCACTCGATCAGCACCGCGAAGCCGCCGTCGCCCGCGAACGGCGCAACGACGCCGGGCGTGTGGCCCGCGACGTAGTCGTAGAAGGCCGGCCACATCGCTTCGAAACTGACGATCTCGGGCAGTGCGCGCAGGCGGTTCCACAACCCGACGACGGCGTCGTAGCCATGCACGCGGCAGAGCGCGGTGGCCGGCGCCGCGAGCTTCGGATGCAGCCGCAGCACGGCGCGCGTGATGATGCCGAGCGTGCCCTCGCTGCCGATGAACAGCTGCTTCAGGTCGTAGCCCGCGTTGTTCTTCAGCATCCGGTTCATCGACGACACGATGGTGCCGTCGGCGAGCACGGCCTCGAGTCCGAGCACCTGCTCGCGCATCATTCCATAGCGAATCGCGCGCGTGCCGCCCGCGTTGGTCGCGAGCATGCCGCCGATCTGGCACGAACCGCGCGCGCCGAGATCGACGCCGAACGTGAAGCCCGCCGCGTCCGCGGCTTCCTGCACCGTCTGCAGCAGCGTCCCGGCGCGCACCGTCATTGTGCCCGCCGCCGCGTCGATTGCCTCGACGCCCGCGAAACGCTCCATCGACAGCACGATCTCGCCGCCCAGCGCGACCGCGCCGCGGGCGAGCCCGGTGAGACCGCCCTGCGGCACGACCGGCTGCCCGAGCCGCGTGCACAGCGCGAGCGTGCGCGACACATCGTCGACGCTGCGCGGCCGCACCAGCGCGCGCGGCCGCACACCGGCCGGCTCGTTGTACGCGGTGAAGTAGCGCGGATCGATCTCGGCCGCCCGCGTGACCAGCGAGTCGCCCAGGCCGGCGACGAGCGCCGCCTCGAGCGCGTCGTCCGCCTGCACCGTCGCACCGTGGCCGCCGGCCTCTGCGCCCGTATCCAGGCTCTGCATCGTGTGCGTCCGTTATTTGGTGGAGATGTCGATATCGCCGAAGTATTTCTGGCCGAGCGACTTCACCGTGCCGTCCGCCTTCAGCTTGTCGATCGCGGAATCGAGTTTCGCCTTCAGCGCGTCGTCGCCCTTGCGCAGGCCGAACGCGATCCCGCTGCCGAGAATCCGGTCATCACGCACCGGCTGGCCGACGAACGCGAAACCGTTGCCGTCCGGGCGCGACAGGAAACCGCGCTGGCCGGCCGGCGCGAGCACCAGCGTCGCGTCGAGACGGCCCGCCACGAGATCCGCATACACCTGGTTCTGATCCTGGTATGCAACGATCGCCACGCCGGCCGGCTCCCAGTGCGCCTTCGCGTAGGTTTCCTGGATCGATGCCTGCAGCACGCCGACGCGCTTGCCCTTCAGCGATTCCGGCGTCGGCAGCAGGCCGCTGCCGGTGCGCGCGATCAGCTGCGTCGGCACGCGGTAGATGATCGTCGTGAAGTCGATCGCCTGGCGCCGCTGCTCGGTCGCGTTCATCGCCGAGTTGATCGCGTCGAACTTGCGGCCCTTCAGCGCCGGAATCAGCCCGTCGAACGACGTCTCGACCCACTTGCACGACAGCTTCGCGGTCTGGCAGACGGCGTTGCCGACGTCGATGTCGAAGCCCTGCAGGTCGCCGTTCGGCGCCTTCGACTCGAACGGCGGGTATTGCGCCTCGAGGCCGAAACGCAGCGTCTGCCCGTCCGCGAGCGCCGCGCCGGAACCGAGCGCGCACGCGAGTGCGAACGCGAGCTTGAGTGTGTGTGCATGCTTCATCGTGATCTCCTGGCTTGTCGGCCGGCGCCGTGCGTTCGCACGTGCTCCGGTTCCGTCGGTGGCTTTCCGTGCGACGTACACGTCGCCTGCTTGGGGTGCGGGCCGCGCCCGCGATTACAGCGAACGCAACCGCCGCGCGCCTTCGATCAGCGTCGCGTCGTCCTTCGAGAAACTGAGCCGGATCACGCCCGCATCGGTGCCGTCGGTATAGAACGCCGACAGCGGAATCGTCGCGACGCGCGCATCGCGGATCAGGCGCAGCACGAAGTCGCTGTCGCGTTCGTCCGAGAAGTGCCGGAACCGCGCGAGCATGAAGAACGAGCCTTCGCTCGGCAGCAGCTCGAAGCGCGAACCGGCCAGCTCGCGCGCGAGCAGGTCGCGCTTGGCCTGGTAGAACGCCGACAGGCCGAGATAGCTTTCCGGCCGCGCGAGGATCTCCGCGAACGCGACCTGCATCGGCGTATCGGCCGAGAACACCATGAACTGGTGCACCTTGCGGATCTCGTCCATCAGTTCGGCCGGCGCGACGCAATGGCCGACCCGCCAGCCCGTCACGTGGAACGACTTGCCGAACGACGACACGATCACGCTGCGCTCGGCGAGCTCACGGTGACGCGCGACGCTCTGATGTTGCGCGCCGTCGAACACCACGTGCTCGTAGACCTCGTCCGACAGGACCACGATGTCGGTATTGCGCGTGAGCAGCGCGAGCCGTTCGAGATCGTCGGCGGAGAACACCGTCGCGGTCGGGTTGTGCGGCGTGTTGACGATGATCATGCGCGTGCGCGGCGTAATCGCCGCGGCCACTTCGTCCCAGTTCACGCGGAAATGCTCGGGCGACAACTTGATCGCGACCGGCGTTGCGCCCTGCAACCGCACGATCGGCGCATAGCTGTCGAACGACGGCTCGAAATAGATCACTTCGTCGCCCGGATGCACGAGCGCGCTGATCGCCGCGTAGAGCCCTTCGCTCGCGCTCGCGATCACCGTG
This sequence comes from Burkholderia sp. FL-7-2-10-S1-D7, assembly GCF_001524185.1. Lineage (NCBI taxonomy): Bacteria > Pseudomonadati > Pseudomonadota > Betaproteobacteria > Burkholderiales > Burkholderiaceae > Burkholderia > Burkholderia sp. FL-7-2-10-S1-D7. The sequence continues at coordinate 59,627 of NZ_LOWY01000070.1, read as the reverse complement.
ATCTCGGTGTCCGGGTCGTAGCGCGTGCCGTACAGCGCCTCCGTCTTCTCCGCGAGGCGTTCGCGCAGCGACACGATGCCGGCCATCGGCGCGTACTGGTTGTGGCCGTCGCGCATCGCGCGCGCGACGCTCTCGACGAGCGCCGGATCGGGCGCGAAATTCGGCGCGCCCTGCGACAGGTTCAGCGCATCGTGCTGCGCGGCGAGCTGGCCGATCACCGTGAAGATCGTCGTCCCGACGTCCGGCAGTTTCGAGCGGGGCGTGGTGGCGCTTCGCATGACTCCTCCTTCGATTGTCCTTCGCGCCGGCCCGCGCGACGAACGCGGCCCGGCTCATGACGCATGATTTAGCCCGAGCCAATAAGGGCGGACAACCGAAAGTTCGTCATGGCGGCCATGCATTTTTCTCATGATTGGCCATGTGCAAGGCTCAATGCCAAGGCCGTGTGCCAGGCAATGCATGCGCATCAGGCATCTCCTCCCAGGGCCCGCCCACACTCACGACGGGCTTGCGCTGGCCGCGCGGATGCACGGCCACGCCGCGCATCACGCGCCCGCGGCGGCCAGATAGGCGCCCAGGACGGCCTGCAACTCGCTGCGCAACGCGGCGAAGTCCAGCGCGGGCCCGAGCGTGAGCAGCGCCTGCGACACGCCGCCGTAGCAGACTGCATGCGCCATTCGCGCGACCCCGTCGAGCCTCGCGGCCGGCGGCGGATCGCTGCACTGCGCAAGCGCGTCGCGCCACAGCGCGACATACGCGTCGTAATGGCGGCGGTAGGCGGGCAGCGGCGACACCTGCCGCTCCAGCGCGAAGAACGCGCTCCACGGCGCGGCGTCGGCGGCAATCGCATCGACCTGCAGGTCGACGAGCACGGCCGCGAGCTCGGCGCGCGGCACGCCGCGCAGCCCGTGCGCCGCTTCGCGCAGCCGGTCGGCCAGCGCCAGCACGCGCCGGTGGATGCACAGCGCGGCGAGGCTCTGCTTGTCGCCGAAGTATTCGTAGAAGGTGCCGACGCTCACGCCCGCGACGGCCGCGATCTCGCGGATCGTCGCCTTCGCGTAGCCGCGCTCGAGCAAAAGCTGAACGAAGGCCTGCTGGAGCGCCTCGGACGTGGCCTGCGCGCGCGACTGGCGCGGCCGGCGGCGCAACGCGGGCGCGGGTTGCGCCGCCGGCTGGCCGGGCGGCGCCGGAACCTGAACATGTCGCGGCGGCATATTTGCTACTCTGAAATTCAGCGGAAACGCGTTTGACCGGCAGACCGCGAAGCACGAGACCGGAGACAGCCCGATGACCGAATCGACCCATGCCATCACGAACCAGTTCGACGAACTGGTCGACTATAACCTCTTCGCCACCGACGTCGCGCTGCGCGAGGCACTCGCCCGCGCGGGCGCCGGCTGGGCCGTGCCGCAGCTCGACGCGTACGGCGCGCGGCTCGGCAGCGCCGACACCGCGCGGCTCGCCGACGAAGCAAACCGCCACCCGCCGGAGCTGAACGCGTTCGACCGGCGCGGCCGGCGCATCGACTGCGTCGACTTCCATCCGGCGTGGCACACGCTGCTCGGCATGTACCGCAACGAGGGCTTCGTGTCGCTCGCGTTCCGCGATACGCGCCCGGGCCGCTGGGCCGCGACCGCGGCCGGCTTCTACCTGCACGGCCAGATCGAGGCCGGTACGCTGTGCCCGGCGACGATGACGCAGGCCGCGATTCCGGTGCTGCAGAAGGAACCCGCGTTGTGGGACCTGCTGCGCGACAAGCTGTACAGCGATGACTACGACGCGCGCGACGTGCCGGTCGCCGACAAGCGCTCGATCTGGTTCGGCATGGGCATGACCGAGAAACAGGGCGGCTCCGACGTGCGCGCGAACACGACGCTGGCGAGCGCCGTCGGCGCGGGCGGACGCGGCGGCGAATACCGGCTGCGCGGCCACAAGTGGTTCTTCTCCGCGCCGATGTGCGACGCGCACCTGGTCGTCGCGCGCACCGCAGACGGCGGCCCGTCGTGCTTCTACGTGCCGCGCTGGCGGCCGGACGGGACGAAGAACGCGGTCGAGATTCAGCGGCTGAAGAACAAGGTCGGCAACCGCAGCAACTCGAGCAGCGAGATCGAGTTGAACGACGCGTGGGGCATCATGCTCGGCGACGAAGGCCGCGGCATTCCGACCATCATCGAGATGGCCACGTACACGCGGCTGAACTGCGTGCTCGGCAGCGCGGCGATGCTGCGCCAGGGCGTCGTGCAGGCGATCGCGTACACGCGCCAGCGCCATGCGTTCGGCCGCGCGCTCGCCGAGCAGCCGCTGATGCGCACCGTGCTCGCCGATCTCGCGCTCGAAAGCGAAGCCGCGCTCGTGCTCGCGATGCGCCTCGCCGACGCGTTCGAGCGCGACGACTCGCCGCGCGAGCGCGCGTGGAAGCGGATCGTCACGCCCGCCGCGAAATTCTGGGTCTGCAAGCGCGCGGTCGAGCTGACCGGCGAGGTGATGGAAGTGTTCGGCGGCAACGGCTACGTCGACGACGGCCCGATCGCGCGGCTGTTCCGCGAAGCGCCGGTCAACTCGATCTGGGAAGGCTCCGGCAACGTGATGTGCCTCGACGTGCTGCGCGCGGTGTCGCGCGAACCCGACGCGGCCGCGGCGCTCTTCGCCGAGCTGACCGACCTCTGCGCGGGCGAGCCACGCATCCGCGCGGCGCTCGATGCGCTGCGCGCGATGCTCGCGGCACCGGCCGATACGCTCGAGGCGTCGGCCCGCGTGTTCGCGCAGCGGCTCGCGCTCGTCGCGCAGGCCTGCCTGCTGCGGCGCGACGCGCCCGCGGCCGTCGCCGACGCGTTCATCGCGACGCGGCTTGCCGCGCCCGACTGGGGCCGCATCGCGGGCGGCTTCGATCCGCACGCGCTCGACGTCGCCGCGCTGCTGCAGCGCGCATACGCGGCCTGACGAGCGCCGACCCACCACCGACGCCAAAGAAAAAGCCACCGGACCCGACGGCCCGGTGGCTTCTTCACATGATGCCCCCAGCGGCGCCCTTCGACGCCGCCGGCGACTCACGCCATGCTTACTTGCCGCCGATGCTCTTCAGCGGCTTCCACTCGCCCTTCTCGACCTTGTACATCGTGATGCCGCCGTTCTTCAGGTCGCCCTTCGCGTCGTACGCGACGTGCGACGACGTGACGCCGGCCATGTCGGTCTTCGCGAGCACCGGCAGGTACTTCGCCGGATCGGTCGAGTCGGCCTTCTTCATCGCGTTGAGCATCGCCATCGCGCCGTCGTACGCGTACGGCGAGTACGTCTGCACGTCTTCGCCGAAACGCTTCTTGTACTTGTCGGCGTAGCCCTTGCCGCCCGGCATTTCCTCGAGCGGGAGGCCTGCCAGCGATGCGATCGTGCCGTCGGCCGCGTTGCCCGCGATCTTCAGGAACGTCGGCGTCTTCACCATTTCGCCGCTCATCAGCGGTGCGGTGATGCCGAGCGTCTTCATCTGCTTGACCATCGGCGCTGCCTGCGAATCCGCGCCGCCGTAGTAGACGAGGTCCGGCTTCGCTGCCTTCAGCTTCGTCAGGATCGCCTTGAAGTCGACGGCCTTGTCGTTCGTGAATTCACGGTCGACGATCGTCGCGCCGCCGGCCTTCGCGGCCTTCTCGAACTGGTCGGCGAGACCCTGGCCGTAGGCCGTGCGGTCGTCGACGATCGCGATCTTCTTCATGCCGAGATCCTTCGACGCGAACGTGCCCGCCACCGAGCCCTGCTGCGTGTCGGACGTCATCATGCGGAAGGTCGTCTTGTAACCCTGCTGCGTGTATTCCGGCGCCGTCGCCATCGCAATTTCCGGAATGCCGGCGTTTGCGTAGATGCGCGAAGCGGGAATCGTCGTGCCCGAGTTGAAGTGGCCGAGCATGCCCTTGATGCCGTCGTCGACGAGCTTCTGCGCAACCGTCGTGCCGGTGCGCGGGTCAGCCTGGTCGTCCTGCGTCTCGAGCACGAACTTCACCGCCTTGCCGCCGATCTTCGGGTTCGTCGCGTTGAAGTCTTCCAGCGCGAGCGCGATCCCGTTCTGCATATCCTTGCCGTAGTGCGCCTGGGCGCCCGTCATCGGCCCTGCGTAACCGATCTTCACGTCGTCCGCATGGGCCGTCCCCGCAAGCGACATGACGGCGACAAACGTCGCGCCTGCCAGCTTTTTCATCGTGTGTTGCATAGCATCTCCTTGGTACCAGGGTAAATGGAGCGGCTTCGGGATCGCCTTGCCGCTTCCTTTGTTTGATCCGAACGGCAAGGATGGTCAGCCGATCGTCATCAAATTCGCATTGCCGCCCGCCGCGGCCGTGTTCACGCTCACCGAGCGCTCGGTGAGCAGGCGCTCGAGCGCGTAGTCTTCCGCGTCGCCGTTCTCGAACGCGCCCGCCGACACGCCCTGCACCGACACGATCGGGCCCGGTCGCTGCGCGACGTCCTTCACGAGCGTCAGCAGTTCGTCGCTATCGCCTTCGAACAGCACCGCGTCGAACGGCGCGTCGGCCTGCTTGCGCACGGCCGCATGCGCCTTCAGCGCCGCCGGCAGCGCGGCGACCAGCGCCTCGCCCGCCGCGCCGGCGAACAGCGCGCGGTTGCCCGTCGCCAGCACCGCCGCGAACTGCGCGCGCGCGCCGCCCGGCGTGGCCGCGACACACAGCACCGTGCCGCGCGGGCCGAGTGTATACGTGTTTCGCTCGCCCGTCGGCCCGGTCAGCACCGCGGTCGCACCGGCCGGCACCTGCGCCAGATAGCCGTCGCAGCGTGCGGCCAGCGCCGGCTCGCGCTGCTCGATCAGCCAGTCGCGCAGCGTCGTGAGCGCCGCCGCCGGGTTGCCGCGTGCATCGCCTTCGACCGCGCCGTCCGCGATCAGCATCTGCGCGAGCGAGCGCGGCAGGCCCGACGGACGCGTCGCGAGCAGGCGCTGCAGATACAGCGCGCCGCCGGCCTTCGGGCCCGTGCCCGACAGCCCTTCGCCGCCGAACGGCTGCACGCCGACCACCGCGCCGATCACGTTGCGGTTCACGTAGATGTTGCCGACGTGCGCGTTCGAGATCACGTGCGCGATCGTCTCGTCGATCCGCGTGTGGATGCCGAGCGTCAGGCCATAACCCGTCGCGCGGATCTGCTCGAGCAGCTTGTCGAGCTGGCTGCGGCGATAGCGCACGACGTGCAGCACCGGGCCGAACACTTCACGCTTCAGCTCGTCGATGCTGCCGATCTCGATCAGCGTCGGCGGCACGAACGTGCCGTGCGCGCAGGCTTCCGGCGACGACAGCTGCGTGACCGCGTGGCCCTTCTCCTTCATCGCCGCGACGTGCGCGTCGATCGTCTGCTTCGCTTCGGCGTCGATCACCGGACCGACGTCGGTCGACAGGCGGTCGGGGTTGCCGAGCGCCAGCTCGTGCATCGCGCCCTTGAGCATCGTCAACGTGCGGTCCGCGACGTCGTCCTGCAGACACAGAACGCGCAGCGCCGAACACCGTTGACCGGCCGAGTCGAACGACGACTGCATCACGTCCGCGACGACCTGCTCCGCGAGCGCCGACGAGTCGACGATCATCGCGTTCTGGCCGCCCGTTTCCGCGATCAGCGGAATCGGCTTGCCGTCCGGGTCGAGGCGCGCGGCGAGCGTCTTGTTGATCAGGCGCGCGACTTCGGTCGAGCCGGTAAACATCACCGCGCGCGTGCGCGGATCGGCGACCAGCGCCGCGCCGACGGTCTCGCCGGTGCCCGGCAGCAGCTGCACCGCGCCGGCCGGCACGCCGGCCTCGCGCAGCAGGCGCACGGCCTGGGCGGCGATCAGCGGCGTCTGTTCGGCCGGCTTCGCGAGCACCGTGTTGCCGGCCGCGAGCGCGGCCGCCACCTGGCCCATGAAGATCGCGAGCGGGAAGTTCCACGGGCTGATACAGACCACGGGGCCGAGCGGACGGTGCGTGTCGTTCGAGAATTCGTCGCGGATCTGCGCCGCGTAGTAGCGCAGGAAGTCGACGGCTTCGCGAATTTCGGCGATCGCGTTCGGCAGCGACTTGCCGGCTTCGCGCACGATCAGGCCCATCAGCGTGTGCATCTGCGCTTCGAGCAGGTCGGCCGCGCGCACCAGGCAGTCGGCGCGCGCATCGACCGGCGTCGCCTGCCAGATCGGCGCGGCAGCCACCGCGTGCGCGAGCGCCGCGCTCACGTGTTCGGCCGTCGCTTCGCTGACGGTGCCGACCAGGTCGCGGTGGTCGGCCGGGTTGCGCACGTCGCGCGCCGGGGCGTCGGCGAGCGCGTCGTCGGCGAGCATCGGCGCCGCGCGCCACGGATGGTGCGCGCTCGCGAGCAGCGCGGACGACAGCGACGCGAGACGATGTTCGTTCGACAGGTCGAGGCCCATCGAGTTGGGACGCTCGTCGCCGTACAGGTTGCGCGGCAGCGGGATCTTCGCGTGCGGCGCGCCGAGCGGCACGACCTTCGATGCCTCGTCGACCGGATCGGCGACCAGTTCCTTCACCGACACCGTCTTGTCGGCGATGCGGTTCACGAAGGACGTGTTCGCGCCATTCTCCAGCAGGCGGCGCACGAGGTACGCGAGCAGCGTTTCATGCGTGCCGACCGGTGCATACACGCGGCACGGACGGTTCAGCTTGTCGCGGCCCGTGACTTCCTCGTACAGCGGTTCGCCCATCCCGTGCAGGCACTGGAATTCGTACTGGCCGGGGTAGTAGTTCTGGCCGGCCAGGTGATAGATCGCGGCCAGCGTGTACGCGTTGTGCGTCGCGAATTGCGGGTAGACGGCGTCGGGCGCCGCGAGCAGCTTCTTCGCGCACGCGAGGTACGACACGTCCGTATAGATCTTGCGCGTGTAGACCGGATAGCCTTCGAGGCCGTCGACCTGCGCACGCTTGATTTCGGTATCCCAGTACGCGCCCTTGACGAGACGGATCATCAGGCGATGACGGCTGCGGCGCGCGAGGTCGATCAGGTAGTCGATCACGAACGGGCAACGCTTCTGGTAGCCCTGCACGACGAAGCCGATGCCGTTCCAGCCCGCGAGGTCCGGGTCGAAGCACAGCGCCTCGAGCAGGTCGAGCGACAGTTCGAGACGGTCGGCTTCTTCCGCGTCGATGTTCAGGCCGATGTCGTAGCGGCGCGCGAGCAGCGCGAGCGCACGCACGCGCGGCAGCAGCTCGCTCATCGTGCGGTCCTGCTGCGAGCGCGAGTAGCGCGCGTGAAGCGCCGACAGCTTGATCGAGATGCCCGGGCCTTCGTAGATGCCGCGGCCGCCGGCGGCCTTGCCGATCGCGTGGATCGCCTGCTCGTACGACGCGTAGTAGCGCTGCGCGTCCTCTTCGGTCGTCGCCGCTTCGCCGAGCATGTCGTACGAGTAGCGGAAGCCGCGCGCTTCGTACTTGCGGCTGTTCGCGAGCGCTTCGGAAATCGTCTCGCCGGTGACGAACTGCTCGCCCATCAGACGCATCGCCATGTCGACGCCCTTGCGGATCAGCGGCTCGCCGCCGCGGCCGATCAGGCGCGTGAGCGCCGACGACAGGCCCGCTTCGCTATTGGTCGTCACGAGCTTGCCGGTGATCATCAGGCCCCAGGTCGCCGCGTTCACGAACAGCGACGGCGCGTGGCCGACGTGCGAGCGCCAGTCGCCCTTGCTGATCTTGTCGCGGATCAGCGCATCGCGCGTCGCGCGATCGGGAATGCGCAGCAGCGCTTCGGCCAGACACATCAGCGCGACGCCTTCCTGGCTCGACAGCGAGAACTCGTGAATCAGCCCCTCGACGCCGCCGCCCGAGCTCTTCTCGCGCAGCGCCTCGACGAGCTGCGTCGCGAGCGCCTGCACGTCGCCCTGCAGGTTCGCGGGCAGGCGCGCCTGGCCCAGCAGGAACGGCACGCATTCCGGCTCGGGGCGGCGATACGCGGCCGTGATCGCCGCGCGCAGCACCGATTGCGGCTGCACGTTCTGTGCGAACTCGAGGAACGGATGCGGCGAGTTGTCGTCGTCGCCGTCCGTCGCCTGGCCGTCGGCGAGCTCCGTCACGCCGCTGTTGCCCGACAGTTCAGGCGGCAGCTGGCCGTGCTCGATCCGCTCGAGGTACGCGAAGATCGCCTGCTTGATCAACCAGTGGGGAGTGCGCTCGAGACGCGCTGCCGCGTCTTTCAGGCGCGAGCGGAGAAGGTCGTCGACTTTGACGCCGAGAGTCGTGCTTGCCATGGTGGGTTCGTGCGCCGGTGCGAGCCCGGCGATGTGGTGTGAGAGGATGCGCGAAATCCTACGGCACGCAATAAAAAGGTGCAACCGAATTGATGGATTGGTTGCACCTTCAAGTTACTCAATATAATCAGCCACTTATGAAGTTGCAACCTAGGGGTTGCCCGTGGTCCGCGGATCGGTGTTTTCCCTGATCGGGACGCGTTGGCGCATATGGGCAACCCTCGGCGTGCACCACCGAGGGGAAAAGCGGGTTGCACTGCCCGTGGTGGCAGGGAATTCAGGTGGGTGTGGGACGGGCCGGCAGGCGGATCGCGCAGGCCGACGGTTCCGGCCGGCCCGGGAACGGCGAGCGGTGCGGGTGCGGCGGCCGCGCGCGCCGCTCAGATATCCAGCGGATCGACCTCGACGCTCCACCGCAGCACGCCCTTCAGCGCACGCAGTTCCGGCTGCCATGCGCGCAGCGCATGCTGCAGTGCCGCCCGCGACGCGCTTTCGAGCAACAACTGCGCGCGGTGGACGTTCGCGACCTTGACGATCGTCATCGGCACAGCGTCGTAGACGGTCACGCGATCGGCGCCCGGCAGCCCCGGCAACGCGGCCGCGGCCTGCAGCAGGAACGCGAGCGCCGCATCGAGCGTGCGCCCTTCGGCGCGCAGCAGCGCCTGGTAGACGAACGGCGGCAGGTGCGCGTCGCGGCGCTCGCCGAGCGTCGAATTCGCGAAGCCGACGTAATCCTGCCGGCCGAGCGCGTGATACAGCGCGTGACGCGGGTAACGCGTCTGCACGAGCACCTCGCCCGGCAGTCCGGCGCGCCCCGCGCGGCCGCTCACCTGCATCAGCTGCGCGAACAGCCGCTCGCTCGCACGGAAGTCGTGCGAGAACAGCGCGGTGTCGGCATTGAGCACGCCGACGAGCGACACGCGCTGGAAGTCGTGCCCCTTCGCGATCATCTGCGTGCCGACCAGGATGTCGACTTCACCGGCGTGCACATCCGAGAACAGCGCCTGCGCGCTGCCCTTGCGTCGTGTGCTGTCCGCGTCGATCCGCAAAATCCGTGCGCCCGGCACGGCCTCGGCGAGCGCCTCCTCGATGCGCTGCGTGCCGCGCCCGAGCGGCGCGATATCGACGTTCCCGCATTCCGGGCACGACCGCGGAATGCGCGCTTCCCAGCCGCAGTGATGGCATCGCAGCGCATGCTCGGGCTTGTGCAGCACGACGTAGGCGCTGCAGCGCGGGCAACCGGCGACCCAGCCGCACGCGTCGCACGCGAGCTGCGGCGCGTAACCGCGCCGGTTCAGGAACACGAGGCTCTGTTCGCCGCGTTCGAGCCGCGCCTTCAACGCCGCGACGAGCGGCCCCGACAGCCCGCCCATCGATGCGCGCCCGCGCCGCCGCTCCTCTTCGAGATCGATCAGTCGCACGGTCGGCAGCGTCGCGTCGGCTACCGCGCGGCGCGACAGCGTGAGCCGCGTGTAGCGGCCCTGATCGGCCTGCCACCAGCTCTCGAGCGAAGGCGTCGCCGAACCGAGCACGACCGGAATGCCGAGATGCTTCGCGCGCCACACGGCAAGATCGCGCGCCGAATAACGCAGCCCTTCCTGCTGCTTGTACGCGGGCTCGTGCTCCTCGTCGACGACGATCAGTGCGAGCGTCGGCAGCGAAGCAAGCACCGCGAGCCGCGTGCCGAGCACGATCCGCGCGCGGCCCGTGTGCGCGCCGAGCCAGTTGCGCGCACGCTCGCCCTCGGCGAGCCCGCTGTGCAGCGTGACGATCGCGTCGTCGGCGAGCGTGCCCGCGAAGCGGGCGCGGAACGCGGCCTCGAACTGCGGCGTCAGGTTGATTTCGGGCACGAGCACGAGCGCCTGCGCGTCGGGCCGCGCATCGAGCAGCGCGGCGAGCGCATGCAGATAGACCTCGGTCTTGCCGCTTCCGGTCACGCCATGCAGCAGGAACGGCGCGAAGCCCTGCGCGGCGCGGATCGCGTCGAGCGCCTCCGCCTGCTGGTCGGTGAGCGCCGGCGGCACAGTTCGTCCACTGGTTGTCGACAGGTTATCCACAGCTTTGGGCACAGGCGCGTCGGCCCAGCCGATTTCCTCGATGGCGACCCAGCCGCGCGCCGCCCAGTCGTCGAGCGTGGCGGCGGCCTTCGGATGCAACGCACGCGCATCGGGCAACGTCATCGAAGCGGTGTCGGCGAGCGCCTGCGCGAGCCGCCGCAGCGCGGCCCCGCGCGCCGGCAGTGCGTCGGGCAGCGCCGCGCGGCCGGCTTCGGTCAGCCGGTAGCGCACCTCGGGCGCCAGCAGCCGGCCCCAGCGCTCCGCGTCGCGCAGCGCCTGCGGCAACGCCGGCAGCGCGACTTCGCCGCGACCGCGCTGGTAATAGTCGGCCGCGAACGACACGAGTGCGAGCCAATCCGGCCCGAGCGGCGGCAGCTCGGCACAGATCGCGTCGATCGCCCGCAACCGGGACGGCGGCACGTCGGTGTGAGTCGTCACTTCGCAGACGAGGCCGACAACCTGCCGCTTGCCGAACGGCACCTGCACCAGGGTGCCGGGCACAGGCGCCGGCTGGACGTCGCAGCGGTAGTCGAACAGGGTGGCAAGCGGATGGTCGAGGGCGACCCTGAGGTAGGTGCCGCCCATCACCGCGCTCCGGCGACAGCACGGGGCACACCGGCGAATTGCACCCGGTTCCGCGCCACGGTGGCGAACTTAAAGTAAAACCTCAGATTCGGCGCTAAGTTTTGGATGCGCATTAGGAATCGCCGTATACCCTGACCAGCCTGTGGATAACTTTGTTGAGAACTCGCCGTTCAACAGCCGCGAAGCGCGCGGGGCCGTGCTTCCCGCTGTTTTCGGCCGCCGTCGGCCGCGCCCCGCGGAGCCTTATTCCATAAGGCTGCTATTCAAATTACTCAACCATAGCGAGACAATTCGACCGATACAGGGCTCTACCGCGCTGCAACGTGGGAAATGTGTATAAGTCAAGTCTTGACAAGCCTTAAATCGGCAACCGGTGCGGGGTTGCGCCCTGTTTAGCGCCGACAGCGAAACGCCGCCACGCCGCAGTGCAGCATGACAGCGCTTGCGCTTAGCCCACCGATCCGCTACGGATCTTGCGGCTGTGGGTGTGCACTTCGTCGACGAGTTCGGCGACGTGGTCGGGCGACGTGAACTGCGAAATGCCGTGGCCGAGGTTGAATACGTGACCGGGGTGATTGCCATAGCTGTCGAGCACCGCACGCGCCTGCTCGCGCACCGCGGCCGGCGGCGCAAACAGGATCGTCGGGTCGAGGTTGCCCTGCAGCGCGACGCGCCCGGCGACGCGTTCGCGCGCGGCGCCGAGATTGACCGTCCAGTCGAGGCCGACCGCGTCGACGCCGGTCGCCGCGATTTCCTCGAGCCACAGCCCGCCGCCCTTCGTGAACGTGATCACCGGCACGCGCTCGCCGTCGTGCTCGCGCTTCAGCTGCGCGACCACGCGACGGATGTAGTCCAGCGAGAAGCGCTGGTATGCGCCGTCCGCGAGTGCGCCGCCCCACGTATCGAAGATCATCACGGCCTGCGCGCCGGCTTCGATCTGCGCGTTCAGGTACGCGGCCACGGCCTGCGCGTTCACGTCGAGGATCCGGTGCATCAGGTCGGGGCGCGAATACGCCATCGACTTCACCGTGCGGAAATCGTCCGACCCGCCGCCTTCGACCATGTAGCACGCGAGCGTCCACGGGCTGCCCGAGAAGCCGATCAGCGGCACGCGCTGGCGGCCCTGGCCGTCGGTCAGCGCGCGGCGGATCTCGCGCACGGCGCCCGTCACGTAGCCGAGCGTCTCCTCGATGTCCGGCACCGCGAGCTTCGCGACGTCGGCCTCGGTGCGCACCGGATGCGCGAACTTCGGCCCTTCGCCGACCTGAAAGTCGAGGCCGAGGCCCATCGCGTCGGGAATCGTCAGGATGTCCGAGAACAGGATCGCGGCGTCGAGCGGGAAGCGCTCGAGCGGCTGCAGCGTCACTTCGGTCGCGTAGTCGGGATTCTTCGCGAGGCCGAGGAAGCTGCCGGCGCGCGCGCGTGTCGCGTTGTACTCGGGCAGATAGCGGCCGGCCTGACGCATCAGCCAGATCGGCGTGTAGTCGGTCGGCTCGCGCAGAAGCGCACGCAGGAAGGTGTCGTTGAGCAGGGTATGGGCCACGGTAGGAGCGACGAGCGAAGGCAAAGCGGCATTTTACCGGAGCGCGGCCGCACGGCTGCGTATGCCGATGCGATGGCGGCCATATGACGCGTGCGAGGGCTCCGCTATGATCGGACGCTGATATCGACCGACCGAAGGAGGAGACCGATGAAGACATTCGCCACGCTGGCCACGCTCACCGCTGCCATGCTTTGCTGCGCCGCCGCGCACGCGCAGGGTACAACCACGACGGCGGCCCCGACCACCGCGGCCGTCGGCTCGCGGCTCGACGACGTGGTCGCACGCGGCACGCTGCGCGTGTGCACGACGGGCGACTACAAGCCGTATTCGTACTACCGGGCGGACGGCCGCTTCGAGGGCATCGACATCGACATGGCCGAGTCGCTCGCGAAGTCGCTCGGCGTGAAGGCCGAATTCGTGAAGACGAGCTGGTCGACCCTCACCAACGACTTCGTCGCGAAGTGCGATGTCGCGGTGGGCGGCGTGTCGACGACACTCGAGCGCCAGAAGCGCGTGTTCTTCACGCAACCGTACGTGGTCGATGGCAAGACGCCGATCGTGCGCTGCGCGGACGCCGACAAGTACCAGACCGTCGCGCAGATCGACCGGCCCGAGACCCGCGTGATCGTGAACCCGGGCGGCACCAACGAGCGCTTCGCGAAGCAGTTCTTCACGCATGCGAACCTGAGCGTTTATCCGGACAACGTGACGATCTTCAAGCAGATCCTCGCGGGCAAGGCGGACGTCATGGTGACGGATGCGTCCGAGACGCTGTTGCAGCAAAAGCTGAATCCGGGCCTGTGCTCCGTGCATCCGGACAAGCCGTTCCAGTTCGGCGAAAAGGCGTACATGGTGCCGCGCGGCGACGTCGTCTTTCAGCAGTACGTCGACCAGTGGCTGCATCTGGCGCTATCGTCCGGCGAATATCAGGCGATCTCCGACAAGTGGCTGAAGTGAGTACGATCGCGCGCGCAACGGGCGTCCGATAACGACATGGACCCGTTGCCGCCGCCGGCCGCGCACACCGCCGTTACACATCGGCGTGCGCACGGCCGGCGTGAAATCGCGAAAACCGGCCGAATGGCCGACTATCGCGTGCCCCAATCACGTTTCAAAATCTTTCCGACGAATGAATCGTCATGTGCGGTATCTGCCGGGCGATGCACATTCCGGCGTGTAAATCGGCATTTCATCGGCACCGATACGCATGAAAAACGCGTTATGCGCACCCGATGAAAACTCTGCGGAAAAGACGAGTAAATATGACCTTTTTCAGGACCCCGAAAACAGCAAAAAATCCCGGAAAGCCTTATCTGGCGGGCGTTACAACCTGAAACACTTTGTTACCGCGAGGGGCCGTTAATTCGCCCACAATGGGCTCAACGGTTTCAACACGGATGCGGTCTCGTGTGCCAAGTGTGAGCGGACGCGAAGCGCTGCGAGCCAGTCGGTCACGTACCGAAGCCCTTCCGAGGGGCATCCCTGTTGGAGCCGTTTCCGGCCCCCGCCGGACTCGGTTTCATCTTTGGTCTCCTCGCGCTAACCCCGTAGCGTGTGGTTTTTAGCGGGCTAATAGGCCCGCTTTTTTTCGTCCATCGAAAACGCAACGGCCCGCAGGCCGCCGCGTTCGTCCCGCCGCCGGGCCGCTCGGTCGTATCAAGCGGTCTTCTGCACGTCGAGCTTCAGTTCGTCGATCATGCGTTCGCGCATCACGAATTTCTGCACCTTGCCCGTCACCGTCATCGGCAGCTCGTCGACGAAGCGGATGTAGCGCGGAATCTTGTAGTGCGCGATCTGGCCGGTGCAGAACGCGCGCACGTCGTCCTCCGTCATCTGCTCGTTCGCGCGCAGCACGATCCAAGCGCACAGCTCCTCGCCATATTTCGCGTCGGGCACGCCGAACACCTGCGCGCTCTGAATCTTCGGATGCCTGAACAGAAATTCCTCGATCTCGCGCGGATACACGTTCTCGCCGCCGCGAATCACCATGTCCTTCAGCCGGCCGACGATGTTGCAGTAGCCGTCAGCGTCGAGCGTCGCGAGGTCGCCCGTATGCATCCAGCCGTCGACCAGCACCTCGCGCGTCTTCGCGTCGTCGTCCCAGTAGCCGAGCATCACCGAATAACCCTTCGTGCACAGCTCGCCCGTCGCGCCGACCGGCACGATCTCGCCGCTCGGATCAACGATCTTCACCTCCAGATGCGGCTGGATGCGCCCGACCGTCGTCGTGCGCTTCTCGAGCGGGTCGTCGGTCGAGCTCTGGAACGACACGGGGCTCGTCTCCGTCATGCCGTACGCGATCGTGATCTCGGACAGATGCATCTGCGACACGACGCGCTTCATCGTCTCGATCGGGCACGGCGAGCCGGCCATGATCCCGGTACGCAGCGTCGACAGGTCGAACTTCGCGAAGTCCGGATGATCGAGTTCCGCGATGAACATCGTCGGCACGCCGTGCAATGCGGTACAGCGCTCGTCGGCGACGGCCGCGAGCGTCGCGACCGGATCGAACGCCTCGCCGGGGAACACCATCGCCGCGCCCTTCGACACGCACGCGAGCACGGCCAGCACCATCCCGAAGCAGTGATACAGCGGCACCGGGATGCAGAGCGAATCCTGTTCGGTGAAGCGCATCGCCATCGCGATCGAGCGCGCGTTGTTGACGACGTTGCGGTGCGTGAGCGTCGCGCCCTTCGGGCTGCCGGTCGTGCCGCTCGTGAACTGGATGTTGATCGGATCGGTGGCCGCGAGTGTCGCGCCGATCGCGTCGAGCCGCGCGACATCGAGCGTGTCGCGGCCGCGCGCCATCACGTCCGCGAAGCGGAACATGCCGGCCGGCGCGACCTCGCCCATCGATACGATCGTGCGCAGGCTCGGCACGCGTGCCGCATGCAGGTGGCCCGGCGTCGCGCTCGCGAGCTCCGGCGCGATCGTCTGCAGCATCTCGACGTACGCCGACGTCTTGAAGCGCTCGGCCGCGATCACGGCCTTGCAGCCGACCTTGTTCAGCGCGTATTCGAGTTCCGCAAGCCGATAGGCCGGGTTGATGTTGACGAGGACCGCGCCGATGCGCGCGGTCGCGAATTGCGTGAGCAGCCATTCGCTGCGGTTCGGCGACCAGATGCCGACGCAGTCGCCCTTCTCGATCCCGAGCGCGGCGAGACCGGCCGCGAGCACGTCGATCTCGTGCGCGAACGCGCCCCAGGTCCAGCGCACCTGCTGTTCGCGGAACACGACGGCCGGGCGATCGGGAAAGCGGCCCGCCGTGTCGAGCAGGAACCGGCTGATCGTCGCTTCGGATAGCGGCACGTCGGTCGCGCCGCGCACGTACGACAGTCCGTTTTCGGGCGCGATCAGCGCCCCCTTGCCAAGGTCTGCTGCCATCGATGTCTCCGTCCGTTTTCGTCTGATCGGCTCCGCACGCGGCTGACGCGCACGCCTGCTCCGCCACGATCGCGGCGGGCTGCCTCTGCGCGGATGATGCCGCGTTCTGCTGACGACACTCTGACATCAAATCGCGGCGGGCGGATGAAATAGCACGACCGGACGATACGATCCGGCCCGCAAAAAACAGACGAAAACGACGGACGAAAAAAAAGCAGCCCGAAGGCTGCTTTCTTTCGCGGGATACGCGCGCGCGGCTCAGTGCCGGCTGCGAATCTTCGCCAGACGCTGGATCGCTTCGAGCTGCGCCATCGCGGTCGCGAGCTCCGATTGCGCCTTTGCGAGGTCGAGGTCCGACTTCGCGTTCTGCAGCGTTTCCTCGGCACGCTTGCGCGCTTCCTCGGCTTTCGCCGCGTCGAGGTCCTTGCCGCGGATCGCGGTATCGGCGAGCACCGTCACGGCGCCCGGCTGCACTTCGAGAATGCCGCCTGCGACGAACACGAATTCGTCGTTGCCGCCCTCGACTTCGATGCGCACCGCACCCGGACGAATCCGCGTGATCAGCGGCGTGTGACCCGGCAGAATACCCAGCTCACCCGTTTCGCCCGGCAGCGCGACGAATTTCGCCTCGCCCGAGAAGATCTGCTCTTCCGCGCTGACGACGTCTACTTTGATGGTTGCCATATCGACTCCTGGTTGAGCGTATTACGTGGGCGCCCGTCCGTGAAAAGATGCCATCGAGACATCCTTCACGAACGCACGGGCGCCCGCTGCGTTACACCCGACCTTTACTGGATCTTCTTGGCCTTTTCGAAGGCTTCGTCGATCGTGCCGACCATGTAGAACGCCTGTTCCGGCAGGTGGTCGCACTCGCCGTCGACGATCATCTTGAAGCCACGGATCGTTTCCTTCAGCGGCACGTACTTGCCCGGCGAGCCCGTGAACACTTCAGCGACGTGGAACGGCTGCGACAGGAAACGCTGGATCTTACGAGCGCGCGCGACCGACAGCTTGTCTTCCGGCGACAGTTCGTCCATGCCCAGAATCGCGATGATGTCGCGCAGTTCCTTGTAGCGCTGCAGCGTCTGCTGAACGCGACGGGTGATCGAGTAGTGCTCTTCACCGATCACGTTCGGGTCGATCTGGCGCGACGTCGAGTCGAGCGGGTCGACCGCCGGGTAGATACCCAGCGAAGCGATGTCACGCGACAGAACGACGGTTGCGTCCAGGTGGCCGAAGGTGGTTGCCGGCGACGGGTCGGTCAAGTCGTCCGCAGGGACGTACACGGCCTGAACCGACGTAATCGAGCCCTTCTTGGTCGACGTGATGCGCTCTTGCAGCTTGCCCATTTCTTCAGCCAGCGTCGGCTGATAGCCCACTGCCGACGGCATACGGCCGAGCAGTGCCGACACTTCGGTACCGGCCAGCGTGAAACGGTAGATGTTGTCGACGAAGAACAGCACGTCGAGGCCTTCGTCACGGAAGTGCTCGGCCATCGTCAGGCCGGTCAGCGCGACGCGCAGACGGTTGCCCGGCGGCTCGTTCATCTGGCCGTACACCAGCGCGACCTTGTCGAGAACGTTCGAGTCCTTCATTTCGTGGTAGAAGTCGTTCCCTTCACGGGTACGCTCGCCCACGCCCGCGAACACGGAGTAACCGCCGTGTTCCTTCGCGATGTTGTTGATGAGCTCCATCATGTTGACGGTCTTGCCCACGCCAGCACCGCCGAACAGGCCAACCTTGCCGCCCTTCGCGAACGGGCAGATCAGGTCGATAACCTTGATACCCGTTTCGAGCAGTTCGGTCGACGGCGACAGTTCGTCGAACGCCGGAGCCTTCTGGTGGATCGAACGCGTGTGTTCGCTTTCGATCGGACCGGCTTCGTCGATCGGACGGCCGAGCACGTCCATGATACGACCGAGGGTCGGCTTGCCGACCGGCACCGAAATCGGCTTTGCCGTGTTCTTCACGGTCAGGCCGCGGCGCAGGCCGTCGGATGCACCCAGACAGATGGTACGGACAACGCCGTCGCCCAGCTGCTGCTGGACTTCGAGCGTCAGTTCCGAGCCATCGAGAATGAGCGCGTCGTAGATCTTCGGCATGCTGTCGCGCGGGAATTCCACGTCGATAACGGCGCCGATGCACTGTACGATCTTGCCTTCTACCAAAGCAGCAGTACTCATCGCTTTTCCTTTAAATACCTGATTCTTTACTCGCGCAAAGGCGCAGTTGTCGTCCGTGGCGCGCGCTTAAACAGCGGCTGCGCCGCCGACGATCTCCGACAGTTCTTTCGTAATCGCGGCCTGGCGGCTCTTGTTGTATACGAGCTGCAGTTCGCTGATCACCGTCTTCGCGTTGTCGGACGCGGCCTTCATCGCGACCATGCGTGCCGATTGCTCGGACGCCATGTTCTCAGCGACGGCCTGGTACACCAGCGCCTCGACGTAACGCACGAGCAGTTCGTCGACGACTGCCTGCGCGTCCGGCTCGTAGATGTAGTCCCACGACGTGGCCGGCGTCCCGTCATCGGCGTCGAAGTGTTCCGACGACAGCGGCAGCAGCTGCTCGATCACGGCTTCCTGCTTCATCGTGTTGACGAAGCGCGTGTAAGCGATATAAACCGCCGACAGCTTGCCTTCCGAGTACAGGTCGAGCTGCGTCTTCACTGCGCCGATCAGCTTGTCCAGATGCGGGGTGTCGCCGAGGTGCACGACCTGCGACATCACCTTCGCGCCGAAGCGGTTCAGGAACCCGAGGCCCTTGCTGCCGATCGCCGTGGCTTCGACCTTCTGGCCCTTCTCTTCCAGCTCCTTGAACTTCTGCACCGTCGCACGCAGCACGTTGGTGTTCAGCCCGCCGCACAGACCCTTGTCCGTCGTGACGAGGATGATGCCGGCCGTGTTCGCGCCGTCGTTTGCCACCATGAACGGGTGGCGGTACTCCGGGTTCGCGCGGCTCATGTGCGCGGCGATGGCACGGACCTTGTCCGCGTACGGACGAGCGGCGCGCATGCGTTCCTGCGCGCGGCGCATCTTCGATGCGGCCACCATCTCCATCGCCTTCGTGATCTTGCGCGTGTTCTGCACGCTCTTGATCTTGCCGCGAATTTCCTTCATTCCAGCCATAGCTTGCTCCTTGACCGAAGCTGCGCGGGCGCATCAGCACTCGCGCGGCCTCAGTGTGTCACTCGCGGATCAATAGGCACCCGACTTCTTGAAGGATTCGATCGCCGCGCGCAGCGCGCCTTCGTCGTCCTTCGAGAGATCCTTGGTGTCTTCGATGCGCTTGATGAGGTCAGCGTGGCTGGTCTTCAGGTTGTCGCGCAGGCCCTTCTCGAACGGCAGCACTTGCTTCACGTCAAGGTCGTCGAGGTAGCCGTTGTTCGCGGCGTACAGCGACACGGCCAGTTCCCACACCTGCAGCGGCTGGTACTGCGGCTGCTTCAGCAGTTCCGTCACGCGGCGGCCGCGCTCGAGCTGCTTGCGGGTCGCTTCGTCGAGGTCCGATGCGAACTGCGCGAATGCCGCCAGTTCACGGTACTGCGCGAGGTCGGTACGGATACCGCCCGACAGCTTCTTCACGACCTTCGTCTGAGCGGCGCCACCGACTCGCGACACCGACACGCCGGCGTTGATTGCCGGGCGGATGCCTGCGTTGAACAGGTCGGTTTCCAGGAAGATCTGGCCGTCGGTAATCGAGATCACGTTCGTCGGAACGAACGCGGTCACGTCGCCAGCCTGCGTTTCGATGACCGGCAGTGCCGTCAGCGAGCCGCTCTTGCCCTTCACTTCGCCGTTCGTGAACTTCTCGACGTACTCTTCCGACACGCGCGCAGCACGCTCGAGCAGACGCGAGTGCAGATAGAACACGTCACCCGGATAGGCTTCACGGCCCGGCGGACGGCGCAGCAGCAGCGAGATCTGACGGTATGCCCAAGCTTGCTTGGTCAAGTCGTCATAGATGATCAGCGCGTCTTGGCCGCGGTCGCGGAAGTATTCGCCCATCGTGCAGCCGGCGTACGGTGCGAGGTACTGCATCGCTGCCGAATCCGACGCCGTAGCGGCGACGACGATCGTGTATTCCATCGCGCCCGTTTCTTCGAGCTTGCGAACCACGTTCATGATCGACGAAGCCTTCTGGCCGATCGCGACGTAGATACAGATCAGGTCCTTGCCCTTCTGGTTGATGATCGCGTCGAGCGCCACCGCGGTCTTGCCGCACTGACGGTCGCCGATGATCAGCTCACGCTGGCCACGGCCGATCGGCACCATCGCGTCGATCGACTTGATGCCCGTCTGCACCGGCTGCGACACCGACTTACGCCAGATCACGCCCGGGGCGATCTTTTCGATCGCGTCGGTCAGCTTCGCGTTGACCGGGCCCTTGCCGTCGATCGGGTTGCCGAGCGCGTCGACCACGCGGCCGACGAGTTCCGGACCAACCGGGACTTCCAGAATGCGGCCCGTCGTCTTGACGACGTCGCCTTCCGAAATGTGTTCGTATTCGCCGAGAATCACCGCGCCGACCGAGTCGCGCTCGAGGTTCAGCGCGAGGCCGAACGTGTTGCCCGGAAACTCGAGCATTTCGCCCTGCATCACGTCCGACAGGCCGTGGATGCGCACGATACCGTCGGTCACGGAGATCACGGTGCCCTGGTTGCGAACGTCTGCGCTCGCTTCAAGGCCCTGGATCCGGCTCTTGATCAGCTCGCTGATCTCAGAGGGATTGAGTTGCATTATTCGCTCCTGATAGTCAATTCTGTTGCGTGCCGGCGTGGCGCTCAGGCGGTCAAGGCAGCCTGCATCGATGCGAGGCGCGCGCGAACCGAGGTGTCGAGCACTTCGTCGCCGACCGTCACGCGCACGCCGCCGATCAGCGACGAATCGACTTCGACCGTCGGCTTCAGCTTGCGCTTGAACTTGCGTTCGAGGCCAGAGACGAGGCTTTCGAGATCCGCGCCGTTCAGCGGGAACGCGCTCACGATCTCGGCGTCGGCTGCACCTTCGCGTTCGTTCTTGAGCGCCTCGAACTGCTCGGCGATTTCCGGCAGCAGCGCGATGCGATGATTGTCGACCAGCATCTGCACGAAGTTCTTCGCTTCGGCGCCTGCCGCGAGCGGCGACTTCACCGCAGCAAGCAGCAGCTCGGCCACTTGCGTGCGCGTCACCTTCGGGCTCGACGCGACCGACAGCACTTCCGGCAGACGCGCAACCTGGGCCAGCTCTTGCACGAGCGTGGACCAGGCGGCGATGTCACCTCCCTCGGCCACGCGGAACAGCGCTTCTGCGTAAGGGCGGGCGATGGTTGCAAGTTCGGCCATGATCAGAGCTCGGCTTTCAGTTGATTCAGCAGTTGGGCGTGGGCCGTTTGATCGACTTCGCGCTTCAGGATCTGCTCGGCGCCCTTCACGGCCAGCGAGGCGACTTCGCCACGCAGCGCTTCGCGCGCCTTCACGATTTGCTGTTCTGCTTCCGCTTTCGCCTGGGCGACGATGCGGGCGGCTTCAGCCTGGGCGTTGGCCTTGATTTCCTCGGCGACCGCCTGGGCACGCTTTTCAGCGTCGGCGATGCGCTGCTGGCCGTCGTTGCGGGCCTGCGCGAGTTCCTGGTCCACGCGCTTGTGCGCTGCGTCGAGTTCCGCCTTGCCCTTCTCCGCGGCTGCGAGGCCGTCGGCGATCTTCTTCGAACGTTCGTCGAGGGCGTTGATCAACGGCGGCCACACGAACTTCATCGTGAACCACGCGAGGACCAGGAACACGACCATTTGCGCAAACAGAGTTGCGTTGAGATTCACGGTGTTTCCTTATCTGCTATTCCGGAAAAATGAAACGGTAAGGCGCTCATCGAGTTGCATTCGATCAGCGCCCCAAGTCTCCGTTCCGCCCTGCGCCGGCTCACGCCGGGCGCATATTTCCGAGGAACCTTAGCCTGCGAGCTTCGACAGGAGCGGGTTCGCGAACGCGAACAGCATTGCGACACCAACGCCGATCAGGAATGCAGCGTCGATCAGGCCGGCCAGCAGGAACATCTTCGTTTGCAGCGGGTTGATGAGTTCCGGCTGACGTGCGCAGGCTTCGATGTACTTGCCACCCATCAGCGCGATACCGATACAGGCGCCGATTGCACCCAGGCCGATGATGATGCCGATACCGATGGCGGTCAGACCCTGGATGTTGGCGATGTAAGCTTGCATGATCACTCCTTTGTGAAAAGACTTGGAACTGAGATTTAAAAAACTAAAACGGAAACTCTTTTTTGCACGCCGCGCTTAGTGCTTGTCGTGCGCCTGGCCGAGATACACCAGCGTCAGCATCATGAAAATGAATGCCTGCAACAGAACAATCAGGATGTGGAAGATTGCCCAGACGCTACCCGCGATCACGTGACCAACGAAGCCGAGGAACGTTGCGTCGCCACCGAAGCTCCACATGCTGCCGAGCAGGGCGATCAACAGGAACAACAGCTCACCCGCGTACATGTTGCCGAACAGCCGCATGCCGAGGGAAACGGTCTTTGCGAGATATTCGACGATGTTCAACGCGAGGTTCGGGATCCACAGCAGCGGGTGCGCGCCGAACGGGGCCGACAGCAGCTCATGCACAAAGCCGCCCGCGCCCTTGATCTTGATGCTGTAATAGATCATCAGGACGAACACGCCGAGCGCGATGCCGAGCGTGCCGTTCAGGTCGGCCGTCGGGACGATGCGATGGTGGGAAATCACGTCCGACAGACCGAGCAGGCCGATGACGCGGCCCGGCAGGTCGACGGGGAGGAAGTCGAGGGAGTTCATCAGCGCGACCCACACGAACACCGTGAGGGCGAGCGGAGCGATGAAGGTGCGGTTGCCGTGGACGATGGCCTTCGATTGATCTTCGACCATTTCGACGAGCATCTCGATCGCACACTGGAAACGGCCCGGCACGCCCGAGGTCGCCTTGCGGGCGGCCAGACGCAGCAGGACGATCGTCACGATACCGCACACGATCGACCAGAACAGCGTGTCGAGGTTCCAGACGTGGATGTCGAAAATCGACGTCTGATGCGAGGTGGAGAAATTCTGCAAGTGGTGCGCAATGTACTCGGACGGATCCGGACCGCGCGTGCCTTCGCTAGCTGCCATATCGTTAATGCCACCCAAATTGTCGAAAATCGTTTTGCCCCGTTCCGCAATACGCTATTGCGGGAACGGGCCGGTGCGGTTCGTTGTCGAAACCGCACGCTGCTTGTTGCTTACCGCCAGGCCAGCGCGATCCAGTACGTCTTCAGCACGACGAGGTAGGTGACGAGGAGCGCCGGCCAATGCACGCCGGCATAGCCGTACGCCACTGCGGCGAACATCCCGATCGTCACGCCGAGCTTCAGGGCTTCGCCCATCACCCAGCTCATCACGGTGGCCGAACCACCTGCCTTCAGTCGTGCCACGAACAACGCGCTTGGCACCCAGCCGATCGCCCCGCCCAGAAACGCGGATTGCGCAGCGGCGCCCGGCGACTTCGAAAACAGCCACCACGCCAGCGTTGCAACCAGGGACAAGACCACCTGCGCGATCACCACCTTGTAGGGGGTTACGCGCGGCGGCTTGCTCACGTTCGGACCGAACAGCCTCTCGGCTTCCGTCCGCGTGAGCGGAACGATGTTGTTATCTTGCAGCTCGGCATCCCAGTCGTCGCCATCGGACTCGCGCCGCTCGCCGGCCGCTGAAGCGGTGCGTTGCGCTCGGTGATCATCGTGCCTGTCGTTCGGCGCCTGACCCGCCATCGCAATCTTCCGCAAAATCCTTGAACCCGGCCCCAAGCTTTCTGAAAGCTTTCAGGGGTGCCTAGCTAACAAATCCGGGCGATTGTAAGCGATAGTTGCAGGTGATTCAAGGCTTTAGACGCGACAAAAACCTGCGTAAAACGACGCCTCATCATGTGAAAAAACGTGCGCGTCGACGACGTACGATGACAGTTGTAAGGTCGGTTTTTTGCGCCGGCATTTCTTGCCCGAACAAGCGCGGTCGCAACGAAATGACATGACAACGTGGTCTGGCGTGGGCGCCACCGGCGCGACGCGATCGCAGCAGGAATTCTGCTGTGACGCGATCACGGGAAATGACCCGACGCGGCGACGGGCAAGAGAGGAAACACTGTGGCCGCCACGTCGAGCGCGATGCGCGAAATACGCTCGAACGCGAGCACGCCGATGCCTGCAATCAGTTGTTACGCCACCACAGTCGTTCGACTGTGGTGGCGTAACACTTATCAACAGGACCGTCTTCGCAACGACCGGGAACGCTGTGCGCCCTCCTCACCGGGCTTGCGGCACGCGTACGCCGCATTGATCCGCATCGCTCAGCCGTGAACGAGCAGCCACGCACCCAGCGCCGCACTCAGGAGCGCGAACGGAATCGACACGAGGTGAAACGGCAGCCACATACGAGGCTCCTTCGCAAGGCGCACCGCGATCAGGTTCGCGAGCGAACCGATCGCGAAACCGAAGCCGCCGACCGATACGCCGAACGCGAGCGCCCGCCAGTCGCGCGTGAATTCCGACAGCAGGATCGCCGCCGGCACGTTGCTGATTCCCTGTGACACCACCGCGCCCGCTGCGAACACACGCAGCGGCGAATCGAGATGGGTTCGCGCGATCGCATCGTGGACGACCGGCAGCGCAGCCGCGCTGCGCAGCACAACGAACATCAGCACGAAGATCAGCAGCAGCAGCCAGTCGATCTTCAGGACCGCGTCACGTCTCGCCACCAGCAGCGCGATCACGACGGCGATCAGACCGGGCACGGGATTGTGCGCATCGGCGAGCAGCACGAACGCACCAAACAGCACCGCCGCGAGCAACGCATGCATGCGCTGCACGGGAACGGCCTGGACGTCTCCCGACAGATCGAGCGGCTTCGCGCGAAACGCGCACGCCGTCAGCACGAGCAGCAGCGCCATCAACGCCAGTGCGAGCGGCCCGAGCGTGACGACGAAGCGGCCAAACGACACGCCGCTCAATTGCCACAGGAAAAGGTTCTGGGGATTGCCGAGCGGGGTCGCGACGGACCCCGCGTTGACGGCCAGCGCGACCACGATCACGAGCCGCCGGAACGGCAGCGGCGTCAACGTGCGCAGCGATACCATTAGCGGGACGACGACGAACAGCGCGACATCGTTGGTGAGCCACATCGCGAGCGCCGCCGCGAACACGACGAGCAGCATCGCAAGCCCGCGCTCGGAATGCACGTGATGCACGATGCGATGCGCGAGCCACATCAGGCACCCGGACAGCTCGAGCGCCTTGGTCAGCATCAGCAGACCCGCGAGCGTCGCGACGGTCTGCCAGTCGACGAGACCGGCCAGCGCGGCAATTGGTTGCGGACGCAACCATTGCTGAACAATCAGCGCAAGCGCCAGCACCGTCAGTACGGGTTCCTGCAAAAGCCAGCCAAGCCACCGGCGCGGCGCCGGTGCGCCCGTGTTTTCCATCGATCGCGCCTCGTTATTCTTCGGCCGCGACGTTGCCGCGCAGGCGC
Organism: Burkholderia sp. FL-7-2-10-S1-D7; assembly: GCF_001524185.1. NCBI lineage: Bacteria > Pseudomonadati > Pseudomonadota > Betaproteobacteria > Burkholderiales > Burkholderiaceae > Burkholderia > Burkholderia sp. FL-7-2-10-S1-D7. Next base: position 34,333 of record NZ_LOWY01000070.1, on the reverse strand, counting down.
GCAAGAATGCCCTCGAGCGCGTCGAGGTTGCCGAAATCGATCATCACCTGCCCTCGCCCGCGGCGGCCGAGCTTGATCTTCACCGTCGACGCAAGCAGGTCGGACAACTCCTCCTCGAGACGCCGCGTGTCGCGGCCGCCGTCATCCTTCGCGCGCGCCTTCACCGCCGGCGCTTCCTTCGTCGTGTGGGCGACCAGCTTCTCGGTCTCGCGCACCGACATGCGCTTGTTGACGACCTGGTGCGCGAGCGTGATCTGCGTCGCGGCATCGACCGCAAGCAGCGCACGCGCGTGGCCCATGTCGAGGTCGCCGGCCAGCAGCATCGTCTGCACCGGCGCTGCGAGGTTCAGCAGACGCAGCAGGTTCGATACCGCGCTGCGCGAGCGGCCGACCGATTCGGCCGCCTGTTCGTGCGTGAAACCGAACTCATCGAGCAAGCGCTGGATACCGTGCGCCTCTTCCAGCGGATTCAGATCCTCGCGCTGGATGTTCTCGATCAGCGCCATCGCGGCGGCGGCCTGATCGGACACGTCCTTCACGAGCACTGGTACTTCGTCGAGGCCGGCCAGGCGTGCCGCGCGGAAACGCCGCTCGCCCGCGATGATTTCGTATTTGTCAGACGAAATAGGTCGTACCAGGATCGGCTGCATCACGCCTTGCGCGCGAATGCTGGCCGCCAGCTCCTGCAGGCTGCCTTCGTCCATCCGCGTCCGCGGTTGGTACTTGCCCGCCTGCAGCTTGCCGAGCGCGAGCGTGTTCGGCGCCCCTTCGATCTTCACCGCTTCGGTGATGTCCGCACTGCCGCCGAGCAGCGCTTCGAGGCCACGTCCCAAGCCCTTCTTCTTTGGTACCGCGTTCATGTCTTTCTTCCTCGCTTCGCTCATGTCCGGATCACGACACCTCGAACGCGCGCACGCGATCGATCATCTCGGCACCAAACTGGATATACGCCTGCGCACCGCGCGAGTTGCGGTCGAATACGACGCCCGGCAACCCGTAACTTGGCGCTTCCGCCAGGCGCACGTTGCGCGGAATCACCGCGTCGAACACCTTGTCGCCGAAGTGCGCTTTCAATTGATCGGAGACTTGCTGCTGCAGCGTGATGCGCGGATCGAACATCACGCGCAGCAAGCCGATGATCTTCAGGTCGCGGTTCATGTTCGCGTGAACCTGCTTGATCGTATTGACGAGATCCGACAGCCCCTCCAGTGCGAAGTATTCGCACTGCATCGGAATCACGACGCCATGCGCCGCGCACAGCCCGTTCAGCGTCAGCAGCGACAGCGTCGGCGGGCAATCGATCAACACGAAGTCATAGTCGTCGGCCACGTGTTCGAGCGCGGCCTTCAACCGTCGCTCGCGGTTATCGATGCTGATCAGCTCGATCTCGGCACCGGACAGTTCACGGTTGGCCGGCAGCACGTCGTACGTGACGCCTTCCGGACGCACGCGCGCTTCCGTCACCGATACGCCGTCGACCAGCACTTCGTACACGGTCGACTCGCAGGCGGCCTTGTCGATCCCACTACCCATCGTTGCGTTGCCCTGCGGGTCGAGATCGATCAGCAGGACTCGTTGCTCCTGCGCTGCAAGGCTTGCGGCGAGATTGACCGATGTCGTCGTCTTGCCGACGCCCCCCTTCTGGTTCGCAACGCAGAAGATCTTTGCCATCGTTGGTGTGTTCCCTTTACCTTCAAACAAACGGCGCGCTACCGCGCGCCTTCAATTCGCCTCGTCGACGGTGACCTCGATCAGATGCCGTTCGGCATCGAGCATCGGTACCGCCAGCCGCATCGTCTGCTTTACATGACTGCCCTCCGGCAACCGAGCAATTTCGTCGTCCGGATGGACACCCTTCATTGCCCAGATCGATCCACCGGGCGCGACGAGATGTCGAGCAAGTTTAACGAAGTCGGATAGATCCGCGAAAGCGCGGGATACGATCATGTCGAATTTTTCCGGCACTTCGATACCCGGCTGCAGCGATTCGACACGCCCGGTGACCACAGACAGGTTCGCGAGCTTCAGCTCGGCGCGCATCTGCGTCTGGAATGCAGACTTCTTCTGCACGATATCGTTCAGCGTGACCTGCCAGTCCGGCTGGATGATCGCCAGCACGATACCGGGCAACCCGCCGCCCGAACCCACGTCGAGCACGCGCGCCGATGCACGGTCGCGCAGATGCGGAACGATGGAAAGCGAATCGAGAATGTGCTGGATCAGCATCTGCTTCGGGTCGCGGATCGCGGTCAGGTTGTAGACCGCGTTCCACTTGCCGAGCAGCGCGACATAGTCGAGCAGCTGGTTCCGTTGTGCATCCGTCAATGTGATGCCGAGCTCGGCCGTGCCATCGACGAGCATCTGTTCAAGTACGTCCCGATTAACCGCCGGCGCGCGACGCGCCGTCATTGTTGCGTCGGGACGGTGCCGCCCCCCTGTTCCGTCACCTCTGCGGCGGTGCCGTTACGACGGCCGAGGCCGCGGCGTTTCAGGTGCACCATCAGCAGCGAGATCGCAGCCGGCGTGACGCCCGAGATCCGCGATGCCTGGCCGATCGTTTCCGGGCGGAACTCGTTCAGCTTCTGGCTCACCTCGAACGACAGGCCACGCACCTCGCGGTAGTCGATACCTTCCGGCAGGCGTGTGTTCTCGTTCGCATCGTTGCGCTCGATCTCGCTGGCCTGCCGCTCGATATAGCCCTGATATTTGATGCCGATCTCGACCTGTTCCTTGATCTGCTCAAGCAGCACCGGATCGTCGGCCAGCGGCTCCGCAGGCGCGCATTCACCGCCCTTCAGGCCGCACACACCGTCGTAGCTGATACCGGGGCGGCGCAGCAGTTCGGCGAGGCTGTACTCGTGATCGATCGCCTTGCCGAGCAACGCGGTCGCCTCTTCAGGCGGCAGCGTCTTCGGCGTGACCCACGTCGACTTCAGTCGTTCGGTTTCACGTGAAACAGCGTCGCGTTTCCGGCTGAATGCATCCCAGCGCACGTCGTCGACGAGGCCCAACTCGCGGCCGATCTCGGTCAGGCGCATGTCCGCATTGTCTTCACGCAGGCTCAGACGGTACTCGGCACGGCTCGTGAACATCCGGTACGGCTCGGCCACGCCACGTGTGACGAGGTCGTCGACCAGCACGCCAAGATAGGCCTGGTCGCGGCGCGGGCACCATGCGTCCTTCTCCTGCACGTAGCGGCCCGCATTCAGACCGGCCAGCAGCCCTTGTGCAGCCGCTTCTTCGTAGCCGGTCGTGCCATTGATCTGGCCCGCAAAGAACAGCCCGTTGATCGCCTTCGTCTCAAGCGATGCCTTAAGCGCGCGCGGGTCGAAGTAGTCGTATTCGATTGCGTAGCCGGGGCGCAGGATGTGCGCGTTCTCGAGGCCGCGCATCGAGTGCACGAGCTCGAGCTGCACGTCGAACGGCAGGCTCGTCGAAATCCCGTTCGGATAGAACTCGTTGGTCGTCAGCCCTTCCGGCTCGAGGAAGATCTGGTGCGATTCCTTCGATGCGAATCGGTGGATCTTGTCCTCGATTGACGGGCAGTAACGCGGGCCGACACCTTCGATCACGCCTGTATACATCGGCGAACGATCGAGGCCGCCGCGAATGATGTCGTGCGTCCGCTCGTTCGTGTGCGTAACCCAGCAAGGCAGCTGCTGCGGATGCTGCTCTGCACGGCCCAGGAACGAGAATACGGGGATCGGATCGAGGTCGCCCGGCTGCTCGTCCAGCTTCGAAAAGTCGATCGAGCGGCCATCGATACGCGGCGGCGTACCGGTCTTCAGGCGGCCCTGCGGCAGCTTCAACTCCTTCAAGCGCGCCGACAGCGACACGGCCGCCGGATCGCCCGCGCGACCGCCCGTGTAGTTGTTCAGGCCGACGTGAATCTTGCCGTCGAGGAACGTACCGGCCGTCAGCACGACCGCACGCGCGCGGAAGCGGATGCCGATCTGCGTGACGGCGCCGACCACGCGATCGCCTTCGACCATCAGGTCGTCGACAGCCTGCTGGAACAGCCACAGGTTCGGCTGGTTCTCGAGCCGATGGCGGATCGCAGCCTTGTACAGGATGCGGTCGGCCTGCGCACGCGTCGCGCGCACGGCCGGGCCCTTCGACGAATTGAGGATCCGGAACTGAATACCGCTCTCGTCCGTCGCGGCGGCCATCGCGCCGCCGAGCGCATCGACTTCCTTGACGAGATGGCCCTTGCCAATGCCGCCGATCGACGGATTGCAGCTCATCTGGCCAAGCGTTTCGATGTTGTGGGTCAGCAGCAGCGTCTTCGCACCCATACGGGCCGATGCCAATGCGGCTTCCGTGCCGGCGTGCCCGCCACCGACGACGATGACGTCAAATTCTGTGGGAAAAAGCATGGTGGATTCCGGGCGCAGGATTGCGCACGAACCTATCTGAGAAATGTATGGGCCGAATTATAGCGGGTTCGCTTTTCACCCGAAGACCGTCCGAATGGTAGGGCCGGTTCATTTGGCCGCTTTTTTTGCCCGACCGGGCTGAACTGTGCCGTTCGGCCCGCTTCGGCGGCGCTGCTGCAGCCTCAGCGCACATCGTCATACTGTGCAAAATCGCGCATCTGGCAGTGGTTTGCGAAGTCCGCCGTCGCTGTGCCGTCACAGCATTTCGGATCGACCTGCCTCGGCTTATCCCCTGTGCCGTTTGGCTCGTGTCGATAGAACACTGTCACGCGTACAGCGCTCACTGTCCTGCGCAACCCGGCGCGATGAGCCCTCCACTCTCGTCACAGGGTTTCTGTTTGTTGCTACGGCACTTATCCCCACGCCCGATTCACCGACGCCTCGCCCTCTTCCAGAAAACAAAAGCGGCGTGTTTCACGTGAAACACGCCGCACGTTTCCCGCCGACCGCCCCAACCATCAAGCCGTTTTTTTCACCAACCCCAGGTATGTTTCGATCACGCGCGGATTCTGCGCCAGCTCCGCCGCCGGCCCTTCCAGCGCAAACTCCCCCGTCTCCAGCACATAGCCGTAGTCCGAGATCTGCAGCGCAGCCCGAGCGTTCTGCTCGATCAGAAGCGTCGCGACGCCTGTGCCGCGTAACGCGCTGATGATATGAAAAATCTCCTTCACGATCAGCGGCGCCAGCCCGAGGCTCGGCTCGTCGAGCATCAGCAGATCGGGCTTGCCCATCAGCGCGCGGCCCACCGCGAGCATCTGTCGCTCACCACCCGATAGCGTGCCGGCTGCCTGCTTGCGCCGCTCCTTGAGCCGCGGAAACAGCGCAAACACGTGATCGAGCTGGTCGAGGAAGTTCGACTCGCCAGCGAGCTTGCGGCGATACGCGCCCAGCACGAGGTTATCCTCGACCGTCATCGTGCTGAACAGCTCGCGCTTTTCCGGCACAAGGCACATTCCACGCGCGACGCGCTGCTCAACCGGCAGCGCGCCCACGTCCTTGCCACGGTACACAACTGCCCCTGACGCATGCCCGGTCACCGGCAATGCGCCCATGATTGCGTTCAGCAGCGTCGACTTGCCGGCCCCGTTCGGGCCGATCACGCTGACGATCTGCCCGGCGCCGACCTTGATCGCCGCTCCGTGTAACGCCTCGACCTTCCCGTACCGCACCGCCAGACCGCGCACGTCGAGAATCGGCATCGTCGTCTCCGCCATCATTCCACCCCGCCCAGATACGCTTCGAGCACCGCCGGGTCCTGCTGCACGTCCTGCGGCAGTCCTTCCGCGATCCGCGTGCCGAATTCCATCACCACCAGCCGGTCGGTGAGGTTCATCACGAAATCCATGTCATGTTCCACGAGCAACACGCTCATTCCTTCCGCCTTCAGGCGCCGCAGCAGGTCGGCGAGCTGCTGCTTCTCCTGGTAGCGCAGCCCGGCGGCCGGCTCGTCGAGCAGCAGCAGCGTCGGATCGCAGCAAAGCGCGCGCGCGATTTCGAGAATCCGCTGCTGGCCGAGCGCGAGGCTGCCGGCTTCGTCGTACATATGCCGCTCCAGCCCGACGCGGCGGATCTGTCGCGCCGCCTCGGCCAGTAGCTGTGCTTCCTCGTGCGCATTGAACCGCGCGATGCTGCGCCACACGCCCGTATGGCCGCGCAGGTGCGCGCCGATCGCGACATTCTCGAGCACCGTCATCGTCGGCAGCAGCTTCACGTGCTGGAACGTGCGACCGATCCCGCGCCGGACAATCTGACGCGACGTGAGCCCGTCGATCCGCTCGCCGCGGAACGTGATCGTGCCGCCCGTCGGCTGCAGCACGCCGGTCACGAGGTTGAACGTGGTCGACTTGCCGGCGCCGTTCGGGCCGATCAGGCCGATGATCTGTCCCGCCTTCACGTCGAAGCTGACGTCGTTGACGGCCACCAGGCCACCGAACTGCTTGCGCGCGTTGTCGACGACGAGCAGCGGCTCGCCCGCCACCGGCTTCGCGCGCTGCGGCAGCGGATCGGCATGGTCGGGCACATGCGCGCGCGGCCCGCGCGGAAACAGCTTCGCGACGAACGGCCACACGCCTTGGCGTGCGTACTGCAGCAGCAGCACCATCAGCACGCCGAACACGATGATCTCAAAGTTGCCCTCCGAGCCGAGCAGCTTCGGCAACAGCGTCTGCAGGTAGTCCTGAAGCACGGTGAGGATCGCGGCACCGAGCACCGCGCCCCACACGTGCGACACGCCGCCGACCACGGCCATGAACAGGAATTCGATCCCGTGGTTCAGGCCGAACGGGGTCGGGTTCACCGCGCGCTGCAGGTGCGCGTACAGGAAGCCCGAAACCGCGGCGAGAACGGCCGCGTAGATGAAGATCACGACGCGCATCCACGCGGTGTTCACGCCCATCGCCTCGGCCATCACGCCACCGCCACGCAATGCGCGGATCGCTCGGCCTGGCCGGCTGTTGAGCAGGTTCTGCACCGACACGATCGCGGCCAGCACGACGGCCCAGATCAGGAAGTACAGGCTTCGGCCGCTTCCGAGCTCGATGCCGAACAGGTTCAGTGCCGGAATCCCGTTGATCCCGTCGTACTTGCCGAGCAGTTCGAGGTTTCCGAACAGGTAGAACAGCGCGAGACCCCACGCGATCGTGCCGAGCGGCAGGAAGTGCCCGGACAGGCGCATCGTGACCGCACCGAGCACGAGCGCGACGAGCGCCGTCAGCACGACGCCGACGATCAGTGCGAGCCACGGCGACACGCCGTAGCGCGTCGTCAGGAATGCGGTCGCATACGCGCCGATGCCGACGAATGCGGCCTGTCCGAAGCTCGTCATCCCGCCGACGCCCGTCAGCAGCACGAGGCCGATCGCGACGATCGCGTAGAGGCCGATGTAGTTCAGCAGCGTGATCCAGTATTCGGGCACCTGCAGCGCGCCGGGCAGCACCGGCAGCGCGAACAGCACCACGAGAAACACCCAGAAAGTCTTGTTGCGTACCATCGTCTTCATCGCGTCACTCCTCTTCCTCTTCCGTGTGCGGCGTCGCGAAACTGCGCCACAGCAGCACCGGGATGATCAGCGTGAACACGATCACTTCCTTGTACGCGCTCGCCCAGAACGACGAATACGATTCGAGCACGCCGACCAGCAGCGAGCCGGCGGCCGCAAGCGGATAGCTGACCAGCCCGCCGATGATCGCGCCGACGAAACCCTTCAGGCCGATCAGGAAGCCGGAGTCGTAATAGATCGTCGTCAGCGGACCGACGAGGATGCCGGACAGCACACCGAGCCCGGCCGCCAGCGTGAACGCGAGCCGCCCTGCTTCGGTCGTGCCGATGCCGACGAGCCGCGCGCCGAGCCGGTTCACGGACGTTGCACGCAGCGCCTTGCCGGCGATCGTGCGGCCGAAGTACACGTAGAGCGCGCCGATCAGCACCAGCGCGGTCACGACCACGAGGATGCTCTGTACCGACACCGTCATGCTGCCGACCGACAACGACGCATCCGCGAAGCCGTTGGTGCGCGAGCCTTCCGCCCCGAACATCACGAGCCCGAGGCCCACCATCGCGAAATGGACGGCGACGGACACGATCAGCAGCAGCAGTGTCGTGCCTTCGGCGATCGGCTGATAGACGAGCCGGTAGACGAACGGCCCCATCGGCACGACGATCGCGAGCGTCAGCGCGATTTGTGCAAGCATCGGCATCGGCTGCGCGGCAAAGCCGCGCGTAATCGCGAACACCGCGAGCGGCAGCAGCACGTAGCGGCTGCCTAGCGTCGCGAGCGTGCGGCCGAGCTGATGACGGCGTTCGCGATGGCGGATCAGGCCGCCGACTTCCAGCAGGAAGCACGCGATGCCCATCACGAACAGCAGCCAGCAGGTGGCGGGAAACTTCTGCGCCTGCAGCGCTGCAAGCGTGAGCGCACCGTAGGCGACGAATTCGCCCTGGGGAATGAAGATCACCCGCGTGACGGAAAACACCAGCACGAGCGCCAGCGACAGCAATGCATAAATGGCGCCGGTCGTGATGCCGTCTTGCGCGAGGATCGCCGCAATCGAGAGATCCATACGTTTCGTGTATCGAGAATGCTGCGGAGAAACGAAAGACGGGAATGGCCGCGGCGCACGAACGGCAAAATCGGCGCGTCGGGCGCCACGCGGCGGGCCCCGGTGATTCCATGCGGCACGGGAGCGGCCCGTCGGGCCCGCTCCGCTGCCGACGGCGCGCACGGCGCCGTTCGCGCCGCGCCCGCCGGTTTCACGTGGTGCTTACTCGGCCTGCAGCTTCCACTTGCCGTCGACGATCTGCACCATCACGCGCGCACGCGTGTCGAAGCCGTTGTGATCGGTCGGCGTCGTGTTGATCACGCCGTGCGACACGGGCAGGTCCTTCACGCTCTCGAGCGATGCGCGCAGCGCCTCGCGGAACGCCTCGGTGCCCGGCTGGCCCTTCTTCAGCGCTTCGGGGATCGCACGCTGCAGCAACAGCCCCGCATCCCATGCGTGGCCGCCGAAGGTCGACAGCGACCCCGCGCCGTACGCCTTCTCGTACGCGGCCTTGTAGCCGAGCGCCGGCTTCTTCACCGGGTTCGAATCGGGCAGCTGGTCGGTCACGAGCACCGGGCCGGCCGGGAGGATCTCGCCTTCGCAATCCTTGCCGCACACGCGCAGGAAGTCGTTGTTCGCGACGCCGTGCGTCTGATACACCTTGCCCTTGTAGCCACGCTCCTTCAGCGTCTTGGCGGGCAGCGCGGCCGGTGTGCCGGATCCGGCGATCAGCACCGCATCGGGATTCGAGCCCATCAGCTTCAGCACCTGCCCCATCACCGACGCGTCGGTGCGGTTGTAACGCTCGTTCGACACGACCTTCAGCCCGTTCTTCGCGGCAGCCGCATTGAACGTGTTGTACCAGCTGTCGCCGTACGCATCGGCGAAGCCGATGAAGCCGACCGTCTTCACGCCGTGCTTCGCCATGTAGCCGGCGATGGCATCCGCCATCAGCTGGTCGTTCTGCGGCACCTTGAACATCCATGCGCGCTTCGCGTCCATCGGCGAGATGATCTGCGCACTCGCCGCGAGCGAGATCGTCGGCGTTTTGCCCTGCGATATCGGATCGAGCATCGCGAGCGAGTTCGGCGTGACGGACGAACCGATGATCGCGTCGACGTGATCCTCGTCGATCAGCTTGCGCACGTTCTGCACCGCGCGGCTCGTGTCGGACGCATCGTCGAGCACGATGTACTGGACGCTCTTGCCCGCGATTTCCTTCGGCAGCAGCGCGATCGTGTTCTTTTCCGGAATCCCGAGCGATGCGGCCGGCCCGGTGGCCGACAGCGTTACGCCGATCTTCACCTGCGCCGACGCCGTGGTCGCCGCGCACACGAGGCCCGCGGCAAGCAGAACCTCCATCCATCGATTCATCTTCATTTACGTTGTCTCCAAACGCTGCTCGAAAAATCCGCGGGTCGCTCGGGCGGCTCCCGGTCCTCAAACAAGTTAATAATTTAACTATCTCGCCGACCCGCGCCTACGCTCGTTTTCCCGTGAAACGCCTGCACCGCCATCGAGCCCCGGTGATATCGCGCGCGGACGCGCCGCGGCGCGTTCCGAAACGGTCGTGCGACCGCCACGATGCGCGGCAGTAATGTCGTCAGGATGAACCGAGTGGAGAAATGCGGCGTTGCGCGAGACGCGATCGATGCGGACGCAACGATCATCGGAAGGTCGGCCGGCCGGGCCGGGTTCGGCTCCACAAGCGGGCGATGCAGGATCGAAAAATCGGCCGTTCATGCGAACGCGAACGACACGTCGGATGCGAACGCAACGACCGCAGAGACCGTCGTGCCGGCAAATCGCACCGGAACGCGCATGCCGGCCGCAGGACGGCTCGTGAACGCCGGGGCATAGCCGTGCACCGCCGACCCCGAACGAGCGGCGCCAGCCGCCTCTCGCACCCCGATCCATCGTCCCGCGCTTCTCATCCAACCGCACTCCCTCTTCTGCATTTTGCTTGTAGGAGAACTGCCGACCGTTTTCCCGACCGCACGGTCGGCGAAAGCTGAGTGTAACGGACGCTTTTTGCGCACGCCAACCGGGTAAGCCCGGACGGCCATGCACGCGGCTGCGCGCCAGCGGCGATCGACCGGCAGGGAGGGAGAAAACGGGGAAGACGGGATGAGGCGCGCGCGTGGTCGGGCAGAATGTGGTGGCACGCCTTTGCACCAGCAACGGAAATTCGCGCACCAAATGAAAAAGCGCTGTTGGATTCCGTCCAACAGCGCTTTTGGGGTCCGGGCACTTTGTGCCTCGATTGTCTCCTCGTTCTCCACCTGCAAATTCGTTTCGCGGTGCATCAGAACTGGAACGAAGATTAAAGTACCTTTCATCTTGCGACAACTTAGCATTTACCCCTATGGTGCATCGCCGCACGAAAATGGGGCACCAGCGTTGCCGCGCGGCACCGGCGCGAGGCCGCCGAAACGCCCTTCCCGGCTGCGCCGGATGGTGCTTCGCATCAACGCGCCGCAACGGCCGCCGCGACGCAATCAGGACGGCCTCAGCATCTTCACCCGCGCGACCATCTCGCCGACGATCCCGCGCCGGAACGCAAGCACGCATGCGATGAAGATCAGCCCCGTGACGATCGTCGCCGATTCGCCGAGCGAGTGGAACCAGCCGATGCCGGTCGCCGACGCGAGCCATTCGCCGATGTCGCCGAGCCGGTCCTCCAGCGCGACGATCAGCGCTGCGCCGAGCAATGGCCCGAACAGCGTACCCATCCCGCCGACGAGCGTCATCAGCACGACGAGGCCCGACATCGTCCAGTACGCGTCGGACAGCGTCTCGAAACCGAGCACCAGCACCTTCAGCGAACCCGCCAGCCCCGCGAGCCCGGCCGACAGGATGAACGCGAGCAGCTTGAAGCGATCGGTGTCGTAGCCGAGCGAGATCGCGCGCGCCTCGTTCTCCTTGATCGCGACGAGCACCTGGCCGAACGGCGAGTGCACGATCCGCACGATGAATGCGCACGCCGCGACGATCACCGCGACTACGACGTAGTAGAGCGCGACGTCGTTCGACAGGTCGACGACCCCGAACAGGTGCCCGCGCGGCACGCCCTGCAGGCCATCCTCGCCGTGCGTGAACGGCGCCTGCAGGTAGATGAAGTAGACCATCTGCGCGAACGCGAGCGTGATCATCGCGAAGTAGATGCCCTGCCGGCGGATCGCGAACAGGCCGACGACGAGCCCGAGCAGCGTCGCGGCGACGGTGCCGACCAGCACGCCGAGCTCCGGCGTGAAACCGAGCGTCTGCATCGAATAGCCGGTCGCATAGCCGGCGGTCGCGAGGAACATCGCATGACCGAACGACAGCAGCCCCGTATAGCCGATCAGCAGGTTGAACGCGGCCGCGAACAGCGCGAACGTGAGCACCTTCATCACGAACACCGGATACGCGCCGATGAACGGCGCGGCGAGCAGTGCGGCGAGCAGCACGCCGTATAGCACTTTTCTCTGCATCATTTTTCCTTGCCGAACAGGCCCGCCGGGCGGAACAGCAGCACGATCGCCATGATCACGAACACGACCGTGGCCGACGCTTCGGGATAGAACACGCGCGTGAAGCCCTCGATCACGCCGAGCAGCAGGCCGGTGATGATCGAGCCGAGGATCGAGCCCATCCCGCCGATCACGACCACCGCGAACACGGTGATGATCATCGGCTGGCCCATCAGCGGCGACACCTGGATCACCGGCGCCGCGAGCACGCCCGCGAACGCCGCGAGCGCGACGCCGAAGCCGTACGTGAGCGTGATCATCATCGGCACGTTCACGCCGAACGCCTCGACGAGCTTCGGGTTCTCGGTGCCGGCGCGCAGATAGGCGCCCAGGCGCGTCTTCTCGATCACGAACCAGGTCGCGAGACACACCGCGAGCGACGCGACGACCACCCACGCGCGGTAGTTCGGCAGGAACATGAAGCCAAGGTTGGTCGCGCCGGACAGCTGCGACGGCACGTCGTACGGCTGGCCGGACGATCCGTAGATCGACCGGAACACGCCTTCGACGACCAGCGTGAGCCCGAACGTGAGCAGCAGCCCGTACAGGTGATCGAGCTTGTACAGCCAGCGCAGCATCGAACGCTCGATCAGGATCCCGAACGCACCGACGATCAGCGGCGCGAGCACGAGCATCGCCCAGTACGGCAACGCGAAGTACGACAGCCCCATCCACGCGAGCATCGCGCCCAGCATGAACAGCGCGCCGTGCGCGAAGTTGATCACGTTGAGCAGCCCGAAGATCACCGCGAGCCCGAGGCTCAGGATCGCGTAGAACGAGCCGTTGACGAGCCCGAGCAGCAACTGGCTCAGCATCGCCGGCAACGGAATGCCAAAGATTTCCATCGACTTAGCCGTCAGAATGAGTTTCGTTGCGTGCGCAACGTTCAAGCCGTCGCCCGTACGGGCGGCGCAGCGGGCACATCGCTGCGGCCGCCACCACGCGCCGCTATGTCGCGCTTACTTCCACATCGCGCAGCGCGATTCCTGCTTGGTGCCGAACGCCTGGTCGCCCGGAATCGTGGCGAGCACCTTGTAGTAGTCCCACGGCTCCTTCGATTCCGACGGCTTCTTCACTTCCATCAGATACATGTCGTGAATCATGCTGCCGTCCTGGCGAATGAAGCCCTTCGCGTAGAAGTCGTTGATCTTCATCTTCTTCAGCTCGGCCATCACCTTGTCGGAGTCGGTCGTGCCGGCCGCCTGCACGGCCTTCAGGTAGGTCGTCACCGACGAATAGTCGGCCGCCTGCAGGCTCGACGGCATCTTCTTCATCTTGCCGAAGTAGCGCTGCGCCCACTGGCGCGATGCCGCGTCGCGGTTCCAGTACCAGCTGTCGGTCAGCACGAGGCCCTGCGTCGTCTCGAGGCCGAGGCTGTGCACGTCGTTGATGAACATCAGCAGCGCGGCGATCTTCATCGTCTTCGTGATGCCGAATTCCTTCGCGGCCTTGATCGAGTTGATCGTGTCGCCGCCCGCGTTCGCGAGGCCGAGGATCTGCGCCTTCGACGACTGCGCCTGCAGCAGGAACGACGAGAAGTCCGACGCCGACAGCGGGTGGCGCACCGTGCCGAGCACCTGGCCGCCGTTCGCCTTCACGACATCCGACGTGTTCTTCTCGAGCGCCTTGCCGAACGCGTAGTCGGCGGTCAGGAAGAACCAGCTCTTGCCGCCCTGCTTCACCACCGCCGAGCCGGTGCCCTTCGCGAGCGCCATCGTGTCGTATGCGTAGTGGACCGTGTACGGCGTGCACTGCTCGTTGGTCAGCGTGTCGGCGCCCGCGCCGATGTTGATGTAGACCTTCTTCTTCTCGGCCGCGACCTGGTTCATCGACAGCGCGGTCGCGGAGTTCGTGCCGCCGACCAAGAGGTCGAGCCCGCCGCGGTCCATCCACTCGCGCGCCTTCGACGCGGCGATGTCGGCCTTGTTCTGGTGATCGGCATAGACGACCTCGATCGGCTTGCCAAGCACCTTGCCGCCGAAGTCGGCGACCGCCATGCGGATCGCCTCGAGGCCGCCCTGCCCGTCGATGTCCGCGTAAAGGCCCGACATGTCGGTGATGAAGCCGATCTTCACGGTATCCGCGGCCTGCGCGGCGCCGGCGGTGAACGCGGCGGTCGCGAGGGCGAGACAGGCGTGTGCGAGGGTCTTCATTTTCATTGACGTCTCCTGTTTTTCTGATGCGTTGTGGTTGTTCGAAGCCGCCACGGCTAGCGGCGAGAGAGACGGGGCGGCGTCACACCCCGAGCAGGTCGTGCAGGGTCGGCATCTTGCTTTCCAGTTCGGCCGCCTGGAAATGTTCGACGATGCTGCCGTGCTCCATCACGTAGAAGCGGTCGGCAAGCGGCGCGGCAAAGCGGAAATTCTGTTCGACCATCACGATCGTGTAGCCGCGCGCCTTCAGCGCGACGATCATCCGCGCCAGCGCCTGCACGATCACCGGCGCGAGGCCTTCGGAAATCTCGTCGAGCAGCAGCAGGTTCGCACCGGTGCGCAGGATCCGCGCGACCGCGAGCATCTGCTGCTCGCCGCCGGACAGCCGTGTGCCCTGGCTCTGCCGGCGCGACGCGAGGTTCGGGAACATCGCGTAGATCTCGTCGATCGACATCGCGTGGTCGCGCGGCCCGATCGGCGGCGGCAGCATCAGGTTCTCCTCGCACGACAGGCTCGAGAAGATCCCGCGCTCCTCCGGGCAGTAGCCGATGCCGAAATGCGCGATGCGGTGCGTCGCGAGGCCGATCGTCTCGTTGCCCGCGACCTTGATCGACCCGCTGCGGCGGCCCGTGAGGCCCATGATCGCGCGCAGCGTCGTCGTGCGGCCCGCGCCGTTGCGGCCGAGCAGCGTGACGACCTCGCCGCGATGCACCGTCAGGTCGACGCCGTGCAATATGTGGGATTCCCCGTACCAGGCCTCCAGGCCCGTGATCTCCAGCGCGGGCGTACCGCTCTCGACGCCGCTCAATTCGCGTTCCTCCCGTTCGCTGTGCTTCATGCGTGCGCCCCCGCGAGCGCCGCATCGGCGCTGCCCATATAGGCTTCGATCACGAGCGGATTCTTTGACACTTCCGCATACGAGCCTTCGGCCAGCACCTCGCCGCGTTGCAGGACGGTGATCGTGTCGGAGATGCCCGCGATCACGTTCATGTTGTGCTCGACCATCAGGATCGTGCGGCCGCTCGCGACCTTCTTGATCAGCGCGGTCACGCGATCGACGTCCTCGTGGCCCATCCCCTGCGTGGGCTCGTCGAGCAGCATCAGTTCGGGTTCCATCGCGAGCGTGGTCGCGATCTCGAGCGCGCGCTTGCGGCCGTACGCGAGCTCGACGGTCGGCACCTGCGCGAAATCGGTGAGACCGACCTGCGTGAGGAGATCCATCGCGCGGTCGTCGAGCCGCTTCAGCGTGCGTTCGCTGCGCCAGAAATGGAATTCGGTGCCGAGCGCGCGCTGCAGGCCGATACGCACGTTCTGCAGCGCCGTCAGGTGCGGAAACACGGCAGAGATCTGGAACGAGCGGATGATGCCGCGCCGTGCAACCTGCGCGGGCCGCTCGTCGGTGATGTCGATGCCGTTGAAGACGATCTGGCCGGCCGTCGGTGTCAGGAACTTGGTGAGGAGGTTGAAGCAGGTGGTCTTGCCCGCGCCGTTCGGCCCGATCAACGCATGGATCGCACCGCGCCGCACACGCAGGTTGACACCGTTCACGGCGGTGAAGCCCCTGAATTCCTTCGTCAGTCCGCGTGTTTCGAGAATCGTGTCGCCGAGAATCATGTTCCCTTCCGTACGAAGTCAGGCGAAGCACCGGGAAGATTCGCGAGAAGCGTCCGCGAACAGGTCCGCGGATCAGCGGGCTGCCCCCCGTGCGCCGAATTACGCCTCGAGGGTGGTCTCCCGCGCCGACGCGTATGCACACTGCGCAACATTGTCGCGCCGTTGGTGCAGTGCAATCATCGGGATTTGCACTTATAGGGCTGGCCGCCATATGGCACGCGGCACAGCGCGAATTTCGACGCGTTTTTTTTGACGCGCGCATCATCGACGGTTGCTCGATTGCACGACGCGTGCCTGCGCGAACGCGGGCACGTTACGCCGCGCGTCATGTCGTCGCGCAACGAGAAGGCGCGCGCGCAATGCGTGGCTTGCGGCGCGATCGCATTGCGTGTCGTCGATCCGTTGCGATCCGCACGCCGGCTTGTTTCGCATAGCGAATCAGCGGGCACCCGCATGACGGCCCGCTGTCGTGCGTGTCAGCGTGGCGTCATGCAGCCGTCATCGTCGCTTCCGTTCGCACCTGCGTCGCGTCGTGCGCAGCACGTCGATCGGCGCGGATCATGTCGCTCGCGCGCTCGGCGATCATCAGCGTCGGCGAATTCGTGTTGCCCGACGTGATGAACGGCATCACCGATGCATCGACGATCCGCAGCCCGGCGATGCCGCGCACGCGCAGCCGGCTGTCGACGACGGCACGCTCGTCGTCCGTGCGCCCCATCCGGCACGTACCGACCGGATGGAAGATCGTCGTGCCGACCGCACCCGCCGCTTCGATCAGTTCGGCTTCGGTCTGGTACCGCTTGCCCGGCAGGATCTCTTCCGGCTGGTAGCGCGCGAGCGCCGGCGCGGACGCGATGCGCCGCGTGAGCCGCAGCGCATTCGCCGCGACATGACGATCGTGGTCGGTCGACAGATAGTTCGGTGCGATCGACGGCGCCGCGCCCGCATCGGGGCTCGCGATGTGCACGCTGCCGCGCGAGCTCGGCCGCAGATGGCAGACGGACGCCGTAAAGGCGTTGAAGCTGTGCAGCGGCTCGCCGAAACGCTCCAGCGACAGCGGTTGCACGTGGTATTCGAGATCGGGGCGCGTGAGCGCGGAATCGTCCGGATCAGACTTCGCGAACGCGCCGAGCTGCGACGGCGCCATCGACATCGGCCCGCGCTGCAGCAGCGCATATTCGGCGCCGATCATCAGCTTGCCCCACCAGTGCGCAGACAGCGTGTTCAGCGTGCGCACGCCTTCGACGCGAAATGCCATCCGCAACTGCAGGTGATCCTGCAGGTTCTCGCCGACACCCGGCAGATCCTGCACGACGTCGATGCCGAGCGCCTGCAGCCGCGCGCCCGCACCGATGCCCGACAATTCGAGCAGCTGCGGCGAATTCACCGCGCCGGCGGTGAGCAGCACTTCGGCGCGCGCGTGCGCGACGTAGTCGGTGCCGCCGCCGCGATACTCGACGCCGACCGCGCGCCGCCCGTCGAAGATCACGCGCTGCGCATGCGCGCCGGTGATCACCGTCAGATTCGGGCGCGTCATCGCCGGCCGCAGGAACGCCTTCGACGTATTCCAGCGCACACCGCGCTTCTGGTTCACCTCGAAATAGCCGACCCCGGCATTGTCGCCGCGGTTGAAATCGTCGGTCGCCGGGATGCCCGTCTGCTGCGCTGCCTGTGCGAACGATTCGAGGATCTCCCAGCGCAGCCGCTGCTTCTCGACACGCCAGTAGCCGCCCGCGCCGTGTGCATCGCTCGCGCCCGCGTGGTGATCCTCGCTGCGCTTGAAGATGGGCAGCACGCTGTCCCACGACCAGCCGGCATCGCCGGTTTCCTGCGCCCAGCTGTCGTAATCCTCGCGCTGGCCGCGCATGTAGATCATCCCGTTGATCGACGAGCAGCCGCCGAGCACGCGGCCGCGCGGATACGACAGCGCGCGGCCGTTGAGCGCCGCCTCGGGCTGCGTCTTGTACAGCCAGTCGGTGCGCGGATTGCCGATGCAATACAAATAGCCGACCGGGATGTGGATCCAGTGATAGTCGTCCTTGCCGCCGGCTTCGAGCAGCAGCACGCGGATCTCGGGATCCTCGGTCAGGCGGTTCGCGAGCACGCAGCCCGCGGTGCCCGCGCCGACGATCACGTAATCGAATTCGCCCTCGAGCGTGCGTTGAGTACTCACGAGTGTCTCCATGAATTGTTGTGCGCCGCGCGCGCGATTCCGCGCGTCGTTTTCAGCATAGTGCGTCGCGGGCGATGCGGTCGATGAAGCGTACTCCGGCCGCCCGCCGCCGATCCAATGAGTTATGCTGAACCGCGTTATAAGCTGCGCTCATATCACGACGATGGATCTCACCCTGCTCCGCGCGTTCGCGACGGTCGCCCGCGAAGGCAACCTGACGCGCGCCGCCGTGCAGCTGCACCTGACGCAGCCGGCCGTCAGCCTGCAGATCAAGCATCTGCAGGAAACGCTCGGCGTCACGCTGTTTACGCGCACGTCGCGCGGGCTTGCGCTCACGCGCGACGGCCAGACCCTGCTGCCGCACGCCGAGCGCGCGCTGGCCGCGGCCGCCGACGTGCAGCGCGCCGCTGCTGCGCTGCGGCACGAGGTGCGCGGCCGGCTGCGAATCGGCACGATCCTCGATCCCGGCTTCCTGCGGCTCGGCGGCTTCCTGCGCGCGCTGGTCGAAAGCCATCCGCAGATAGAAACCGCATTGCGGCACGGGATGTCAGGCTGGGTGCTCGAACAGGTGCGTGCGCAGGCGCTCGACGTCGGCTATTACATCGGCCGGCCCGACGAGGACGATCCGCGCGACGACACGCTGTTCCACACGATCACGCTCACGCGTTTCCAGTACCGCGTGCTCGCGCCGGCCGGCTGGAAGGAGCGCGGCGAGCGCGCGCACGACTGGCGCGCGCTCGCCGCGCTGCCGTGGATCTGGACGCCGCCGGCGTCCGCCCATCACCGGCTGCTGTCGCGGCTGTTCGCGGCGGCCGGCGCGCAGCCGGTGAAGGTCGCCGAGGTCGACCAGGAGCAATCGATGCTCGATCTCGTGAAATCGGGGATCGGGTTGACGCTCGCGCGCGACGCGACCGCGCTGGCCGAAGCGCACGCGCATGCGCTGACCATCGTCGAACACGTGACGGTGCCGACCGAGCTGACTTTCGTGACGCTCGCCGAGCGGCGCGCCGAGCCGGCGATCGCGGCCGCGCTGCGGCTGATCGAGACCCAATGGGCAATATGAGTGCCGCTGATCCCGGTGCGGCCGGTCGCGCATCGGGCTCAGGGCGCAGGCGCGCGACGCGCCGCGGGTGTCCAATCGACGCCCGCAGGTGACGGGTATTGTCGCGAATGGGCTTGAATCGCCTGCCCCGCATCGCGTCGCCGCTTCCCGCTTGCGCGTCACGCCACCATCGCAGGCTTTTTGCTAGATTGTGCCTTCGCACACCGCGAGACCCCTGTTTGAAGGAGACCCGCATGGCCCGCAACATCGAGATCAAAGCCCGCGCCCGCGAATTCGACCGGCTGCGCGAACAGGCGGCCAAGCTCGCCGCCGAAGCGCCGCTCTTCTACCGCCAGCAGGATTTCTTCTACGACGTGCCGCGCGGCCGGCTGAAGCTGCGCCGCTTCGAGGACGGCACGCCCGCCGAACTGATCTTCTACCAGCGCGACGACCGTGACGGCCCGAAGGCGTCGTACTACACGCGCAGCCCGGTGACGAACCCGGACGCGATGCACTCGCTGCTCGCGACCGCGCTCACCACGCGCGGAATCGTGACGAAGGAACGGCACGTGTACCTCGTCGGCCGCACGCGAATCCATCTCGACCGCGTCGACGGCCTCGGCGACTTCATCGAGCTGGAAGTGGTGCTCGGTCCCGACGATGACGAAGCCGGCGGCGAAGCCGAGGCCCATGACGTGTTCGCGAAGCTCGGCGTGGCGCAGGAGGATCTCGTCGCGGTCGCGTACGTCGACCTCCTGAACGCCGAAGCACGATCCGAAGCGGCCTGATCCGGCCCTGTCCGCGGCGGCGCCTCGCGCCCCGCCGCCGGCCCGGCCGCCGCGTCAGGCGGCGCCGGGCGCCAGGTGCGCGAGCGGCAGCGCGCCGTTGCGCTTGAAGGTCGTCAGCACGATGTTCGAGCGCACGCTGTCGACGCCCGGCACGCGCATCAGCTTCTTCATCACGAACTGCGACAGCGCGTTGAGATCCGGCGCGACGATCCGCAGCAGATAGTCGGCGTCGCCGACCACCGCGTGACATTCGAGCACTTCGGGCAGTACGTCGATCTGTTGCTGGAACTGCTCGATGATCGAATCGCCGTGGTGCTTGAGCTTCAGGCTCGTGAACGCCGTGACGCCGAGCCCGAGCTTTTCGGGGCGCAGCATCACGCGGTAGCCTTCAATCACGCCGGCCGCCTCGAGCCGCTGCAGCCGCCGGCCGATCTGCGACGGCGACAGCGGCACCTCCTCGCCGAGTTGCTGGTGCGTCGCACGGCCGAAGCGCTGCAGCACGTCGAGAAGCGCGAGATCGAAGTGATCGAGTTCCAGCATGAGCGTTCTCCGCATTGATTCCAGTTTTGATGCGCAATTATCGCATTAACAAGCGAATACACGCCATCTTTGCGCTCATTCCGCACGTCACTCGCTCTACACTTGCATGGTTCCCAACCACCGCGTGCAGAGCCTCACCATGTCCACCGTCGTCACCGCGAAACTGCAGGAGCAGTTCGACGCGGGCCTCGAAACCCGCGCCGATTTCACCATCGACCAGCCGCTCGAACGCTACGGCCAGGTCGACCACGCGGTGTGGCAGCAGCTCTATGCGCGCCAGTCGGCGCTGCTGCGCGGTCGCGCATGCGGCGCGTTCATCGCAGGGCTCGGGAAGATCGACTTGCCGGCCGATCGCGTGCCGTCGTTCGCCGACGTGAATCGCCAGCTCGAGCCGGCCACCGGCTGGGAGATCGTCGCCGTGCCGGGCCTCGTGCCCGATCGCGTGTTCTTCGAGCACCTTGCGAACCGGCGGTTTCCGGTCACCTGGTGGATGCGCCGCCCCGATCAGCTCGACTACCTGCAGGAACCCGACTGCTTCCACGACCTGTTCGGCCACGTGCCGCTCCTGATCGAGCCGGTGTTCGCCGACTACATGCAGGCATACGGCCGCACCGCGCTCGCGGTCGCGGACGACGAAGCGGCGCTCGCGCGGCTGGCGCGCCTCTACTGGTATACGGTGGAGTTCGGGCTGATCCGCGACGCAAACGGCACGAACGGACTGTCGATTTACGGCGCCGGGATCGTGTCGAGCAAGGGCGAGAGTCTGTACAGCCTCGAAAGCGCGGCGCCGAACCGGCTCGGTTTCGATCTCGAGCGCGTGATGCGCACGCGCTACCGGATCGACACGTTCCAGAAGACCTACTTCGTGATCGATGATTTCGCGCAGTTGTTCGCGCTGGCCGACGTCGATGGCCGTGCGCTGGCCGACCGGCTGGCCGCGCTGCCCGAGTTCCCGGCCGGCGCGGTGGCCGACCGCGATCTCGTGCTGCATCGCGGCACGGGCGAAGGCTGGCCGGACGACGCCGACGCGTAAGGCCGCGGGCCACGCCGGCATGATTCGCGCGCCGGCGCCCGCCCCTCGATGTCCGTCCCCCGGATGGCTGTCCCCGGATGGCCGTTCCGCAACTATGAAACAATGACCGATACCGGCTTTGCCGCGTGGCCTTTGCCCGCGTGCGGGCGCCGTTACCGAACGAGGTGCACCATGATTCACAAGCTCACATCAGAAGAACGCAAGACCCGACTCGAAGGCCTGCCTCACTGGACGGCCGTGCCGGGCCGCGACGCGATCCAGCGCAGCCTGCGCTTTGCCGATTTCAACGAGGCCTTCGGCTTCATGACGCGTGTCGCGATCAAGGCGCAGGAAATGAACCACCATCCGGAATGGTTCAACGTGTACAACCGCGTCGACGTGACGCTGTCGACCCACGACGCGGACGGCCTGACCGAACGCGACATCGCGCTCGCGACGTTCATCGACCAGGTGTGCGCACACACCGACCCGGCCGCCTGAGACCTTCCTCTACCGCCGCGCATCTTTCGACGCGCGGCACGTCAACTTTTCATTTCGATGAACGTTTTCTAGGATGTACTCAGCGAAAGCCTTCAGCTTTCCAAGCCATCCTTAAGGCGCACGTAAGTCTCGTACGCTTTCCGCGCCTTGGGGTCCAAACCTTCCAGTTGCAGCGCGCCTCCGCGCTGTACAATCAGCAGCGCATACGGCTTGGAGAGCGCGCTGGCCTCTTCGCAGAGTTTGAGTTCGTCGCCGCTCGACGGCGAGCGGGCGCGCCAGAAATTGATCGCGGCTTCGAGGTCGTGAATCGAAATATCGGACATGATTGGATTTAATCGTTCGCTGGCCGCCATGCTTGATTGTCAGGCGATGCGTCGCCCCTGTGGAAACGGCGTCGTGCTGTCCGCGTGCCTGAACCGCCAACCCATTGTACTTGAGCGAACTTCATGCGACTCCTTCTGATCGAAGACGACCGCCCCATCGCACGCGGTATCCAGAGCAGCCTCGAGCAGGCTGGCTTCACCGTTGACATGGTGCACGACGGCATCTTTGCCGAACAGGCGCTGGCACAAAACCGCCACGAACTCGTGATCCTCGACCTCGGCCTGCCGGGCATCGACGGAATGACGCTGCTCACACGCTTTCGCCAGACCAATCGCCACACGCCGGTCATCGTGCTGACCGCGCGCGACGAATTGAACGACCGGATTCAGGGCCTGAACTCCGGCGCCGACGATTACATGCTCAAGCCGTTCGAGCCGGCCGAGCTCGAAGCGCGCATCCGCGCGGTGATGCGCCGCAGCGGCCCGCACAGCGACATGCCGCGTCCGGAAGTGTCGCTCGGCGGCGTCCGCCTGTCGGGCGTCGATCGCCGCATCTTCAACGACGACAAGCCGCTGGAACTGTCGCCGCGCGAATTCGCGGTGCTCGAAATGCTGCTGCTGCGTCACGGCCGTGTGGTCAGCAAGGCCCAGCTGCAGGATCACCTCACGCACTTCGGCGGCGATCTCGGCGACACCGCGATCGAAGTCTACGTGCACCGGGTGCGCAAGAAACTGGAGCAGTGCCGTGTCGAAATCGTCACGGTGCGCGGCTTCGGCTACCTGCTGCAGGAAATCCGCCAGACCGCGAGCGTCTGAGCGGCGCCGCACGCCGGCAGGCCCCGTGCCGCCGGCAAGCCGCCCTGCCCGTGTCGCCGACCGACGCACGTCCGCGCCGCTCCCCGTGAGCGGCGCTTATCCATTTGCCCGTCGAAATGTCCTCTGATCCGGCTGTCACCACCAGCCTGCGCCGCTCGCTGCTTCGGCGCCTCGCCGCGCCGCTGTCGATGCTCGCGCTGATGAGCGGCCTGATTGCCTACTGGCTCGCGTGGCAATACACGCAACACGTGATCGACCGCTCGCTCGCCGATCTCGCCACCGCCATCTCCAAACAGATCCAGATCGCCGGCCCCGACGCGCCGTTCACGGTGCCGCCGCTCGCTCAGGCGATGTTCTCCGATCCGGCGGAGGCGCTGATCTACCGGATCAGCGACGGCGAACAGGAACTCGCCGGCGACCCGAAACTGCCGCTGCGGGGCATCAACGTGCGCCGCATGCATCACGCGTACGTGTTCGAGGCCGAGTACGACAATCGCGCGGTGCGCGTCGCGCAGGTGCGTGTCGACAATGTCGAGGGCGGCAAGCCGATGGTGGTCGAGGTCGCGCAGCCGGTGCGCCACCGTTACCGGATCGCGGCCGAATTCCTCGTCGCGATCATGATGCCGCTGCTGCTGTTGCTGCTCGCGGGCTGGGGCATCGTGTGGCGGGTCGTGAACCAGCAGCTCGGCCCGCTCACGCATCTCGCCGATTCGCTGAACCGGCAGACCCACACGTCGCTGGAGCCGGTCGACGAAACCGACGTGCCGCTCGAGATCCGGCCGCTGACGAGCGCGATGAACGCGCTGCTCGGCCGCCTGAAGACCGCGCTCGACGCGCAGCGCAAGTTCATCGCCGATGCCGCGCACCAGTTGCGCACGCCGCTCACAGCCGTGAAACTGCATGCCGAGCAGGCCGCCGTCGCGCGCGACCCGCAGCAGACCTACACCGCGGTACGCGAATTGCGCGCGGCCGCCGACCGCGCGGTGCGGCTGTCGAACCAGCTGCTGTCGCTCGCGCGTGCTGAGCCGGGCGAACAGGCCGCGCGTTTCGTCGACGTCGACCTGGCCGCGATGGCGTTCGAGACCGGCGCCGAGTGGGTGCCGCGCGCGCTCGCATCGCATGTCGATCTCGGCTTCCAGCGCAGCGACGATCCCGGCGAGGACGAAACGCTGAACGTGCGCGGCAACCCCGTGCTGCTGCGCGAAGTGATCGCGAACCTGCTCGACAATGCGCTGAAATACGTGCCGCTCGCACGGCCGGCCGGCGCGCGGATCACGGTGAACGTCGCACGCGGCGCACTCGAGGACGGCCAGCCAGCCGCCGAGATCGTCGTCGAGGACAACGGCCCGGGCGTGCCGGCCAGCCAGCAGGCCGACCTGTTCAAGCGCTTCTTCCGCGGCGATGCGCAGAGCGGCAACGGCGTCGAGACGGGCGCCGGGCTCGGACTCGCGATCGTGCACGACATCATCGCGATGCACGGCGGCACGGTGTCGTACGAGGATGCAGCGGAAGGCGGTTCGCGTTTCGTGGTGCGGGTGCCGCTCGCCAAGCGCACCGCGAAGCCGGCGAGCGAGACGCCGGCCGCCGCGCCGACGCACTGAGGCGCGCTGGCCCGTATCGGGCAGGACGGACGGCCGCGCGGCGGCCGTCCTGGCGAAGGTGAAGCAGCCGCGCACGATGCGCGGCCGCGCCGGTCACTTCTTCTTTTTCTTGTCCTTCGCGCCGGACTCCGACTTCCCGTCCTTCTTCTTTTTCTTCTTGCCGTCGTCGTCCGGCGTGGCGAGCAGCGTGCCGCGACACGCGTCCGCGCCGCAATGGCACGCGTATTCGCGCTTGAGCTTCTTCGTCAGCTTCTCGTCGATCACGAGGCCATAGTCGTAGAACAGCTCTTCTTCCGGGCTGATATCGCGCAGCGCATGGATGAACACGCGGCCGTTGATCTCCTCGGCCTCGCAGTTCGGCGCGCACGAATGGTTGATCCAGCGCGCGCTGTTGCCGTCGATCTTGCCGTCGATCACGCCGCCCTCTTCCAGTGCGAAGTAGAACGTATGGTTCGGCTCGTTCGGGTCGTGCGGATGGCGGCGCAGCGCCTCCTTCCACGAAATTCGCTCGCCTTTGTATTCCACTACGCGTTCGCCGGCCTTGATCGGCTCCACCGCGAACACGCCCTTGCCGTGTATTCCCGAGCGGCGCACCGCGATCCTGCGTGAACTCATCGAACGAATCCTTTGAAGACGACTTGAATGGAGGACGGCCGCGCTTTCGATGTGCGCGGCCCTGCGTCGCGCGAAACGAAAACGCGGCACCGGTTGGTGCCGCGTCGGGGCATGCGGCGAATCACCCGCATCCTACACGTTCACGATTGCTTCGTTCAACATCGCGCGCATGCCGCTCAGC
This sequence comes from Burkholderia sp. FL-7-2-10-S1-D7, assembly GCF_001524185.1. Lineage (NCBI taxonomy): Bacteria > Pseudomonadati > Pseudomonadota > Betaproteobacteria > Burkholderiales > Burkholderiaceae > Burkholderia > Burkholderia sp. FL-7-2-10-S1-D7. Next base: position 8,989 of record NZ_LOWY01000070.1, on the reverse strand, counting down.
GCTGGCCGAATGCGATGTCGCCGAACAACGCCTTGTGCTCGCGCGGCTGCGAACGCCAGTACTGCGGCGGCGCCGACACCTGCGCGCCGAGCTCGGCGGCCGCATGCCACGGCCAGCGCGGGTCGTACAGCATCGCGCGCGCCATCGCGACGAAATCGGCGTCGCCGGCCTCGATCAGCTGGTTCGCATGCGCGGGCTCGTTGATGAGGCCGACCGCGATCGTCGGCATCCCGACCGCGCGCTTCACGGCCTTCGCGAACGGCACCTGGTAGCCGGGCGACAGCGGGATCTTCTGCAGCGGCGACACGCCGCCGGACGACACGTCGATCCAGTCGCAGCCGCGCTCCTTCAGTTCGTGCGCGAACGCGATCGTATCGTCGAGCTCCCAGCCGCCCTCGACCCAGTCGGTCGCAGACACGCGCACGCCCACCGGCCGGTCCGCCGGAAACGCCGCGCGCACGATCTCGAAGATCTCGAGCGGAAAGCGCATCCGGTTTTCTCGCGAGCCGCCGTATTCGTCGGTGCGCTGGTTCGAAAGCGGCGACAGGAACTGATGCAGCAGGTAGCCGTGCGCCGCGTGCACCTCGATCGCATCGATGCCGAGGCGCGCGGCACGCTTCGCGGCGGCAGCGAACGCTTCGCGGATCCGGTTCAGACCGGCCGCATCGAGCGCGAGCGGCGGCGTCTCGCCGTCCTTGTGCGGTAACGCCGACGGCGCATGCGGCAGCCAGCCGCCATCGGCGACGGACACGAGCTGGCCGCCCTTCCACGGCACCTCGCTCGACGCCTTGCGCCCCGCATGCGAGAGCTGCATCGCGACACGGACCGGCGAATGCTTGCGGATCGCCGCCAGCACGGGCTTGAGCGCCGCTTCGGTCACGTCGTCCCACAGGCCGAGGTCGCCGGCCGTGATGCGCCCGTCGGGTTCGACGGCGGTCGCTTCGATGCAGAGCAAGCCCGCACCGGACAACGCGAGATGGCCGAGGTGAATCATGTGCCAGTCGGTCGCCTCGCCGCGCTCGGCCGAGTATTGGCACATCGGGGAGATCACGATCCGGTTCGGAAGGGTCACGCCGCGCAGCGTGAAAGGAGAAAACAACGCAGTCATGGATACCGCTCGCCAGGAAAGGGAAAGAGCGGATCAGCGTAGCATGCGGGCTCGAAGCCTGCTCGTAGCGGGTTCGGCAGTAAGCGGATGGTCAGGCAGGGCCGGCGTGCAGCCGGCCGCGCGGCAGCGCGCACGCGGCGTGCGGCGGTGCGCCGACCCGCAATGCCCGCGGGCCGGTCATGCGTGGTGCCGCTCGCCCGGGATCAAAGCCCGACGCTGTCGAGCCACTCGCCGAACATGCGTCGCGCGGCCGTCTCCAGCACAGGACCGTGCTGAAGGGTGTCGGCGCGCAACTGGCGCGCGTCGATGCCGGGCGTCGACGCGATTTCGCCGGCGTTGCCGATCAGCCAGGGTTCGAAGCGGTCGGTGCGGATTTCAGGATGACATTGCAGCGCCAGCACGTGCTGCCCCCACGCGAACGCCTGATGGCGGCACGCCGGTGTCGATGCAAGATGGATCGCGCCGCCCGGCAGGTCGAACGTATCGCCATGCCAGTGCAGCATCGAGGTCGCCGCGCCGTCGAGGTGGCGCAGCGGCGACGCGCGGCCCGCGTCGGTGAGCGTCAGCGGCGCCCAGCCAAGTTCCTTCTGCGCAGCCGGATAGACGCGCGCACCGAGCGCGCGGGCGATGAACTGCGCCCCGAGGCAGATGCCGAGGATCGGCAGTCCGGCATCGATGCGCTGGCGCACGAGCGCCGCGAGCGGCGCGATCGACGGATACTGCGCGTCCTCGTACACGCTGAGCGGCCCGCCGAGCATCACGAGCAGCGCCGGCTTGAGCGCGTCGAGCGCCTCGACGCGCGACGATCCGACGTCGACGTATCGCACCCGCCGCCCGCGCTCTCCGAGCACCTGCTCGAAGCTGCCGAGGTCCTCGAAATGCACGTGGCGGATCGCCACCACTTCAGCGTTCATCACAGCGTTCACCATCGGCCTCCCGGTCGATCGACGGACGTCAGCCGGCAAACACCTTCCAGGTCTTCTTCTGCGTCGCCGCGTCGGCTTCTTCGTGCACCGAACAGTCGAGACGCAGATCGCTGTCGGCCATCGACAGATCGAGCGCCGCGCAATGATGCACGGTCTTCTTCGACTGCTTGCCCGGCTGGAAATGCGCGCACGTCAGGCACATGCGCTGCGGCGGCGTCGCACCGGCCACCTGCAGCTCGCGCAGCGTCTTCAGCAGCGCGCGGTACAGCGCGCCCTGTTCGTCCGCGCCGAGCTTGCCGACCGCTTTCGTCAGGAATTCAGGCCATTGCAGCGCCTTCTTCGCCGCGGTGCGGCCGCGGGCCGACAGGCGCACGGCGAGCGCGCGGCCGTCGTCCAGTGCGCGACGCTTCTCGACGAGCCCCTTCGTCTCGAGCGTGCTGACCGCGTCGCTGGTGGTCGCAGCCGTAAGCTGCGTCTCGCGCGCGATCTCGCCGAGCCGCATCGGGCCCTTGCGTTGCAGCAGCAGCACGAGGATCTCGCCCTGCGTCGGCGTGAGGCCTGCACCTTCCGCCCAATCCCATGCCTGGCTTCGCATGGCCGTACTCAACCGCAGCAAGCTGTGGGTCACACGTCCCGAAGCCTGATTCCCGTAAACGCCTTCGCTCATAGTCTTTTCGCTTTGCCGCCGCCCGGATCGCCGAGCAGCCGTAGTGTGGAGATCGAATGTCTATCTCAAAACAGACGCTCTTTGAAGAGCGTCGACACGGCCGTCGCGAGGCACACGCGGCGGTCGCGTTCGCGGCGACCGGTGAGACACGGGTCATTCCGGTGTCCGCAAAGCCGACATTCTAAGCGAGAGCGGAAAATCGCACAGCTAAGTTATCCCCTTCAATCTGTGGAAAATCGCTGGATAACCGGATTTTTTCGTTGTGCCGGCAATCTCCGCCGACCCCACAACCGAACGCGCAAACATTTTCCTGTTCGAATCGGCCATCGTGCCGACGGCACCGATCCACCGGGTTATCCATCCCGCAGAGCATTGACTTTGAAGCGGAATATCAAGTTATCCACAGATTTTCAGGACGACTGGCGACGCGCTGCGCGCGAATCGGCGTCGAACGGCGTTCAGCGAATCGGCGCGCGGTCGAGCCTGTAATCTGCAAAACATTTTTTCATTCACGCCAGCGCAGGCACTGCTGACGGACCGTCTCGTTCAGCGATTTTTCCTGTTTGAAAACGGTTCTCAACCACGATGCGTCATTCACGCGCGCCTTCGCGAGCGCGCCGATCTCGTCGAGCGCCGCGCGCGAGCCGAGCGCGGCCGCATGCGGCGCGATCCGGTCGAGCGTGTCGAGGATGTCTTCCGCGATCGTGCGGCGCTCACCTGTCTGAGGATTGACGCAGGTGCCCTCGAGCCCGAAGCGGCACGCTTCGAAACGGTTGAATGTGTAGACGAGATAGTCGTCCTCCGACAGCTTCAGCGGCCGGTCGGTCAGCAGGTAGCGCGCGAGCGTCTGGATGTAGCAGGCAATCGCGGCCGCGCGATCGACCGACAGCGGCGTGTCCATCACGCGCACTTCGATCGTCCCGAAGCCGGGCTTCGGCCGGATGTCCCAGTAAAAGTCCTTCATCGAGTTGACAACGCCCGTGTTGACCATCTTCGTGAAGTACTCCTCGAAGCTGTCCCAGGTCAGCACGAATGGCGCGCGGCCCGACAGCGGGAACGCGAACACCGAATTCAGGCGCGCCGAATGGAAGCCGGTGTCGACGTTCTGCACGAACGGCGACGACGCCGACAGCGCGATGAAGTGCGGAATGAAGCGCGACATCGAGTGCAGCAGGAACAGCGCGCTGTCCGGATCGGGGCAGCCGATGTGCACGTGCTGGCCGAACACGGTGAACTGCTTCGCGAGATAGCCGTACAGCTCGGAGATGTACTGGAAGCGCGGCGCGTCGTAGATCTGCCGGTCGCTCCACTGCTGGAACGCGTGCGTGCCGCCGCCGGCGAGCCCGACGTTGAGCTGGTCGGCCGCCTTCACGAGCACGTCGCGGATCGCGTGCAGCTCGCTGACCGCCTGGTCGTGCGTATGGCAGATGCCGGTCGACAGCTCGATCATGCTCTCGGTGATTTCGGGCGTGATGTTGCCGGGGAAGGTCTCGCCCTGGATCAGGCGCATCAGGTCGGATGCCGCCTTGGTCAGGTCGTAGTTGTGCGTGTTGACGACCTGGATCTCCAGTTCGACGCCGAACGTGAACGGTTCGGAATTGACGAAAGTTTCGAGTGCCATGGCAGTTTCCGGAAATCAGTTGCCGTCGCTGCGTTCGCTGACCGCCGACAGGCAGCGGTAGACGACGAACGGGCTGACGAGCTGCAGGATCACGATCGTGCACATCACGATCGCACGCAGGTGCGGGTCGAAATTCGGATAGAGCTGGTAGGTGTCGTCGACGAGCAGGTACGACAGCGCAGACATCGGTGTGAGCGCGATGCCGAGCGCGATGCCTTGCTTCATCCCGATGCCGCTCGGCTTCGCGAACGCGACGACGCCGGCCAGCTTCGCAACGAGCCGCGTGACGATCAGCACGATCGCGAGCAGCCCGCCGAGTGCGATGTCGCCCCACGTGAACGACGTGAGCGTCAGCACGAACAGGACCACCGTCAGCAGCCAGCCGGCCGTGCCGAAATGCTCGGGCCACAGCTGCGGCCGCGCTTCGAGGTTCTTCACGATGATGCCGGCGAGCAGCAGCGTGAGCAGCGTCGACAGCTTCAGCGCCTGCGCCACCGCGATCGCGAGCATCACGAGCCCGAACAGCGCGACGAACGAATGCTCGTCGCGCATCGTCGAGGTCATGTGGCGGAACAGGTAATTGCACGCACGCGCGACCAGGTACGCGACGATGAACGAACCGGCGATCAGGTAGACGGGCTGCAGGATCGTCGCGAAAACGTTCCCGTACGCCTCCTGGTGGAGCCAGCTCGTGACGAGCTTGGTCAGCACGATCGCGTACACGCTGTTCAGCGCGGTCAGCGTGATGAGGCGCTGCGACACCTGCCCTTCCGCGCGCAGTTCGGTCTTGAGCTGGATCACCATCGACGGCGACGTCGCGATCGCGATCGCCGACAGCACGAGCGCGACCATGCCCGACACGCCGAGCGCGAGCATCACGAACAGCACGAGCACGAATGTCAGCGTCGCCTCGGCAAGGCTCGACGCAATGAGCCACGGATTGCGGCGAATCCATTTCAGGTCGAGACGGCTGCCGAGCTCGAACAGCAGCAGGCCGAGCGCGACGTCGATCAGCAGCCGAGAGGTTTCGTCGGTGCTCGCGTCGATCACGCCGAATCCGAACGAACCGGCGACGAGGCCGATCACCGCATAGCCGGTGATGCGCGGCAACCGCCATGCGCGGTAGCACAGCTCGCCGCACAGACCGGCCGCGAACAACGCGAGCCCGGCCCAGAACACGGCATCCGGTGCGAGCGGCCAGTTGGGCAGGAATGAGAACGCCGACTTCATCGTGGTGACTTCTCCTTTGGAAGCAATCGCCAGCGGCGCGGGGTCAAGCGTCAGAAAAGAGATGCACGCCGGCCGGGTATCGCCCCGAATGTGATTGTTGTGGTCGACGACGGCGGGACATGGGATCCGCCTTTTTCCGCCGTCCGGCGGAACTGTCGTTCAGGCTGCCGATCTGGATTGTCGGCCTGGTGTGTGAACGGACTGCGCAGTCTCGAAGATTCAGATTCGAAATCGTGCCGACCGTTCCATTGAAGCATGTCCGGCGCCTGGCCGAACGAACGCGAAGGACACCGATTGTGCCACAGCTTTTTCGCTCCGGAACCGATCGACTCGACTCGCGCCCCTGTGAGGCACCACAGGTTTTTGGTTTCAATTGTTTACTTGTATATATACGTAGTAGAAGTTAACAAGGCTTGCACAGTTCTGTGGATAACTTCGGTTTACGCAACAAGATCAAAGCGTTGGCATAGCCATAACCCGTTGCACAGGCTGTTTGCTCACAGAGGTTTGAGTTGAGCAACTTTCGGGCCGCTCAATGGCTGTGCCGAGTTGCCCAGTTGACGTCCACTGTGATTACACACGAACCGCGCGTGGATTCCGCGCGGTTATCCACAGCATCGAGTGGATAACCTTGCGCGAAAAAATCAAAGCACTGTGAGGATTTGGCTGACGAGATCAGCCGATCTGGCGGCCGCGCAGCGCGCGGATCAGGAACCGGGCCGGGTCGACGGCATCGGCGAGTTCACGCTCGAGCGGTAGCGGCTCGCCTTCGAGTTGCGACGCGATCAGCTCGGCGCCGAGCGCCGCCCACACCAGGCCGCGGGAGCCGTAGCCGAAGGCGCCATAGAGGCCCGCGGTGCGAGGCAGGTCGCGCGCCTTCGCACCGCTCAGTGCGCGTGCGTTCGCGAGGGTCTGCGCTTCGTCGGCAAGCGGGCCGATCACCGGCACACGGTCGGCGACGACCCAGCGAAACGCGACGCGCCCACGCAGCGTCCCGACGTCCGGCAGCTCGCCGATCAGGCCGGGCAGCAGATGCCGTACGCGCTCGATATTTTCGATATGTCCGGCGGGGCGCATCGCGGGATCGAGGTCGTCGGGTTCGAACGTTGCACCGATCAGCAGCGTGCCGTCGTCGAGCGGCACCGCATAGCCGTCGCCGATCGCCGGGCACGGCAGCGGTGCCGTGCTGCCGGGCGGCAGCAGCGTCAACTGGCCGCGCACCGGCTGCAGCGAGACATGCTGCAGGCCGGCGAGACGCACGGCATCGCCCGCGTTCGCAAGCACGACGACCGGCGCTGCGGCGAGCGTTGCGCCTGTCGCGTCGACCGCGCGCCACGTGTCGCCATCACGCTCGAGTCGATCGACTTGGGTGCCGGCCAGCAGTTTCACGCGCTCACCTGCCGCCGCGACTTGCGCGGCGCAGAGCCCTGCCGGCCATACGGCGCCGCCGTGCGGAAACAGCAGGCCACCATGTGCGACGGGCAGGTTCAGATGCGCGCGCGCGGCGTCGGTGTCGAGCAGCGACACATAGTCGGACGGTGCGCCGAGCGCGTCGAACGCATCGCGCATGCGCACGAAATCGTCGGCCGATTCCGCGAGGTGAATCATCCCGCGCGTGCTGCGCGCGAACGCATGGCCCGCCTGCTCGAGTGCGCGCCAGCGTGCGAGCGCATGCAGGAAACCGCTGCGTGTGAGGCGGCTCGCGACGTTGTCGTCGCGCGTCATCAGGGGATGAAATACACCGGCAGGATTGCCCGATGCGTCGCTCGCGATCCGCGCGTGCCGCTCGATCAGCGTGACGTTCCAGCCGCGTGCGGCGAGCCGTTCGACGATCGCGCAGCCAGCCAGGCCCGCACCGATCACGATCGCATCGCGCGCGGCAACCGGCAATGCGCGTGGCGGTTCGTGCCGGCGCATCCGCCAGCGCGGGGCATATTCGCCTGCGAGCATCGCAAACTTGCCGGCCAACCCGGCGATCTTGCGGTACGTGAAACCCGCTTCGAGGAGTGCCTGTTTCACCGCGCCCGCGCTCGAATACGTCGCGAAGGTCGCATTTTCGGCGGCGACGCGTGCGAGTGCGCGGAACACATCGACCGACCAGAGATCCGGGTTTTTCGCGGGCGCGAAGCCGTCCATATAGAACGCATCGGCGCGTGCGACCAGTTTCGGCAGCATCTCGCGCGCGTCGCCCAGTGCGAGCGTGAGCACGACCCGGCCGGCGTCGAATTCGAGGCGATGAAAACCTGGAACGAGCATCGGCCACGCATCGGCGAGCATTTCCGCTTCTGTCGAGATGGTTGTGTTCGCAACTATATGGGACAGTGCCCGGCGCAGGTCGTCGCGCGAAAACGGATGTTTCTCGAACGACACGAAATGCAGCCGCTCGCAGCGTGCGGGATCGTCGCGCCAGGCGGCCCAGGTCGCGAGGAAGTTGGCGCCCGCGCCGAACCCGGTCTCGACGATGGTGAACGTGCGGCGGCCTTGCCAGCGCGCGGGCAGCGCGTTGCCCGCGATGAACGTGTGGCGCGCCTGCGCGAGCGCGCCCGCGACGTTGTGATAGATGTCGCCGTACTCGGGCGAGACGAGGATGCCGTCGTCGCGAAACGCGAGCGTGGCGGGAACGAGTCGGTCTGGCATGCGAAACAAAAAACGTGGCAGCCAAGCCCGGCAAGGGATTGCGCGGAGGCGTCCGGCGGTCCGTTGGCAAAAACCAACGGCGTTGCGCGACGGCGGACCCGGCTGCGTATCCTGCCCGGTTGGCGCAGGTCAAAAAACGGGCAATCGACGATTCATTCGGCGAAATACCGATGAAAATCTTTGAAACCCTTGTCGTTATTGGGTTTGCGCTGCGCTATCATAGCAACGCCGTACCGCGGGGTGGCCACCGGCAAGCCGGACGGCACGTCGCGCGGGCCAGGATTCGGCGCTGTGCCGTCGGAGTCTGACTCTCGACGGCACGGTTCGCGCACGTATAATCGGCGCGTTCGCGCTGTTCGTGTCAAACCTAACCTGAAAAAGGAACCTTAATGAACAAACAGGAACTGATCGACGCCGTCGCCGCCCAAACGGGCGCCAGCAAGGCTCAAACCGGCGAAACGCTGGACACGCTGCTCGAAGTCATCAAGAAAGCCGTGTCGAAGGGTGATGCGGTTCAGCTGATCGGCTTCGGCAGCTTCGGTTCGGGCAAGCGCGCAGCACGTACGGGCCGCAACCCGAAGACGGGCGAAACCATCAAGATCCCGGCAGCCAAGACGGTCAAGTTCACGGCTGGCAAGGCGTTCAAGGACGCCGTCAACAAGCGTTAATCAGCGCCTGTTCCAGGAAAAAAACCCGCCGGAAGGCGTAATGCCGTTCAGTTACGCAGCTGAACGGCATTTTTTATTTTAGGGAAGGATTGGTTGTAAACGCTGCGCTGAGATGTTAACTTTTGGCGTGAT
>NZ_LOWY01000069.1:0-21551 GCF_001524185.1 Burkholderia sp. FL-7-2-10-S1-D7 | reverse complement strand
GGCGCGATCGTCGAGGACGACCGCAAGGACGATTTCTTCTCGAATCCGAAGTCGGATCGCGCGAAGGACTTCCTCGCAAAAATCCTGCACTGAACGATACCGCGTCGCCGCCCGCTCCACGCCAGTTCTCCCGATGAAACGACTTCCTTCCCTCAACGCGCTGCAGGTCTTCGACGTCGTCGCCCGTCACGGCAGCTTCACGCGCGCCGCCGGGCAGCTGTGCCTGACCCAGGGCGCCGTGAGCCGGCAAATCCTCGCGCTCGAAAGCTTCTATCAGTTTCCGCTCTTCAAGCGCACGCCAAAGGGACTGACGCTGACGGCCGAGGGCGAGCTCCTGTTGCCGACGGTGCGCGAGAGCTTCGCGCGCATCGAGGAGGTATCGATGCGTCTTTCACGCAGGCGCACCGAACTCGCGCTGAAGGTGCCGACCTGCATGATGCAGTGGATGCTGCCGCGAATCATGCGGTTCCAGGCCGAGCATCCCGAACTCCAGGTGCAGATCACGACCACCTGGGAGCATCACGTCGATTTCCGCATGGAACCGTTCGACGCAGCGGTGATCTACGCCCCCGGCGCCGGTCCCGACATGCACGCGATCCCGTTGTTCGAAGAGCGGCTCACCCCTGTCTGTGCCCCGAGCCTGCTGGACCGGCAACCGCTCGCGAGTCTCGGCGACCTGGTCCGTCATACGCTGCTGCATCCGACTCGCGATCACCGCGACTGGAAACGGTGGCTCGAGCATGCGGGCGCGCCGCACGTCGACTCGACTCGCGGATTGAGCTTCGAGACGCTGGATCTCGCGACACATGCGGCGATCGACGGTTACGGCGTCGCGATCGGCGACAGGATGCTGGTGGACGAGAGCGTGGCGGCACACCGGCTCGTGATGCCGTTCGACATCTCGTTGCCGACGGGGATGGGCTATTACTTCGTGTATCCGGGCGGAACCGAACAGCAACAAAAGATCCAGCTGTTTGGCGACTGGATCGCGGACGAACGCGCGTGGAGCTGCGTCAAGCCGCCAGCCCCGCCGACGCGGCCGACGACAACACCGGCACTTCCGGATTGAACCGCGTCATGCAGTTCAGATCGAGCGCGCGAATCTGCTCGGTCATGAAGTCGACGAAGATCCGGATGCGCGTCGGAAGGTGTTGCCGGCTCAGATAGCAGATGTAGTGACCGCGATCCTCCGGCACGTGCTTCGCCAGCGCGACGACGAGTTCGTTCGACGCGAGATGGTCGCGGATCTGGTAGCCCGCCATCTGCGCGATGCCCGATCCGTTCAGCACCGAACGCAACACCAGATCCGCGTCGTTGAACGTGAGGCGCGACGTCGGCAGGTACTTCTGCACGCGGCCGTCCACGTTGAACTCCCATTCGAACAGGCGCCCGCTCGCAAACCGGAAATTGATGCACTCGTGCCGGTCGAGGTCCTCGACGCTCTGCGGGAGACCGTGCCTCGCCACATACGACGGCGCCGCGCAGAGCGCCATCTGCATCGGAATCAGTTGCCGGGCGATGATGCTGGAGTCCTCGATGCGGCCGTTACGGAACGACACGTCGATCCGCTCGGACACCAGATCGACGGGCCGGTCGTCGAGCAGCAGATCGATGATGATGTCCGGATAGGCGTGCGCGAACTTTTCCAGCAGCGGCGCCACGATCTTCCTGCCGAATCCCACTGCCGAGCTGATGCGGATGACGCCGCGCGGCGGCCCCTGCCGCAATTCCAGCATGTCGTTCATGGCTTCGACGATCTGCGCCACGCCCTGATGGCAATTCTCGAAGAAGCGCCGGCCCTCGCAAGTCAGCTCGGTCGTGCGCGTGGTCCGCTGGAACAGCCGCGTGCTCAGCTGCGCCTCCAGCTTCTGGACGTTCCGGCTCACGGCCGGCCGCCCGACGCCGAGCAGTTCGGCGGCCTTGGTGAAACTCCCCTCGCTCGCCACGGCAACGAATGCAAGGATGCCTGCATAGCTCGCACCGAAGCTCGCCGACAGTGCATCGGCGCGACTGGCCAGGTCGCGACGCGCGCCGTGTTCCGATGGTTCCGATGGTTCCGAATGATTCATTTCCGCTGCCCCCACACGTGCTGCTCACACGGATCGACTCGTCGCCGGCATGCGCCGGCGTATCGCATCCGTGCGAACGTGAATCAGCTTCTTGCCAGCCACTGGTCGAGACCGATGCGGCCCAGCCGCGCGTCCCCGAGCGGCACCAGCGACGTTTCCTCGACGCGGCCGCCGTAGTAGCGGGCGTCGCGATCGGTCACCACCGCGCGCGTGTCGCCGACCGACTTCAGGTAGCGCGCGACGATCTCCGCGAACGGCGCGCGATCCGGGCCCGCGATCTCGATCGTGCCGTTCTGCGGCCCGGCGAGCGCGGCCTGCGCGACGAGTGCCGACACGTCTTCCGCGGCGATCGGCTGGAACAGTCCGTCGCCGATGCGCACGGTGCCGTCAACCGTGCCGAAATCCGCGATGCCGCCGATGAATTCCATGAATTGCGTCGCGCGCACGATCGTGTACGGCACGCCCGCCGCCTCGATCGCCTGTTCCTGCGCGACCTTGGCCGCGAAGTAGCCGTTCTCCGGCATCCGGTCGCAGCCGACGATCGACAGCGCGACGTGATGGCGCACGCCCGCGGCCACTTCGGCCTTGCCGAGATTGCGTGCCGACGTGCGGAAGAAGTCCAGGACCGCCTGCGGTTCCCATGATGGTGCGTTCGCCACGTCCACGACCACGTCCGCACCCGTCAATGCATCGGTCAGGCCCTCGCCCGTGATGGTATTGACACCGGTGCGCGGCGATGCGGCAACCGCCCGATGGCCCGCTTCCTCGAGCAGCGTGACGACACGCGAGCCGATCAGGCCCGAACCGCCGATGACAACGATCTTCATCGCAAAATCTCCTGACGAATGGATTGCATGTGAATGCGAGGGGACCTGACGGGTGCCGGATCCGGTGAAGGCGGTGATGACCGTCGCATCGCGTGGAGCAATTGTGGAAGAATCATGTCCTATCCATCAGTGCCAAGAATCGTCGATCGGACTGGTCCATGCCGTGTCTGTTCCGTCACCCACGAGGCCGTCATGTCTGCGCAATCCTCCATGCTGACCATCGAAATCGACCGGCAGCATCAGTTGCCGATCTATCTGCAGATCTGTGAGCGGTTCAGAACCGCGATCGCCGCGGGCCACCTGCGTCCGGGCGATCGCGTGCCGGCGTTACGCGGTCTGGCGACGCAATTGAACACGGCGCGCGGCACCGTCGAACAGGCTTACACGATCCTGGTCGACGAGGGATATCTGCAAATGCGCGGCGCGGCAGGCACGTTCGTCTCGCCGTCCTTGCCGAAATCGCTGCCGCGGGCGACCCCCGCGCATGACGACGAATCGGCGGCGCACGTCGACAGCGCCGACGTGCTTCAGGTACCGGGCATGTCGCGCGACAGCCCGCCTCCGCGGCGCGCGCAACCGATCGCCGTCGCGATGAGCGGCGAGCCGCGCCCGTTGCAGCCCGGGGTCCCGGCCCTCGACGCCTTTCCGCGCAAGGTCTGGCACCGCCTCGTGTCGCTGCGCGCGCGCAGCGGCGATCGTGCGCTGCTGGGCTACCCGAATCCGGCCGGTTACAGGCCGCTGCGCGAACACATCGCTACCTATCTGGGGCTATCGCGCGGCGTCACCTGCGTGCCGGAACAGGTGTTCATCACCAGCGGCTACCGCGCCACGCTGGAACTCGTGCTGCGCAGCCTCGCGCGTCCGAACGACCGCGTCTGGTTCGAGGACCCCGGCTATCTGCTCGCACGCAGTTTCCTCTCCGAGACGGGCGTGCACCTCGTTCCGGTGCCGGTGGATGCCGAGGGAATCGACGTCGAACGCGGCCTGCAGCTGGACGCGCACGCGCGCTTCGCGCTCGTGACGCCGTCGCATCAGAGCCCGCTCGGGCATACGCTGTCGCTGTCCCGCCGCATCGCGCTGCTGGACTGGGCCGAAAAGACGTCCGGGTGGATCGTCGAGGACGACTACGACAGCGAGTTCCGCTATCTGGGCCGCCCGCTGCAGGCGCTGAAGAGTCTCGACCGGCGCGATCGCGTGATCTATTGCAGTACCTTCAGCAAGGCGATGTATCCCGGCTTGCGGCTCGCGTACGCAGTCGTGCCGGAGCGTGCGGTGGAGCGTGTCGAACGCGTGGCCTGCAGCATGAACGCAGGCTCGCCGGCGCTCCTGCAGGCGGCGCTGGCGGATTTCATCGAACAGGGTCACTTCGCCCGGCACCTGAAGCGCATGCGCACGCTGTATGGCGAGCGCCGCACGCTGATCGTGCACGCATTGCGGCAGGCGTTCGGCAAGCGGCTGATCGTCGACCTGCCGCCTGGCGGCATCCAGTTCGCGGTGCGGTTCACGGCGGGGCCCGAGGGGCCGGTCGACGATGTCACCGTCGCCGCGCGCGCCCGCGAAGCCGGGCTCGCGGTCCTGCCGCTGTCGATCTGGTACACGAACAGCCACACGCAGCAAACGCCACGCGGCCTCATCATCGGGTTCGCGAACATCGCCGACGCGGACGAAGCGCAACGTCACGCACGAGCGCTGCGCGCGTGCCTGGGCCGCTGACGCGCGGCGTGCACCAATCGCGTGCGGCCTTGCGTGCCGGCGACCGCTGCCGCCGGGCACCTGATTGAAATTCGTGCCGCGTTCCCGATTGGTGTCCAACGGGAAACATACAATCGCCCGGAACGGCCATACCGCCATCCCGCGCGCGCCTCTAGCATGGAAGCGTCTTTCTCCCGTAGACGAACCGGGAATCGGGCTGCACCGGAAGATTGCCGCATTCCTCGGACGATCCTCCGTGCCCGTCATTCCTTGACGACGCTACTTGCCCGGGCGTTCCGGCCCCTTCGCAAGACGTTTCGACGATCGAATGACCGAGGTCGAAGCGTGTCGCTGAATTCGAGCACGCATCATGGATGACAACAAGCTGCAAGCCCCGCCGCTTTCCCTCCTCGACAGGTATCGAGGCCGGGATTTTCAACCGCTTTACACCACGACCGTCACCGTGTCCGGCGGCGAGACGGGACACGGCCGCGCATCCGGCGTCGTCCGCTCGGACGACGGAAATCTCGCCGTCGACTTGCGCCTGCCCACCGAGTTTGGCGGGCCCGGCAACGGGACCAATCCGGAGCAGTTGTTCGCGGCCGGCTTCGCCGCGTGCTTCCACGGCGCGCTCAATCTGCTCGAGAAACGCGCCGATATGGAAACCCCCGATACCGCCGTGGAGGTGCAGGTTTCGTTCGGTCGCGATCCCATGGACGGCGGCTATGCGTTGCTCATCGACGTTCGGGTGCGAATGCCTGGCGTCGATCGAAACATCGCGGAAGAAATGGTTCGAACCGCGGAACGCTTGTGCCCGTATGCGAAGATGGCCCGCCAAGGCACCGTCAATATCGTGACCGTCGTCGACTGACCCTGCGCCTGTCGCGGCGCGACAGCGCGTCGTCCGCCGACGGCGTTCGTTGCCGCAGCGGCATGCCCCCGCCACGCATCTCGCGACGCGCGCGCGGGGGGGGGGGGGGGGGATCGGTCAATCGAGGGGGGGGGGGGGGGGGGGCGATCGGTCAATCGAACGATGCCTGCGGGTTACCGGCCGCCAGTGCCTCGGCACGATTCGGTGCCGGCGGATAGATCCATTGCGTGTTGATCATCTGCTTGCGCGCCTTTCCTTCGGCATGCGTCAGTTTGATCTGCCGATCCCAGCCTTCCGAGTACACGGCGCCCCAATCGCCCAGGTCGACGCATGTCGCATAGAACGGCTGCCGGTATTCCAGTGTCGGCACGCCGATCAGATCCGCCGCGACGTTGTGCCCGCCGAATTGCCCCATCACGATCGCGTGCTGGCATGACATCAATGCATAGTGCCCGTCATCGTCGCTGCGCGCCCGCGCCACGTCTCCCGCGACGAATACGTGCGGCGCTTCCGCCGCGCGAAGATCCGGTGTGACCTCGACGCGCCCGAGCGGATCGAGGTGCGACGAGACTTGCGACGTCAACGGGCTCGCAAGCATTCCGCCCGCCCAGATCACGGTCATCGCCTCGATGTGCATGCCCGACGCGGTACGAACGCCGTCGGCCGCGACCGACACGACGCGCGATCCGAGCACGGCCTCGACGCCGAGCGACGCGAATGCTTCGGCGACATACGGTCGAGGATTCGGGCCGAGATCGGGACCGATGTCGTCCTGCGCGCCGATCACGACGACACGCCCCTTCGTCTGCGGGCCGAACCACTCGCACAAACGCTTGGGCAACTCGGTGGCAACCTCGATACCCGTAAAGCCGCAGCCGACCACCGCGACCGTATTGCGTGCCGGCGATTCCGGCAGTTTCGTGAGCGCCGCGAAGTGGTCGTCGAGCGCGACGGCGTCCTCGATACGATCGACCGAGAACGCGTGTTCCGCGAGCCCCGGCACCGGCGGCTTGCTCAACCTGCTGCCGCTGGTCAACAACAGCCTGTCATACGCGAGCAGACGTCGCTGGCCGTTGGCGCACGCGACACTGACCGTCTTCTCGCGGACGGAAATCTCCTCGACGCTACCTTCGAGAAACTTCACGCCGATCGCATCGAGCAGCGGCAGCAACGGTGCGGCCATCCGCTGCGGCTCGCTTTCGTACAGCCGCGGCCGGATCTGCAGTTCCGGTTTCGGGGAGATCAACGTGATCTCGACGTCGCCGCTCGTCACACCGGCACCATCCAGCACGCGCGCCGCGCCCAGTGCGCCCCACACGCCGGCAAAACCGGCACCCACTATCAGGATCTTCTGCGACATGATCATTGCCCTCGGTTGATGTCGATGGCGGCAACTCGCCGCGCGAAGTCATCCTAGGTCGACACGGCATTGCGCAGTAGATCCGCAGTCGTGCTCACGATGTTGCCGCTTCGGCACCAATCCATCACACGCCGCACTGATCGATCGCGGGCATGATGTCGACGAACGATCGCACGCGACTCGAACGCCGTCTTCGTCACCCACCTGACTCAACGATGAGGCAAATAAAATGCACATGGGGAAATCGTACAAACTGTCGGAGTTCCTGATCTGGACGCGCTGGAAAATTTACGAACTGCTCATTTTCGGTTCCGTTCCGGTTGTCCTGTACAAGGTTTTCTTCGTCACGTGGCTGTCGATCCCCCTGACGATCGTGGTTCTGCTCGGAACTGCGACGTCGTTCATCGTCGGCTTCAAGAACGTTCAAACCTACAACCGCGCAATGGACGCGCTGGACATCTGGACGGATATCCTGAGCACGAGCCGGCGCTGGGGCCAATTCGTCCGCGACTTCGTCACCGATGACGAGATCGCCCGAACACTCGTCGATCGCCACCTGGCGTGGCTGACCGCGCTGCGC
This sequence comes from Burkholderia sp. FL-7-2-10-S1-D7, assembly GCF_001524185.1. Classification (NCBI taxonomy): domain Bacteria; kingdom Pseudomonadati; phylum Pseudomonadota; class Betaproteobacteria; order Burkholderiales; family Burkholderiaceae; genus Burkholderia; species Burkholderia sp. FL-7-2-10-S1-D7. The sequence continues at coordinate 14,152 of NZ_LOWY01000069.1, read as the reverse complement.
TACGACCTGCGCCGCCCGCGCATCTGGGAAAGCACGAACAAACGCTACAACGCAGAGTACCGCCGGTTCTATCGTGTTCCGGAGTGGGAAAAGGACATCAGGGAATTGTTGCCGAAGTACCTCTCCTCGACCGAAACGGAACAGTCGCTCTCCTCGGCTTGCATCGCAACGTTCGTGCTGAGCCTGCAGGGCACTTCGCTCCGGACGCTTCACATGGCCGGGCATCTGAATTCGAACTTTTACATGGAGCTTCAGAGAACCGTCGGCGATTTCATCGATCTCCAGGCAAGATCGGAACGCTTCAAGAACTTTCCCTACCCGCGTCAGTATGCGACCGTCAGCTCCCTGTTCGTCCGGTTCTTCTGCCTGTCGCTTCCGTTCGGTCTTCTGAACGAATTCAACCGGTTGAACGATAGCGTCAGCGGTTTCATGCACGGCAACATGGTCTGGCTGGTCGTGCCGTGCAGCGTCGCCGTTTCCTGGATGTACACCTCGCTCGAGCAGGTTGGCGAAAGCACGGAGAACCCGTTCGAAGGCGGCGCCAACGACGTGCCCATTTCAACGCTGTGCAGCACGATCGAGCGCGATCTGAAAGCGATGCTCGGTGAACATGCGCGCGATCCGTCGAGCCGCACCATCATCGCGCTGTAGCGCGTCATACGTCTTTCGTTTCGCCATCCTCCGTTCGTCGATTGTTGTCGCCGAGACAACATGATGAGGTCCGTCGCGACGCTACTGCCGCACGAGCACATCGCCTACGCTTGGCGATGACGGTGGCCGTGCATGCATGCCCGATCCCCTCCGGGAAACGGACACGACACCGCAAGTGCAACGTGCGACCCGCGCGGCCGTCTGCGCCGCGTCGCGTCGTCGCGCGTCATTGGCCGCGGCAGCCAAGGCTGTTGCCATGGGTGTGACCCAGCACCTCATCAACCGAGGAACGATCCGTGACAGAAGAAGACATCCGCAGCAACGCATTCGCGATGCCCGTGCACAACCCGGCGTATCCGCGTCCGCCCTTCCGCTTCGTCAATCGGGAGTATTTCATCATCTCGTACGAGACGGACATGGACGCCCTCCGGGCCGTCGTCCCGGAACCTCTGACGGTCGACCAGGCCGTCGTCCATTACGAGTTCATCCGGATGCCCGATTCGTCTGGATTCGGTGACTACACCGAAAGCGGTCAGGTGATCTCCGTTCTGGACGAGGACGGCACGCGAGCCAATTTCACGCATGCGATGTACCTCGACGACGAAGGCCCCATCGCCGCCGGACGGGAAATCTGGGGATTTCCCAAGAAACTGGCGTCGCCGCGGCTCTGCGTCGACGGCAAGGACACGCTGCTCGGCACGCTCGACTATGGCACGCAGCGTATCGCCACCGGAACGATGGGTTACAAGTACCGCGCGCTCGACACGGAAGCCGAGCGCCGCAAGCTCGCCGGCACGCCCAACTATCTGCTCAAGGTCATTCCGCACGTCGACGGCACCGCGCGCATCTGCGAACTGGTGCGCTTCTTCCTGCGCGATGTCGACGTGATCGGCGCATGGGAGGGGCCTGCCGCGCTCGAACTGCATCCTCATGCGCTCGCGTCGGTTGCCGACCTGCCGGTTCGCAAGGTGATCGGCGCGCGCCACGTCGTCGCACATCTCACGCTCGATATCGGCGAAGTGGCCCATGACTACCTCGCCCCCGCCGCGTCGCTGAAGCTCGCGGTCAACCAGTAAGCCTCCGGAGGACGTATGGCACTGAATGACAAGGTCGCGCTCGTGACGGGCGCGGCAAGCGGTATCGGCGATCTGTGCGCACGCAAGCTAGCAGCGGACGGCGCGACGGTCGTGATCGCCGATCTGAACCTCGCGGCCGCGCGCAAGGTTGCGGACGATATCGTCGCGAGCGGAGGGAAGGCATTGGCGATCGCGATGGACGTCACCAGCGAGGAAGCCGTCGATGCGGGCATGGCCGAAACGGTGAACCGGCTGGGCGGAATCGACGTGCTCGTGTCGAACGCCGGCATCCAGATCGTCAACCGGATCGAGGACTACGCATTTTCCGACTGGAAGAAGATGCTGGCCATTCACCTGGACGGTGCATTCCTGACGACGCGTGCCGTCATCAGGCACATGTACGCGTCGAACAAGGGCGGCACGGTGATCTACATGGGCTCGGTGCATTCGCACGAGGCCTCGCCGCTGAAGTCCGCCTACGTGACCGCGAAGCACGGGCTGCTCGGTCTCGCGCGCGTCGTCGCGAAGGAAGGCGGGCCGCGCGGCGTACGCGCCAATGTCGTGTGCCCGGGCTTCGTCAGGACGCCGCTTGTCGACAAGCAGATTCCGGAGCAGGCGAAAGCGCTGGGCATCTCCGAACAGCAGGTCGTCAAGGACGTGATGTTGAGAGAGACCGTCGACGGCGAATTCACGTCGGCGGCCGATGTCGCGAACACGGTTGCGTTCCTGGCCGGCTTCGAGTCGAACGCGCTCACCGGACAATCGATCGTCGTCAGCCACGGCTGGTTCATGCAGTAAGGAGGACACCATGTATTCGAGCCAGCGTAACAAGCTCAAGCGGCCCCATCGCATCAAGCTGCCCGCGTATGACGAAATCGGACTCGTGCTGCAGGGTGGCGGCGCACTCGGCTCCTATCAGGCCGGCGTGTATGAAGGCATGGCCGAAGTCGGCGTGGAGCCGACGCGAATCGCCGGCATATCGATCGGCGCGCTGAATACGGCGATCATCGCCGGCAATGCACCGGCGGACCGCACGGACGCGCTCCGCGGCTTCTGGAACACCATCAGTCAGCCGGGCGATCCGCTCGCTCACGTCGGCGCGTGCATGTCGGCGTGGCCCGGGCTTGCCGACGTGGGGCGCAGGTGGTCGAGCGCATGGGCCGCCACGCGAACGCTGATGGAAGGCCAGAACGGATTCTTCTCGCCGCGCACGCACGTGCCTTTCGCCGGATTCGGCGCAAAGCGTCCCGATCAGGTCAGCTACTACGACACGTCGGCGTTGCGTGAAACGCTCCTGCGGTACGCCAACTTCGACCGCATCAACGACGGAAACATTCGCGTTTCCGTCGGAGCGGTCAACGTGCGAACGGGCAATCTCGTCTATTTCGACAATACGAAAATGCGCCTGGCGCCGGAGCATTTCATCGCGTCCGGCGCGCTGCCGCCGGGCTTTCCGGCCGTCGAGATCGATGGCGAGTTCTACTGGGACGGTGGCCTCGTTTCCAATACGCCGCTCACCGAGATCATCCGCGACAGCCAGCACAAGGACACGCTCGTCTTCCAGCTCGATCTGTGGAGCTCGCGCGGCAAGTTGCCGGGCAACTTCCTCGATGTCAGCGAACGCACCAAGGACATTCAGTATTCGAGCCGCACGCGCGCGATCACCGCGTTCATGTCGCAGAACCAGAAACATGCGCAGATGATCAAGGCGCTGCTCGAACACATTCCGGAACACGTGCGGCTTGCCCACCCGCTGCTGCGGGAAGCTCAGAAAACGGCGGACGGCAGTGCCGTGAACGTGGTGCACCTGATCTACAAGAACAAGACGTTCGAGGGGCACTACAAGGACTATGAGTTCAGCAAGGACACGATGCGCGAGCATTGGGCGAGCGGTCTCGAGGATATTCGCCGTTCGTTCGGACACCCGGAGTGGTTCGAGATTCCGAGCCGGGAAATCGGCTTCGTCACGCGAGACGTGCACCGCTATCGGCACGACGTGGACGAAGCCGTCAGCCCCGGCAAGCATGCTTCTCCCGCGGAACAACTGCCACCCGAGAAGGAATCGTCCGTCGCCGGGTAACCCGTATAGACGCCAGCCGCGGGTGAGCCGGGCGGTCGGCCGCGTGCCGGCGACGCGTGACCGGCAGCCCGCCTGCTCTGTTCCCGACTCGCGGTACCGCCCTTGCAGGACCGCTTCAGGCGAAGCCATGACCGATCGTCGAGATCGCGCATGCGCCCGCCTCAAGGAGAGCACCATGATGTCGCATGAAATGATCGCGCGGTACGGCACATTGATCGTATTCCTGAACGTTCTCGGGTCGTCGCTCGGCCTGCCGCTTCCCGCCATTCCGACCTTGGTCACGGTAGGCGCAGGCATCGCGCTCGTGACCCATGTCGCCTCGTCGACGCTGCTGCATTTCTCGACGATACTGGCCGTCGCCGTGGTTGGCGGCCTGCTCGGCGACCTGGTCTGGTACCAGGGTGGAAAACGGTACGGCAAGCGCACGCTTCACACCGTCTGCAAACTGACACCGTCGCGCGACGCATGCGTCAGGACGACGGAGCGCTTCTTCGGGCGTTGGGGCGTTCGCGTGCTCGTGATCGCGCGGTTCGTACCCGGCCTGTCACTCGTGGCCGTTCCGCTATGCGGCGCGATGGCCGTCAGGTTGCGCGCCTTTATCTTGCATGACTGCGTCGGCATTGCGCTGTGGGCGTCGATCGGGCTGGCCGTCGGCACACTGTTCGCCTCGCAGATCGACGCGGTCTTCGCCCTCGTCACTCGTCTTGGCTGGCATGTGCTCATCGTGATCGGCATCGCACCGGCGTTGTATCTTCCGTATCGCCACTGCCGCCGACGGATGCTGGCAAGCGCGCTCGGGAAAGCGCGGATCAGCGCGGGTGAACTGCATGCGTTGCTCGCGAGCAATCCGCGGCCGGCCGTGATCGATATCCGTTCCGCCGAGCGAAGAATGCTCGATCCGTTCGTCATCCCGGGAGCGATGATCGGCGATGAACGCAAGCCGCGCCAGATCATGGAGCGCTATGGCACGAACCGGACGCTCGTCATCTATTGTGCGTGCCCGCACGAAACGTCTGCCGTGTCGGTGGCCAGGCAGTTGCGCGTGTCCGGTGTCAAGCTCGCGTTACCGCTCACCGGCGGTATCGATGCATGGCGCGTCGCGGGCTTCGACGTGGAGCCGATGGTCGCGATGAACGACGCGGCAATCGCCCCGGAAGAGCGGAAAGCCTTCACGTATTGACGCCGTGGCGCGCCCGGGTTCCCGGGCAGCGCGGTATCGCACCGTTGGCGGCCTGTCGGGCCGCCGATTCGCCTGGCGACGGACAACACCTCCATGGCGCCTCCATCGGCGCACGCAGCGAGTGCCGGACCTCGGCATCGCGACCCCCGCTAGCCGGGTTTCACGCCTCTTCTTGGTCACATCCTCGGCGGACCTGACACCCTCTCCCGACCACAGTTGCGCCATGCGGCGACTGCGCCGCTTGTCTCGAACCCGGGGCAAGACGATCTGTCGATCGCGTAACGGATAAAGCGTTCCTTCCGCCGTTGCGCGCCTGGCGGGCACATTCCCCGACCCAGACAGGGGGATCGGCGTAACGGACGTTCGACGTCGGCACGCTTGGAACGCCATCCGGCGCGTTTCCGCGACGACGGAGGCACTGGTTGGCCCCGGACGGCTTGATCAGTTTGACGAAGCGTTTGATGCAAGGTGTGGCCGCTTCCCGCAACGACCCGCTCGGTCCGCCGAATGCGACCGCATGGTGTCCATCATTTTGACGGACACCATGCCGACATCGATCCTCAAGGGTTTGGCGCATCCCGGCTCGGCGGCGTGCGAGCGATCGCCACCGCGCGACGCCAGCGGCCTTGTTCAGTGACCGCCTGCCGCGATCCCGCCGCCGCCGCCCTTGCCCGGCCGGGTGAGCCAGACCAGCGGAATGATCACGATGAAGATGATCGACGACAACCAGAAGATGTCGTTCAGCGCGAGCATCGCAGCCTGTGCATTCAGCGTGCGTTCGAAAAATGCCGACGCCTGATCGACGCCGCCGCCGAGCGTCGCCTGGAGCTGCGTGACGGCACTCGTGTAAGCGGGGTTGTTCACGCTGGATTGCTCGGCGAGCCGCGCATGATGCAGGATCGTCCGGTCGTTCCATCCGGTCGCGATCAGCGAGGTGCCGACGCCGCCCGCGAACACACGCACGAAATTCGACAGCCCGGCGGCGGCCGGAATCCGGTCGGGCGCGAGGCCCGACAGAATGATCGCGGTAAGCGGCGTAAAAAACAGCGCCATCGGAATACCCTGCAACAGGGTCGGCAGCACCAGCGTGTAGGGGTCGACGCCCGTCGTGTAACGCGAGCGCATGAAGAACACGCCCGCGAAACCCACGAAGGCCAGCGTCGCGAGCACCCGTGCGTCGGACTTCGGCATGATCTTCGCCATCAACGGTGCGAGCAGCACGGCGAAGATCCCGAGCGGCGCCGTCACGAGTCCGGCGTCCACCGATCGATAGCCGAGATAGCCCTGAATCCATTGCGGCAGGATCACGAGGTTCGAGAAGAATACCGCGTATGCGACCGAGATCGCGATCGTGCCGCCGCGGAAATTGCGCACCGCGAACAGGCGAATGTCCACGATCGGGTTGCGCGCCGTGAACTCCCAGATCAGGAAGAACAGGAAGCTGACGGCCGCAATCACGGCAAGCGAGCAGATCACGGGCGAGCTGAACCAGTCGAGATCCTTGCCCTTGTCGAGCATGATCTGCAGCGTCGCGACCCATACGACCAGCGACATCAGGCCGACTTTGTCGATGGGTAGCTTGCGCACCTGAGTCTCACGGTCGCGATAGATCATCCACGTCACGCCGGCCGCGAACAGGCCGACCGGAATGTTGATGTAGAAGATCCACGACCAGCTGTAGCTGTCGGTGATCCAGCCGCCCAGCGCGGGACCGGCGATCGGGCCGACCGTCGCGGTCATGGACCAGAGCGCGAGCGCGGTCGAGTTCTTCTCCTTCGAATACGAACCCAGCAGGATCGCCTGCGAAAGCGGAATCAGCGGCCCCGCGACGGCGCCCTGCAATACGCGCGCGGCGAGCAGCACGAGCAGGTTCGGCGCGATGCCGCACAGCCACGACGAGAACACGAACAGCACGATCGCGGCCACGAACAACCTGATCTGCCCGACGCGCTGCGTGAGCCATCCGGTCAGCGGAATCGCGACGGCATTGGCCGCGGAGAACAGCGTGATCACCCACGTGCCTTCGTCGACGGATACGCCGAGGTTACCGGAGATGGTCGGAATCGCCACGTTGGCGATCGACGAATCGAGCACGTTCATGAACGTCGCGAGCGCGACGGCGAGCGTCGCCAGCACCAGCTTTCCACCCGTCAGCGGTGGCGGCGCGGGTTGAGTCGGGGAATTCATCTTGCTCACACTCCGAAGGTCGACCGCGCCGGCACATCGTTCCGGCCAGTCGGATGATTGAATCGACCGGAACGCGACTGCCACGCGCATCCGGGTCGACGGTTCAACTCGCGCGCCGCGTCGTGTCGCGCGGGTCCTTTGCATCGCGCGTGGCGGAAGCCGTCGGTTCGCCGCCACGCGCCGTCGTACCCGCACGCCCGATGACGATGTTGCGCGCGATGATCTTCTCGATCTCGGCGTCCGCCTGTGCGCCGTATTCGGCAAAAACGTCCGTGCGATATGACGTGTTCGTCGCCGCGCCGAGCTGCGGGCCCGTGTCGTCGCGCGTATCCACGTCGACGTCCATCGACAGTCCGATACGCAGCGGATGCGCGTCGAGTTCCTTCGGGTCGAGCTGGATGCGCGCGGGCAGGCGCTGAACGATCTTGATCCAGTTACCTGTCGCGTTCTGCGCGGGCAGGCTCGCGAATGCGCTGCCCGTGCCCGCCGAGAAGCCGACCACGCGGCCGTGATACCTGACCTTTCCGCCGTACACGTCGGCCGTCAGCGTGACGGGTTGACCGATGCGCATGTTGCGCAACTGGCTTTCCTTGTAGTTCGCGTCGACCCACACGCCGTCGAGCGGCACGATCGCCATCAATGGCATGCCGGGCGACACGCGCTGGCCGACCTGAACCGAGCGCTTCGCGACATAGCCGGTGACGGGCGCGGGCAGCACGTTGCGCGCGTACGCCAGATACGCGTCGCGCACCTTCGACGCGGCCGCCTGCACGTTCGGGTGCTGATCGATCGTCGTGCGGTCGGTCAATGCGCGGTTGGCCTCCGCCTGTCGACGCGCGGCGTCGAGCGCCGCCCGCGCGGCCGCCACGGTGTCGCGCGCGTGCGCGATGTCCTCGGCCGACACGGCTCCCGTATCGGCGACGGCCACGCGACGACGCAGGTCCTCCTGGGCTCGCACGAGATCGGACTGCTTCTGCGCGACGTTCGCGGCATACAGATCGTCGTTCACGTAGAGACTGCTCACTTGCCGCACGGTCTGACCCAGCGCCGCTTCGGCGTTGCCGAGCGCGACTTTCGCATCGGCGGCGTCAAGCGTGACGACGGGTTCCCCCGCCTTCACGATCTGCGTATCGTCGGCGTTCACGGCAACGACGGTACCCGCCACCTGCGGCGTCAGCTGCACGAGATTGCCGCTGACGTACGCATCGTCGGTGGATTCGTGGTAGCGCGCGAACGTCAGGTAGTACGCGGTGTAGGCAACCGACGCCGCCACGACCGTTACGCCGAGCAGCGCCAGCAGCAGCCGGCGGCGGCGCGTCGCGTCTTCGCTTGCGACATCGTCGCCTCCCGACGGCGACGTATCACGATTCACGCGGGGTGCGTCGACCGGCTTGCGTACCGGCGGATTGATTTCGCTCATTTCAATTCTCCAGGCAGATTCGATGGATCGCCGCTCAGCGCGCGGCGACAGCGGGCACGGCCGATACGCGCGCATCGGCACGTGCCGCGGTGCCCGCGCCTGCGAATGACGCGTCGACGAAGCCGCCGCCCAGCGCGGACGCGAGCGCAATCTGACGATCGCGGCGGTCCATGCGCAGATTCGCGACGCGCTGATCGGCGGAAAGTGCGTTGACGTCGGCGTTCAACACGGTCAATTGATTCGTGAGACCGGCCTTGTACTGCACGAGCGCCAGCGCGGCCGCCTTCAGCGCGGCTTGCTGCGCGGTCTGCGCATCGACCAGCTGTGCGTCCGTCGAACGCACGTCGGCGACTTGCGTCGCGACTTCGCTCAGCGCGGTGACGAGCGCCTGGTTATAGGTCGCGACGGCGAGATCGAAGTCCGCATAGCGCCCCTTCAGTTGCGCACGGAGTGCGCCAGCGTCGAAGATCGGCAGGTGGATGGCCGGTCCGACCGACGCGGTGCGGCTCGCCGCCGTCAGGAAACGGCCGAAGCCGAACGCATCGAGTCCGATCGCGGCGCTCAGGTTGATGTCCGGATAGAACTCGGCCTTCGCTTCCTTCACGCCGTGCGCGAGCGCATCGACATGCCATCGGGCAGCCACGATGTCGGGGCGCCGGCTCACGAGATCCGCAGGCAGATTGTCGGGTAGGCGTACCTCGTTGCCGGTGCCGAGCGTCGGGCGCGCGATCCCCAGGCCGCGATCGGGACCGGCGCCGACCAGCGCGGCAATCTGGTAGCGCGCCGCGAGGATCCGGCCGTCGAGCGATTTCAGCAACGCACGACTGGTCGCGAGATTCGCACGGGCGGTCTCTCGCTCGACCTGCGTATCGAGCCCGGTCGCGATTCGGCCGGCGGCGATGCGATCGATCTGCTCGCGCCGGGCGATCTCCTGCTGCGCGATGTCGTGCAACAGGAACAGGCGTGCAAATTCGTTGTAGGTACGCGCGATCGCGGTCGTGAGCGTCAGCCTGACAGCTTCCGCGTCGGCGCGGCTCGCCTGCAGATCGGACACCGACTCGCGCAGCGCCTCGCGTTTCTTGCCCCAGAGGTCGAGCTCGTACGAAGCGCCCAGGATGCCGCGGTTCTCCGTCTGCCATGACCCGCCGTACGGCGGCGGCACGAGCGCCGTTCCGGAAAACTGCTGACGCGTGAGCGCGTAGCTGGCGTCGACGCGCGGCATCGTCCCCGCTCGCGCGGATTCGCTGTAGGCCTGCGCGGCCGCCACGCGTGCACGCGCCTGATCGAGCGTCGGGCTGCTGTTGAGTGCCTCGTCGATCAAGGACTTCAACTGGCCGTCACCGAACTGGTCGGCCCAATCCGCGGTCGGCCAACGTCCTTGCTCGAACGGCAGGCTCCATTGCGTTGCGTAATGCTGTGGATCGCTCATCGCCGCATCGCCGTGAATGCCGGCGTAGTTCGCGCATGCCGACAACGCCGATGCGACGATCACCGGCACGCCGGCTCGGGACACGCGCAATCCATACCGCCGCGCGGTCGAAAGCATGGTCGTCGCGCGTCCCTTCACGAGCGCGATCAATGTCCGGATGCCGATCCATGGATTCAGCAAGCCGCGGCGTACCTGCCCGCTGTGACCGACACCGCACACGCACCAGCTGCAGAAGTGCTCGCAGTTGTTCGTCAGGAGCCGATAGTGGTCCTCGCCGAGGCGCGACCAGGCCCGCTCGACGACAGCGATTCCGGTATAGATGGCGTCCGGATCCGCCTGAACACGGATGCCGTTTCCCGCCGCGAAGCGACGCAACGGGATGCATTCCACCGGACACCGCCTCGCGGAACGATCGAAGCCGCCGTAGTGAACAACCAGGCCGTCTCCCACGTAGATGCCGTGATGCACATACCCGTCGCGCTCGCTGACGAGATGCGCGCCAGCGTCGATGTTGGGTTCCGTACGAATCGGTACGTGCGAAAGCGTCGGCCAATCGATATTCAAAGTGTCCATCGCGAGCCTCCGATTGCGTAGGTGTGCCGCATGTCGCGTCACCGATGGGTTGCCTGCATGCGCGAACCGAAGGTCGGCCCGCATTCCCGTGCCGTCATACTAGGATCCGCACTCACGCGCAGGTAGACCCGCATCGGAACACTTTCCCGTTCCTCATCGGCACCAATCGGCTGCGTCCCCGCGGTCGTGGAACGCTCGATGCGAGCGACATCCGCCGCTCTCGCCGCATTGGTGCGAAGCGGGAAACACCATGCATCCCTGAACGATCTGGTCCGACGATCCGTCTTTGCCTAGCATGCAAGAGCGCTGGGGCCATCGTTCGGATGGCGGTCGTAGGAACGGCCTGCAGGCAAGCGTTGCACCATTGCGCCAATTCGCTTCGGGAAACGACGCGCCGCGCCGATCCGCAGGGCTCGGAACACTCGCGCCGATCAATACAAGCAACCGGGAGGAATATGGAGAACGAGAGGTTGCAACCTCCGCCGCTGACGCTGCTCGACAAATACCGCGGACGAGAATTCGCGGCGCTCTACACGACCACGGTCACCGTATCCGGCGGCCAGTCCGGTCATGGCCGTGCATCGGGCGTCGCACGATCCGACGACGGCTGTCTCGCCCTCGATCTGCGATTGCCGACCGAACTCGGCGGCCCGGGCGGCGGGACCAACCCCGAACAACTTCTCGCTGCCGGCTACGCCGCGTGCTTTCACGGCGCGCTGAGCCTGCTCGCGCAACGCGACCGGATCGACATCCGGGAAGCGACCGTCGCTGTCGAAGTGACGTTCGGTCGCGATCCGGTCGATGGCGGATATGCGCTGACCGCCAACGTCACCATCCGCATGCCGGGCGTGAACCGGCATGTCGCGGAGCGTCTCGTCCGGGACACGGAGCGCCTGTGCCCCTATTCGAAGATGGCGCGGCAGGGAATCTGCAATGTCGTCGCCGTGTCGACGTGATTGGTGCCGAAGCGGCAACAGAGTGCGCACGTTCCCGGTTCTACCGGCCCGCCGGACCCGCTATTACGATGGTTGACAGGCAGGTCGTGCGACGCATCGCCATGCGCACGGCCACTCGTGCCACTTTCACCAATCAGGAGAACGGATCATGACGCAACGTATCAATTATTTTCAGCAATCGCCGGATCTGACCAGGAAACTCGTCGAACTCGACGGGTTGCTTCAGAAGACGACGATCGAGGTTCCGGTGCGCGAGCTCGTCGAGATTCGCGCGTCGCAGCTCAACGGCTGCGCGTTCTGCGTCGACATGCACATCAAGATGGCGAAGATCCATGGCGAGCGTGAACTGCGCGTGCATCACGTCGCGATCTGGCGCGAGTCGCCGCTGTTTTCGCCGCGCGAGCGCGCCGCGCTCGAATGGACCGAGGCACTGACGCATCTCTCGTCGCATGGCGTGCCGGACGATCTCTACGAACGCGTGCGGGCCCATTATTCCGAGAAGGAACTGTCGGATCTCACCGTCCTCGTGGGTGCGATCAACTGCTGGAACCGGCTGAACGTCGCGTTCCGCGTCGTGCCCGGCGCGTTCGACAAGATGTTCGGGCTCGACAAGGCCAACCTGGAGTAACGACATGAAACGCATCGTGCTCGCCCTTGCACCGCTTGCGCTGTCGCTGCTGATGCCCGTTCAGCCGGTCGCCGCCGCACCGCAAGCCAAGGTCACGCAACTGACAACGGAATCGTTGCCCGAGTATCCGGGCAAGGAAGTCGAGATGATCGTCGTGGATTATCCGCCCGGCAGCGTCGACCCCATCCATCGCCACGACGCACACGCATTCGTCTATGTGCTCGACGGCAGCATCGTGATGGGCCTGAACGGCGGCAAGACGGTCACGCTCCATGCCGGCGACACGTTCCACGAAGGCCCGGAGGACGTGCACACGGTCGGACGAAACGCCAGCAGCACGAAGCCGGCAAAATTCGTCGTGTTCCTGATCAAGAACAAGGGCGCCCCCGTCCTCACGCCAGTGAAATAGCGGGACCGTCGTCGAGGCCCGGCAGCGCCGGGCCCGCCTCGAACGTTCGGCCTGCCGGAGGCGCGCTCAGGCGCGCCGGACGAAATTGGGCGACGCCCGAGCGTGGCGTCCGTGTGGCACCCGTTCGGCGTGCCCCGCCTCGACGATCGCCGCCCTCGGTTGATCGCCGGGTATACTCCCCGCCAGTATCCGCATATACCCCCCCCAGTTTGATGCCAGCGCGTGAGAGCCAACATGCGGCCGGAGCACGGATGCGGGCTCCCGCATCCGTGCGTTGCGATGAAAGGCAGATCGATTCTTCAGCGGATTGCAGCCGTGCATGGCGCGCTCAAAGGGTCGATGATGGAGCCTCGGCGCAAAGACGCACCCGATCCGATGCACCCAGGAAAGTCGATCCGAACCGTCGTTCAACTGAAGCAACGAAGAGGAGCATGAACATGTCCGTCGCCATTCATCCCGCTGTCGATCAAGGCATTCAGAAGGGAGCCGCCGAATTCGCGGGCGGTACGCTGCGCTGCCTGTGCACGCAGGATCCGGTCGAGGTTCGGGTCGACGCCCAGGTCGCGTTCAATCACGCGTGCGGCTGCACGAAGTGCTGGAAACCGGCTGGTGCGCTGTTTGCAGTCGTGGGCGTCGTGCCGCGCGACAAGGTCACCGTGACCGCGCACGGCGAGAAACTGCGGGTCGTGGACGACAAGGCGCTGATCCAGCGCCACGCGTGCACCGCCTGCGGCACGCATCTGTTCGGGCGAATCGAAAATGCCGATCATGCGTTTTACGGCCTGGACTTCATCCATACCGAACTGTCGCAGGATGTCGGCTGGGACGGCCCCGGCTTCGCCGCGTTCGTATCGTCGATCATCGAGAGCGGCACGCCGCCGTCGTTGATGGCGGACGTGCGCGACACGCTGCGCGGCAAGGGACTAGAGCCCTACGATTGCCTGAGCCCGGCGCTGATGGACATTCTGGCGACGCATACGGCCAAGGCCAAGGGGACGTACCGGGAGGCGTGAAGTCGCGGCGCCACGGCCGGTGCGCGGCACGCGTCGTCGTCGCGCCGGTCGTCCGCCGGGTCGGCGACGACGACGAAACCGTGCGCGATCCTCAGTGCAAATCATGGCGCCGCGAACGGGCGCCATGATCGAACGACCTTCCTGATGCGCCATGCCGCCCCGGCGCTCAGGCGCGACCGCCCCCCTCCACATGCGGGGCGTCGCCGACCATCGTGACGAGGACCAGCGCGGCAATCAGGCCCACGTGCTCGAAGAAGCTGTTGAGCGCCATGAAATGATCAGCGCCCGAGCGATTCCAGAAATCGTTCGCCACGACCATCGCGACGAGCGTCAGCATGCCGAGGCTGCCGGCGCCGAGCCACGTGAAGCGGCGAAACACCACGCAGAGCGAACCACCGATCTCGACGACGATCGCCAGTGCAGCCCACAGCGCGGCCGGATGCAGGCCGAAACGCGCCTGCTCGGCCACCGCTTCGTCGAAATGCATCGCCTTGTTGATCCCGCCGATCAGAAACGCGGAGACGAGTGCAAGCCGTACCAGCGCACCGAT
>NZ_LOWY01000068.1:0-29038 GCF_001524185.1 Burkholderia sp. FL-7-2-10-S1-D7 | reverse complement strand
GCGATCGGGCCGTCAAGTCCCGTCCCGCTCGTTACGCTGTCCGGTTCCTCAGAAAGAACCTTAACTGAACGGCATTACCGCGATTGCGGGGCTTTTTTGCGTCCGCTCGACGCATTGTCCAACCTGACGCCGCCCCGCTCGTCGAGTGGCAAGCCGCATTCAGCCGCAAGATTGAAACGCGCCGCATTAACGTGGCGACCCCGCGGGCCGGGGCGCCGCGTGTCACGGCACGTCGGGTTCGTCACCAGCCGCCCCAGCGCGCGGCCAGCGCCGCGAGCACAGCCGCGCCGGCCGTCTCGGTGCGCAGCACGCGCGGGCCGAGCGACAACGCGGTGAACCCGTGTGCGCGTGCCGCATTTTCCTCGTCCGGCGACAGCCCGCCTTCGGGGCCTATCAGCAGCGTGACCGCCGCCTTGGGCGGCGCGTCGGGTAGCGACGCGAACGGGATGCTCGCGCGCGGCGACAGCAGCAGCCGCAGTTCGCCGTCGGACGGCGCGGCCGGCAGCGTGTCGAGCCAGGCGCCGAAGCCGCGTACCGGCGCGACGTCGGGCACGCGGTTGCGCCCGCATTGTTCGCACGACGCGCGCACGACGCCGCGCCAGTGCGCAACGCGCTTGTCCGCGCGCTCCCCCGACAGTTTCACGACGCCGCGCGCGGTCGACAGCGGCACGACCGCCGCGACGCCGAGCTCGACGGCCTTCTCGATCAGCCAGTCCATCTTGTCGCCGCCGGCGATGCCTTGCGCGAGCGTCACGCGATAGGGCGGCTCGGCCTCGGACGGGTCGAACGCTTCGATCTGCGCGAGCGCGCTGCGCTTGTCGATCTCGACGAGCCGCGCGCGATACTGGCCGCCGCTGCCGTCGAACAGCGCCAGCGCGTCGCCGGGCTGCAGCCGCAGCACTTGCGCGTGACGTGCGACGTCGGCCGGCAACGCGAGCGTCGCGTCAGTGCGCAGCGCCGCCTCGACGAAAAAGCGCGGCACGGCCGCGGTGGTGGTGGCTTCACTCATGCGTATCGCGGCTCCGTTCATGCGCTCAGGCGGCGCGCGAGCGCCCAGCGGTAGCCGTCGAGATCCTCGATCTGCGCGAAGCGGTCACCCCAGAATTGATCTTGCGGCGCGGTCAGCGATTTCGCGCCCGCATCGAGCGCGCGCTGCCAGGTCGCGTCGACGTCGTCGACATACAAGTAGAACGACTGCGGGGCGGTTGCGCCCGCGCTCTTCGGCGTGAGCGCGGTGGAGCCGAACGCGCCTTCGGGCGCGAACATCACGATCAGTTGCCCGCGGTAGGTCATCTCCACGTGCATGATCGCGCCGTCCTCGTCGAGGACGTCGCGCAACTCGAAGCCGAATGCGGCCTGGAAGAACTCGATGGCCGCATGCGCATTGCGCACGGCCAGGTAAGGCGTCAACCAAGGCACGTTGGCCGGACGTGGATCGGTCATGAAATCTCCTGTCGAACGGTGTTGGCGCTTGAGCGGTTACTCCGGTCCCATGTTTTGCAGTCCAACGGGTATTGGCGCGCGGGCGCCCGGTGTGGTCTCGCGGATACGCCGGCTGCCCGCGTGCATCGTTCCGGGCCTGCGCGTCGCGGGTCGAGCGGGGGAGAAAGCGCGGCCAGCCCGCAGAACGATGCGTCCGCCCGGACGCTCAGCGGCGAACGCCCAGTGTATCGCGCAGCGCGCGCGGCAGGGCAAAGAGGGCTGCATGGAGTCGCGCATCGTAGTAGCGCAGGCCCTGCACGCGGCGCGCGGCGAGACGCTCGTCGATGTCGTGCGCGAACAGCGCGGCCGCATCGAGCGTGTCGCTCGCGATCGCCATCAGCCATTGGGATCCGTACAGCGGCACGTGCGCGGACAACGGATCGACGACCGCGAAGCTCGCGCGCAGGTCGGCGAGCAGCGCGGCGATGCGCGCCGCGTGGAACACCGGCGAGCCGAGATGCATCGAGATCGCGCCGCACGGCGTGAGGATCCGCTTGAGTCGCGCGTAAAACTCGCGCGTATAGAGGCCGGCCGCCGGCGAATCGGGTGGCGTGAGGTCGAACACGACGAGGTCGAAATGCTCGACGGTCGACGCGACGAAGTGCGCGGCGTCGCCGATCACGACCTCGACGCGCGAGTCGTCGAGCGCGCCCTGATGCACGTCGTCGAGATAGCGGCGCGCCATGCCGACCACCTCGTCGTCGAGTTCCGCGACGACGATCCGCTCGATGCACGCGTGCTTGAGCAGCTGACGCGCCGCGCCGCCATCGCCGCCGCCAAGCACGAGCGCCTTGCGCGGGCACGGATGCGCGAGCGCGGCCGGGTGCGTCATGCACTCGTGGTACACGTATTCGTCGCCGACCGACGTCATCGGCCGTCCGTCCAGCGTGAAGAGGCGGCCGAGCTGCGGGGTGTCCCAGACTTCGATGTGCTGGTGCGCCGACGCGACGTGCGCGAGCCGGCGTGCGTTCGGGAAGCCGTACGCGGCGTCGGGCGTGGGATGGAAGAGAAGGGTCGTGTTCACGGGCGGGCCGCTCGGGGCGGGCAGTTCCGACGTCTGAATTATAGGAGGCATGCGGTTCCGCGGAAAAGCGTGCCGGAACACCGCGCGCCGACAAGGGAAATGTCAGCCCATCTGTTAAAATGACGAGCTTTGCAGCCCCGTCCGTAGGCTCCGTCCGCTTCGCGTCCGTCAGGCGCCGCACCGCGCGCCGGGAACGATTGACGCTCGAGCTTCCGGATGCCGCCGTGCCCCCGTTTCCTCGACTCGTTCTCCGGACTCGACATGACGACTTCGTCTCCCGCCTCTACCACCCTGATGGCCAACGCGATCCGTGCGCTCGCGATGGACGCCGTCCAGCAAGCGAACTCCGGCCACCCCGGCATGCCGATGGGCATGGCCGAAATCGGCGTTGCGCTCTGGTCGCGCCACCTGAAGCACAACCCGACGAACCCGCACTGGGCAGACCGCGACCGCTTCGTGCTGTCGAACGGCCATGGCTCGATGCTGCTTTACGCGCTGCTGCACCTGACCGGCTACGACCTGCCGATGGAAGAGCTGAAGAACTTCCGCCAGCTGCATTCGAAGACGCCGGGCCACCCCGAATACGGCATCACGCCGGGCGTCGAGACGACCACGGGCCCGCTCGGCCAGGGTCTCGCGAACGCGGTCGGCATGGCGCTCGGCGAAGCGCTGATGGCCGACGAGTTCAACCGTGACGGCGCGAAGATCGTCGATCACCACACGTACGTGTTCCTCGGCGACGGCTGCCTGATGGAAGGCATCTCGCACGAAGCCTGCTCGCTCGCGGGCACGCTGAAGCTGAACAAGCTGATCGCGCTGTACGACGACAACGGCATCTCGATCGACGGCGACGTCGTCAACTGGTTCCACGACGACACCCCGAAGCGTTTCGAGGCCTATGGCTGGAACGTGATCCCGAACGTGAACGGCCATGACGTCGACGCGGTCGACGCGGCGATCGCGAAGGCGAAGCTGTCGGACAAGCCGACGCTGATCTGCTGCAAGACGGTGATCGGCAAGGGCGCGGCGACCAAGGCCGGCGGCCACGACGTGCATGGCGCTGCGCTCGGCGCGGAAGAAATCGCGAAGACGCGCGAAGCGCTCGGCTGGAAGTGGGAGCCGTTCGTGATTCCGCAGGAAGTCTATGCGGCATGGGACGCGAAGGAAGCCGGCAAGCGTGCCGAGTCCGACTGGGACGCGACGTTCGCGCAATATCGCGCGAAATTCCCGGCAGAAGCCGCTGAGTTCGAACGCCGGATGGCCAACAAGCTGCCGGCCGACTGGGCCGAGAAGGCCGCGGCGATCATCGCCGGCGCGAACGAGCGCGCCGAGACGGTCGCGACCCGCAAGGCGTCGCAGCAGGCGATCGAAGGGCTGGCTGCCGCACTGCCGGAACTGCTCGGCGGCTCGGCCGACCTGACCGGCTCGAACCTGACCAACTGGAAGGCGTCGAAGGCGGTCCGCGCGAATCCGGAAGGCGCGGGCGTCGTGCTGGGCAACCACATCAACTACGGCGTGCGCGAATTCGGCATGAGCGCCGCGATCAACGGCCTCGCGCTGCACGGCGGCCACAAGCCGTTCGGCGGCACGTTCCTGACGTTCTCCGACTACAGCCGCAACGCGCTGCGCGTCGCCGCGCTGATGAAGGTCCCGTCGATCTTCGTGTTCACGCACGATTCGATCGGCCTCGGCGAAGACGGCCCGACGCACCAGTCGATCGAGCACGTGTCGAGCCTGCGCCTGATCCCGAACCACGACGTATGGCGTCCGGCCGACACGGTCGAGACGGCCGTCGCATGGACCCAGGCGGTTGCCGCAGACCGTCCGTCGAGCCTGATCTTCAGCCGCCAGAACCTCGCGTTCAACCCGCGCACGGATTCGCAGATCGCGAACATCGCAAAGGGCGGCTACGTGCTGAAGGACTGGGACGAAGAAATCGTCGCGCGCAAGATCATCCTGATCGCGACGGGCTCGGAAGTCGAGCTCGCGATGAAGGCCGTCGAGCCGCTCGCGCAGCAGGGCATCGCAGCCCGCGTCGTGTCGATGCCGTCGACCAACGTGTTCGACCGCCAGGACGCCGAATACCGCGAACGCGTGCTGCCGCACGGCGTGCGCCGCGTCGCGATCGAAGCGGGCGTGACCGCGTTCTGGCACAAGTACGTCGGCCTCGAAGGCGGCGTCGTCGGGATCGACACGTTCGGCGAATCGGCCCCGGCCGGCGTGCTGTTCAAGTACTTCGGCTTCACTGTCGAGCACGTCGTCGAGACCGCGAAGGCCGTGCTGGCCTAAAACCATTCGCGACGCGCGCCACCCCCGCGCGCGTCGCACCGTGAAGCTGCACGAAACGAATTTTTTCAGCCATCAGGAGATAGACCATGACGATTCGCGTCGCAATCAACGGCTACGGCCGTATCGGCCGCAACACGCTGCGCGCGTTTTATGAAAACGGCAAGAAGCACGATCTCGAGATCGTCGCGATCAATGACCTGGGCGATGCGAAGACCAACGCGCACCTGACCCAGTACGACACCGCGCACGGCAAGTTCCCGGGCGAAGTGTCGGTCGACGGCGACTACCTCGTCGTGAACGGCGACAAGATCCGCGTGCTGGCGAACCGCAACCCGGCCGAACTGCCGTGGGGCGAGCTGGGCGTCGACGTCGTGATGGAATGCACGGGCTTCTTCACGACGAAGGAAAAGGCGAGCGCGCACCTGAAGGGCGGCGCGAAGAAGGTGATCATCTCGGCGCCGGGCGGCAAGGATGTCGACGCAACGATCGTCTACGGCGTGAACCACGACGTGCTGAAGGCCGAGCACACCGTCATCTCGAACGCATCGTGCACGACGAACTGCCTCGCGCCGCTCGTCAAGCCGCTGAACGACAAGATCGGCCTCGAAACCGGCCTGATGACGACGATCCACGCGTACACGAACGACCAGGTGCTGACGGACGTGTACCACGAAGACCTGCGCCGCGCGCGTTCGGCCACCCACAGCCAGATCCCGACGAAGACGGGCGCTGCGTCCGCCGTCGGCCTCGTGCTGCCGGAACTGAACGGCAAGCTCGACGGCTACGCGATCCGCGTCCCGACGATCAACGTGTCGATCGTCGACCTGTCGTTCATCGCGAAGCGTGACACGACCGTCGAGGAAGTCAACGCGATCATGAAGGAAGCATCGGAAGGCGCGCTGAAGGGCATCCTCGGCTACAACGACGCACCGCTGGTCTCGATCGACTTCAACCACAACCCGGCTTCGTCGACGTTCGACGCGACGCTGACCAAGGTGTCGGGCCGCCTCGTCAAGGTGTCGAGCTGGTACGACAACGAGTGGGGTTTCTCGAACCGCATGCTGGATACGGCAGTCGCATTCGCGAACGCGAAGTAATCCCGCACGTCGCGCGGCCGCCGCAAGGCGGCCGGCGTGGCGAACGAGCCCGGCCCGGTTTTTCCGGCCGGGCTTTTTATTGCCCGGCGTTCGCCGTCACGTGTTCGAGCACGTCCACGAACGCGCGTTTCAGCGGGCTGTCGAGGTCGGTCCACGCGAGCCCGATGCCGGTCCGGTGCCCGGCCAGGTCGAGCGGCCGCGCGAGCACGTTCGGCGGCAACGCGCTCGCGGCTTCCGCCGGGATCAGCCCGATCCCCATTCCGGCCGCGACCAGCGCGAGCATCGTCGTGAATTCCCCGAACTCCTGCGCGATCTCGAGCGTCGTGCCCGCGCGGCTCAGCGCGAGCAGCATGTCGTCGTGAAAGCCGGGCGCGTAGCGGCGCGCGAGCACGAACGCGGGCTGTCCGCGTAACGCGGCCGGCGTGATCGTCTCGTGCGCGGCGAGCGGATGGTCGAGCGGCAGCGCGACGACGAAGCCTTCCTCGAGCACCACGCGTGTGTCGATTCCCGCATACGCGGCCGGCAGCCGGATCATTCCGAAATCGATGCGCCGATCGCGCAGCGCGGCGATCTGGTCGGGCGTCGGCAGATCCTTCAATTCGAGCGCGATCAGCGGATAGCGCTCGCGCATCGTGCGCAGCACGGCCGGCAGCAGCGCCGGCAGCACGGACGACACGAACGCGATGCGCAGCGTGCCGATTTCGCCGCGGCTCGACAGCCGTGCCATCTGCTCCGCACGCGCGGCCTGCTGCAGCGTCGCCCGCGCCTCGGGCAGGAACACGCGTCCGGTATCGCTGAGTTCGACCTTGTGGCGGTCGCGCTCGAACAGGCGTGCGCCCAGATCTTCCTCGAGCGCCTTGATCTGCATGCTCAGCGCGGACTGCACGATGAACAGGCGCTGCGCGGCGCGCCCGAAATGCAGCTCTTCCGCGAGCGTGACGAAGGCGCGCAATTGCTTGAGTTCCATGGTGGGCGGGCGGCGGCGGACGGTGATCGGATTTCATGATAACCGGATCAAAAAAGACTATTGGCGCGGCCCCGGCCGAGCGCCGAAGATACGCTCATCGCGATACCGGCCGCGACCGGCGGTCGGCTCGCTGGCACGAGGAGACATGCATGAGCAACGCGCTTGACCGGTTCCGGCTGGACGGCCGCCGCGCACTGATCACGGGTTCCGGACGCGGGATCGGGCTGACACTCGCCCGCGGGCTCGCGGAAGCCGGCGCGGCGATCGTGATCAACGACCGCAATGAGGAGAAGGCCGCGACGCTCGCGCACCATTTCCGCGAGGAAGGTTTCGCGGCCGATTACGCGGTGTTCGACGTCGCCGAGCATGCGCAGGTGCGTGCGGCGATCGACGATTTCGAGGCGCGCGTCGGCGCGATCGACATCCTCGTGAACAACGCGGGCATCCAGCGCCGCGCACCGCTCGATGCATTCGAGCCGGACGACTGGCACGCGCTGATGCGCGTGAATCTTGACGGCGTGTTCAACGTCGCGCAGGCGGTGGCGCGCCACATGATCGCGCGCGGCCGCGGCAAGATCATCAACATCTGCTCGGTGCAGAGCGAGCTTGCGCGGCCGACGATCGCTCCGTATGCGGCGACGAAGGGCGCGGTGCGGATGCTGACGAAAGGGATGTGCGCCGACTGGGCGCGTCACGGCATCCAGGCGAACGGCCTCGCGCCAGGCTATTTCGAGACCGAGCTGAACCGCGCGCTGGTCGACGACGCGGCGTTCTCCGAATGGCTCTGCAAGCGCACGCCGGCCGGCCGCTGGGGGCGCGTCGACGAGCTGTGCGGCGCGGCGATCTTCCTCGCATCGGCCGCATCCGATTTCGTGAACGGCCAGACGCTGTTCGTCGACGGCGGCCTGACCAGCGCCGTATAGGAGAACGTCATGCGTATGCGTTGCATGTGTCTCGTGATCCACGGTCCGAACGACCTGCGGCTCGAAGAGCAGGACGCGGGCGAGATCGGCCCGGGCCAGGTGCGCGTCGATGTCGCGATGGGCGGCATCTGCGGCTCCGACCTGCATTATTTCCGGCACGGCGGCTTCGGCGCGATCCGGCTGCAGCAGCCGATGGTGCTCGGCCATGAAGTGGCCGGCACGGTGGCGGCCGTTGCGCCGGACGTGACGTCGGTGAAGGTCGGCGATCGCGTCGCGGTGAATCCGAGCCGCCCGTGCGGCGCGTGCCGCTACTGCCTGGAAGGGCTCCCGAACCAGTGTCTCGACATGCGCTTCTATGGCAGCGCGATGCGCATGCCGCACGTGCAGGGCGCATTTCGCAACGCGCTCGTGTGCGATGCCGCGCAGTGCGTGAAGGTGGCGGACCATGTGCCGCTGTCGCTCGCGGCGCTTGCCGAGCCGTTCGCGGTCGGGCTGCATGCAGTGTCGCGCGCGGGCCCGCTGATCGGCCGCCGGGTGCTCGTGTCGGGGTGCGGGCCCATCGGCGTGCTGGCGGTCGCGGCGGCGCGCGTGCATGGCGCGGCGGAGATCGTCGCGACCGACGTGGTCGATGCGCCGCTCGAGGTTGCCCGCGCGCTCGGCGCGGATCACGCGATCAACGCGTCGACGGACACCGGCTGGGTCGCGCGCTACGGTGCCGACAAGGGCACGTTCGACGTGATGATCGAGTGTTCGGGCAATGGGCGCGCACTGCGCGACGGTCTCGACGTGATGCGGCCGCGCGGCATCGTCGTGCAGCTCGGGCTCGGCGGCGATGTCAGCCTGCCGCAGAACGTCGTGGTCGCGAAGGAGCTGTCGATCTGCGGTTCATTCCGCTTCCATGCGGAATTCGCGCTCGCGGTGCAGCTGATCAATGCGCAGCGCGTCGACTTGCGCCCCGCTGTGACCGGCGTGTTCCCGATGCGCGACGCGAACCGCGCGTTCGAGCTGGCCGGTGACCGGCAGCGTGCGATGAAGGTGCTGATCGATTTCGCGCACGAGGGGGCATGATCGTCCGCTGATGGCGCGACGGCGCGCATGCAGGAAAGGCACGCCCGCGATTTGCGGAGCGTGCCTGTTTCATTGGCGGGCGCGAAAGCGGGCGACTGCGTGACTTGCCGCGCGGTGCAGCTCACCGAATTCGGCGAGGTCTATGCGCGTCGGGCGCGCGCTCGCGTATCGCGATCCTTCGGGGGGATGACCGGTACGACCGGAGAATGGGCTGCCGCGGCGGCCGGGACCGCCGGCCGACGGGGCGTCAGGTGCCCGGCGTCGGGAAGAAGACGCCCGCGCGTTGCGCGGCGTTCGCGATGTGCGTCTCGATCGCCGTACCGGCCGCGGCCGCATCGCGGGCGATCAGCGCGTCGACGATCGCGCGGTGCTCGTGCCACGTCGACAGCAGCAGCTCGCGCCGGTAGAACGGCATGCGCTGGCTTTCCTTCATGATGTCCGCGCTGCTGCGCAGCACCGACTCGATCGCCGCGTTGCCCGCGAGATGGATGATCCGCATGTGGAAGTCGAAGTCGAGCCGCGACGCTTCGTCGAGTGCGCTCTCGGTCAGCGCGACGTGCAGGTCGGCGAGGTTATCCTCGAACCATGCGATGTCGTCGTCGGTGACGACGTGCGCGGCCATCCGCGCGGCGAATCCTTCGAGCGCATAGCGCATCTGGTACGTGTCGGGCGGCGACGACTGCTCGGCGAATTGCCACGCATGGGCGGCCGTCGCCTGGGCGCTTTCGACATACACGCCCTTGCCGGCGCGGATGCGCAGCATCCCGAGCGCCTCGAGCGTGGAGAGCGCCTCGCGCAGCGACGCGCGGCTGATCTCCAGCTCCTCGGAGAGCTGGCGCTGGGCCGGCAGCAGGCTGCCGACCGGGTACACGCCTGCCTCGATCCGGTCGCGGATCGTCGCGATGGCGGCGTCGGTCACGGTGTGCGGAACGTTTTTCATGATGTGAACGATGGCCGGTCTGACCGGCATTGTAATCCGCCTGCGCGCGATGCATGACCGGCCTACGGGAAAGTCACGATCCGCCCCTGCATGGGCGGGAAATCCCTATTTTGTTCGGCCTTGACGCGACTATATCGGCTTCCTACTATCGACCATAACATCACTGGTCTTACCAGTATGAACAGACGAAACTGCAACCGTTGGATCGGGAGAGCGCCGTGTCGAAATTCCTCAATTCGCTGTTTGGCCGGGTAGTCGTCGCATTAATCCTGGGGGTCGCGCTCGGCGCGTTCTTCCCGCATTTCGCCGAATCGCTGCGACCGCTCGGCGACGGTTTCCTGAAGCTCATCAAGATGGTCATCGGCCCGATCGTGTTCTGCGTCGTGGTCAGCGGGATGGCCAATGCGGGCGACCTGAAGAAGGTCGGCCGGGTCGGCCTGAAGGCGGTCGTCTACTTCGAGGTGATGACGACGATCGCGCTCGGGATCGGGCTCGTCCTCGCGTGGCTGACGCGCCCGGGCGTCGGGATGAACATCGACCTGCACTCGCTCGACGCGGCCTCGCTCTCGTCGTACGCGAAGAACGCCGAAAGCCTGAAGGACACGGCTGGCTACCTGATGAAGATCATCCCCGACACCGCGATCGACGCGTTCGCGAAGGGCGACATCCTGCAGATCCTCGTGTTCGCGGTGCTGTTCGGCTCGGCGCTGTCGCTGCTCGGCGACAAGGCGCAGCGCGTGAACAGCCTGATCGAGGAGCTGTCGCACGTGTTCTTCCGCATCATCGGCTTCATCATCAAGCTCGCGCCGCTCGGCGTGCTCGGCGCGATCGCGTTCACGACCGGCAAGTACGGCGTCGCGTCGCTCAAGCAGCTCGGCTACCTCGTCGCGGTGTTCTACCTGAGCTGCATCGTGTTCGTCACGGTCGTGCTCGGCATCGTGATGCGCATCGCGGGCTTCTCGGTGTTCAAGCTGATCCGCTACCTGCGCGAGGAACTGTCGATCGTGCTCGGCACGGCGTCGTCGGACGCGGTGCTGCCGCAGGTGATGAGCAAGCTCGAATACATGGGCATCAAGGATTCGACGGTCGGCCTGGTGATCCCGACCGGCTATTCGTTCAACCTCGACGGCTTCTCGATCTACCTGACGCTCGCCGTGCTGTTCATCGCGCAGGCCACCAATACGCCGCTGTCCACGCATGACCTGATCGTCGTGCTGCTGGTATCGCTCGTCACGTCGAAGGGCGCGCACGGGATTCCGGGTTCGGCGATCGTGATCCTCGCGGCGACGCTGTCGGCGATTCCCGCGATTCCGGTGCTGGGCCTCGTGCTGATCCTGCCGGTCGACTGGTTCGTCGGCATCGCCCGCGCGCTGACCAACCTGATCGGCAACTGCGTCGCGACGGTGGTCGTCGCCGTGTGGGAGAACGACATCGACCGGGCCCGCGCGACGCGCGTGCTGAACCGCGAACTGCGCTACGTGGCCGACGAATCGGCGAGCGCCGCACCGGTCGCCGGCGACCAGGCCCACGCGCTCTGAGCACCCTCGCGCGAAGCGGCTTGCCCGGCCGCCTCGCGTGAACGAATTCCCTGCGGCCGGCGCGACGATGCGCCGGCCCTCATCAAGATATTGGAGACGACATGGCAGCCCCCATCCTCGATCCGAACGCGCCGGCCTTCACGCGGCGCTACATGAACCTCGCCGACCCGCGCCTGGGCGCACAGGCGCTTTTCGCCAGCGACGAATTCTTCGCGCCGAAGGAGCGCATGCTGAATCCCGAGCCGGCCGTCTTCATTCCCGGCAAGTACGACGACCACGGCAAGTGGATGGACGGCTGGGAAACGCGCCGCAAGCGCACCACCGGCCACGACTTCTGCGTGGTCCGGCTCGCGCGGCCGGGCGTGATTCACGGCGTCGATCTCGATACGAGCCACTTCACCGGCAACTTCCCGCCGGCGGCGTCGATCGAGGCATGCGCGGTGGACGGGGACACGCCGCCGGACGACGCCGAATGGCGCACGATCGTCCCCGCGACGACGCTGCAGGGCAATTCGCACCACTACGTGAGCGTTGACGATGCGCAGCCGGTCACGCACCTGCGCGTGAACCTGTATCCGGACGGCGGGCTCGCGCGGCTGCGCGTGTACGGCCAGCCGCAGCGCGACTGGCGCCAGGTGCCGGCCGGCGAGCTCGTCGATCTCGCGGCGATCGAGAACGGCGGCTACCTGGTGGCCGCGAACAACCAGCACTTCGGTCCGGCCTCGCAGATGCTGATGCCGGGGCGCGGCGCGAACATGGGCGACGGCTGGGAAACGCGGCGCCGCCGCGAGCCCGGCAACGACTGGGCGATCGTCGCGCTGGCGCGGCCGGGCATCATCCGGCGCGTCGAGGTCGATACGGCGTTCTTCAAGGGCAACTTCCCCGACCGCTGTTCGCTGCAGGCCGCGCGGGTCGTGGGTGGCACCGACGATTCGCTCGTCACGCAGTCGATGTTCTGGGCCGAGCTGCTCGGCGAGCAGAAGCTGCAGATGGACCACGTGCATACGTTCGACCAGCTCGCGGCACTCGGCCCCGTCACGCACGTGCGTTTCAACATCTTCCCGGACGGCGGCGTGTCGCGCCTGCGTCTGTGGGGCGAGCCGGCTTGAAGGAGGCATCGGCATGAGCGGACCACACATCCTGCGCGTCGAGCGCCTGACCCGCGAGGCGTTCGCGCCGTTCGGCGACGTGATCGCGCTCGAAGGCGCGCGGCACTTCCCGATCAACGGCGGCACGACCGAGCGCTTCCACGATCTCGCGACGATCGACGTCTGCGCGGACGGCGGCCGGCCGCTCGTCAGCGTGTTTCGCGCGCAGCCGCGCGCGCTGCCGGTCGCGATCACGCTGATGGAGCGCCATCCTCACGGCAGCCAGGCGTTCATTCCGCTCGCGGCCGTGTCGCGCTACGCGATCGTCGTCGCGCCGGCCGGCGAGTTCCGGCCCGACGCGATGCGCGCGTTTCTCGCCGAAGGCTGGCAGGGCGTGAACTACGCAAAGGGCGTCTGGCACCATCCGCTGCTCGCGCTCGACGCGGTCAGCGACTTCGTGATCGTCGACCGCGGCGGCCCGCAGCCGAACTGCGACGAGATTCCGCTCGACGGCGCGTGGACGCTCGAGTTCGCGCCGGCGTGCGCGAGCGCAGCCTGACGCGCGGCGAAGGGGGCATCGGGCGTCGAGCATCGCGCACCGTGGGGCGGCGGCATGGCTCGCCGCTCACAATTGGAAACTTTCCCGAGCCGGCCCGCCCGCAACGTGCGGGCCTTTTTCATTCCGATCCCGAAAACAACACGGCCCGGGCGGCGGGATGCCGGCCGGGCCGTGGCGCAGGCGTGATGCGTGCGGATCAGTGCTTGCGGTGCGGGCAGTTCTCGGTCGTGCAGGAGCCGTACATCGCGAGCGAGTGTTCCTGGAGCCGGAAGCCGCGTTCCTTCGCGATCGCCTGCTGGCGGCCTTCGATCTCGGCGTCGAAGAATTCCTCGACGCGGCCGCAATCGAGGCAGACGAGGTGATCGTGGTGCGAGCCTTCGTTCAGTTCGAACACGGCCTTGCCGGATTCGAAGTTGCTGCGCGTGAGCAGGCCGGCCTGCTCGAACTGCGTCAGCACGCGGTAAACGGTGGCGAGCCCGATGTCGAGCTGCTCGTTGAGCAGATTGCGGTAGACGTCTTCGGCCGTCAGGTGACGCACCGGGCTTTGCTGGAAGATCTCGAGAATCTTGAGGCGCGGTAGGGTGGCCTTTAGCCCGATATTCTTGAGATCCGTCGGATTGGTCATGGCTAGGCATCCCTAGAGTACAATGCAGGGCTTCAATGTTACCGGCTTTTCGCCGTTCCAGAAACACGCGCGGCCCGCGACGCGGGCCTGCACGGTGACGGAAATGTTCCCGGAATCTCTTTCGCACCTTCAGAGGAGTCGCATGCGGAGTGCCATCATCGCTGCCGCCGCCGTTGCCGCGCTGGCTGGTTGTTCGTCGTACGACAGCGTGACGCAGCGTATCGCGCAGAGCATCACGCCCTATCGGATCACTGTCGTGCAGGGCAACTTCGTGTCGCAGGAGAAGGCCGCGCAGCTGCAGGCCGGAATGACGCGCGAGCAGGTCCGCGCGCTGCTCGGCACGCCGCTGCTGTCGGACATGTTTCATGCCGACCGCTGGGATTACCTCTTTTACTTCAAGCGCGGCTCCACGTCGGTCGTCCAGCAGCGCGACCTCGTGCTGACGTTCTCGGCCGATCGCCTCGCGAGCTGGACGGGTGCCGAGAACCTGCCTTCCGAACTCGATTTGCTGGCCGATATCGACGGCGATCGCGGCGGCAAGAAGGCGAAGGCGGCGGCTGCGGCGAAGAAGGCGTCCGAAGCCGCTGCTGCCGCGAGCGCCGCGCAGGCGGCCGCGACCGCGACCGCGACCGCGACCGCGACCGCATCCACCGAGCCGGTTTCCGGCGTGGCGGTCGATCAGGATGCCAACGCCCAGGCGGCGCGCGCGGCGAACCGCGCGACCAACCAGGTGTCGGGGCAGGGCACGACCGCCCGCCGCTTCACGCCGTCCGCGCAGGCTTCGGGCGGCGCGCCGGTGCCGGGCGGCCAGCCGCCGGGCGCCGCGCCGGCGATCCAGCCGCAATTCCAGTTCCATCGCCCGCCGCAGCCGAACGTGTCGAACGAGGCGTCGCCGCCGGTCGGCCCGCAGGGTTCGGACAACCTGCAGAACCAGCCGCTCACCGCGCCGGCCCAGTCGCAGTAAGCGGCCCGCGAGCGGAAACAGGGCGGCAAGCGCCGCCCGCCTTTAGACCTGTCGTGTAGAAAGCCATGAAGATTGCGATTGCCGGTGCATCGGGCCGTATGGGCCGGATGCTGATCGAAGCCGTTCTCAACGATTCCGACGCGCAGCTCGTCGGCGCGCTCGACCGCGCCGATTCGCCGTTCCTCGGTCAGGACGCGGGCGCGTTCCTCGGCAAGGAAACCGGGATCAAGCTGACCGACGACCTCGACGCCGTATTCGCGCAGGCCGACTACCTGATCGACTTTACGCGGCCGGAAGGCACGATCGCGCACGTCGCGGCCGCGCTGCGCCACGACGTGAAGCTCGTGATCGGCACGACCGGCTTCACCGCCGAGCAGAAGGCCGAGCTGCAGGCCGCGGCAGGCAAGATCGGCATCGTGTTCGCGGCGAACATGAGCGTCGGCGTGAACGTCACGCTGAAGCTGCTCGAATTCGCGGCAAAGCATTTCTCGCACGGCTACGACATCGAGATCATCGAGGCGCACCACCGTCACAAGGTCGACGCGCCGTCGGGCACCGCGCTGATGATGGGCGAGGCCGTTGCCGGCGCGCTCGGGCGCTCGCTCGACGAATGCGCGGTGTACGGCCGCCAGGGCGTGACGGGCGAACGCGATCCGTCGACGATCGGCTTTGCGGCCGTGCGCGGCGGCGACATCGTCGGCGATCACACCGTGCTGTTCGCCGGGATCGGCGAACGGATCGAGATCACGCACAAGTCGTCGAGCCGCGTATCGTACGCGCAGGGCGCGCTGCGTGCGGTCCGCTTCCTGTCGGCGCGCGGCGCCGGCCTGTTCGACATGCAGGACGTGCTCGGCCTGCGCTGACCCTCACGGGGAAACTCCGATGGCGATTCCCACCGGCGTTGTCCACTACCTCGAAAGCGGCGATGCGATCACGCACGCCGTCGCCTACGTGCTGCTGGCGATGTCCGTCGCCAGCTGGTGCTTCCTCCTCATGAAAGCCTGGCTGCTGGTCCGCGCGAAGCGCCAGGGGCCGCGGGCGCTCGCCTCGTTCTGGCGCGCGGCGTCGCTCGACGCGGGCATCGCCGCGCTCGCCGGTGCCGATCGCGAGCGCGTGTTCGTACCGCTCGCCGAAGCGGCGCGCGATGCGGCCGACGAACATGATCCGGCCGCGCTCGCCGCGCGTGTCGAGCGCAGCGAACGCGTGCTGCGCGCGCTGCGTCACGCGATGCTGCGCTCGCAGCGCCGTCTCGAGTTCGGTCAGGTGCTGCTCGCGTCGATCGGCAGCACCGCGCCGTTCGTCGGCCTGCTCGGCACCGTATGGGGCATCTATCACGCGCTCGGCAGCATCGCTGCGAGCGGGCAGGCGCAGATCGAGAACGTCGCGGGGCCGGTCGGCGAGGCGCTGATCATGACCGCGTTCGGGCTCGTCGTCGCGATCCCCGCGGTGCTCGCCTACAACATCCTCGGGCGGCTCGTACGCCAGCTCGCCGAGGAACTCGACGGCTTCGCGCGCGACCTGCACGTGTTCGTGTGCGCGCAGGAAGCCTGACGCGCGCATTCCGGAGGAGCGACCATGGCATTCGGCGGACTGGAGCACCACAAGACGTCCGCGCCGATGGCGGAGATCAACATGACGCCGCTGATCGACGTGATGCTCGTGCTGCTCGTCATCTTCATCATCACCGCGCCGCTGATGACGCACGCGATCCGGCTCGACCTGCCGAAGGTCGCGGCGAGTGTCGCGCGCGACACGCCGCAGTCGGTCACGCTGTCGATCGACGACGCCGGCAAACTCTACTGGGACGACGCGCCCGTCGCACTCGACGCGCTGCCGGCGCGCTTCCGCGCCGCCGCCGCGGGCGCCGCGCCGCCCGAGTTGCGGCTGCGCGCATCGCGCGCGACCCGCTACGAGGTGATCGCGCAGGTGATGGGCGCCGCGCAGGCCGCGGGCCTCACGCGGATCGGCTTCGTCACCGACGTGCCGCCGGCGGGCGCCGCCGCACCGGCGGCCACGGGCGCGGCACGCTGACGCGCAGCCCGCCCGCGCGCCCGGGCGGGCAAGAATGCATGGCCGGCCCGCGAGACCGGCCGTCCCGCCCGCCACGGACGGTATAATCGTCGTTTCCGCCCGGTTGGCAGGGTTTCGCCGGGTAACCTGGAGACCCTCCGGGTTACCCGGCGAATATCCGGAACCATGCGGCAGGCCCGAGAACCGTGAGCCTGCTCCCGCCGCCGGGCTGCCCGATTTCGTCCACTTCCGCGTGCCCGCCTCGTGGCGCGCCGCTTAAAGCCTAGTCCGAACCACACCATGCACGAGAGATACGTACCCGCCGACGTCGAAGCCGCCGCCCAGGGCGACTGGCGCGCAGCCGATGCCTACAAGACGAAGGAAGACTCGCAGAAGCCGAAGTTCTACTGCGTGTCGATGCTGCCGTACCCGTCCGGCAAGCTGCACATGGGTCACGTGCGCAACTACACGATCAACGACGTGATGTACCGCTATCTGCGGATGAACGGCTACAACACGCTGATGCCGATGGGCTGGGATGCGTTCGGGATGCCGGCCGAGAACGCCGCGATGGCGAACGGCGTGCCGCCCGCGAAGTGGACCTACGACAACATCGACTACATGAAGGGCCAGATGCAGTCGATGGGCCTCGCGATCGACTGGTCGCGCGAGATCGCGACGTGCAAGCCCGACTACTACAAGTGGAACCAGTGGCTGTTCCTGAAGATGCTCGAGAAGGGCATCGCGTACAAGAAGACGGGCACCGTGAACTGGGACCCGGTCGACCAGACCGTGCTCGCGAACGAGCAGGTGATCGACGGCCGCGGCTGGCGCTCGGGCGCGCTCGTCGAGAAGCGCGAGATCCCGATGTACTACCTGCGCATCACGCAGTACGCGGATGAGCTGCTGAACGATCTCGACGGCCTCGGCTGGCCCGAGCGCGTGAAGATCATGCAGCAGAACTGGATCGGCAAGAGCTTCGGCGTGAACTTCGGCTTCCCGTACGAACTCGACGGCGAGAAGAAGCTGCTGCGCGTGTTCACGACGCGTGCCGACACGATCATGGGCGTCACGTTCTGCGCGATCGCGGCCGAGCACCCGCTCGCCACGCGCCTGGCGCAGGGCAAGCCGGAACTGCAGGCGTTCATCGACGAATGCAAGCGCGGCGGCGTCGCCGAGGCCGACGTCGCGACGATGGAGAAGAAGGGCGTCGCGACGGGCTTCTCGGTCACGCATCCGCTGACCGGCGAGCCGGTCGAGGTGTGGATCGGCAACTACGTGCTGATGAGCTATGGCGAAGGCGCGGTGATGGGCGTGCCGGGCCACGACGAGCGCGATTTCGCGTTCGCGAAGAAATACGACCTGCCGATCAAGCAGGTGATCGCGGCCGAAGGCCAGGAGTACTCGCTCGACGCATGGCAGGAGTGGTACGGCGACAAGGAAGTCGCAGCCTGCGTGAACAGCGGCAAGTACGACGGCCTGCGCTACGCGGAAGCCGTCGACGCGGTCGCGGCCGACCTGAAGGCCGGCGGTTTCGGCGACAAGCAGGTCACGTGGCGCCTGCGCGACTGGGGCGTATCGCGCCAGCGCTACTGGGGCACGCCGATCCCGATCATCCACTGCCCGTCGTGCGGCGACGTGCCGGTGCCCGAGCAGGATCTGCCCGTCGTGCTGCCGGAAGACCTCGTGCCGGACGGCTCGGGCAACCCGCTCGCGAAGTCGGAAGCGTTCCTGAACTGCACGTGCCCGAAGTGCGGCGCGGCCGCGAAGCGCGAAACCGACACGATGGACACGTTCGTCGATTCGTCGTGGTACTTCTCGCGCTACACGGCGCCGGATGCCGAGACGATGGTCGACGCGCGCACCGATTACTGGATGCCGATGGATCAGTACATCGGCGGCATCGAGCATGCGATCCTGCACCTGCTGTATTCGCGTTTCTGGACCAAGGTGATGCGCGACCTCGGCCTCGTGAAGTTCGGCGAGCCGGCCAAGAACCTGCTGACGCAGGGCATGGTGCTGAACGAGACGTTCTACCGTGAAGACGCTTCCGGCAAGAAGACCTGGTACAACCCGGCCGACGTGACGGTCACGCACGACGACAAGGGCCGCCCGGTCGGCGCGACGCTGAACACGGACGGCCAGCCGGTCGTGCTTGGCGGCATCGAGAAGATGTCGAAGTCGAAGAACAACGGCGTCGATCCGCAGGTGCTGATCGACCAGTACGGCGCCGATACCGCGCGCCTGTTCACGATGTTCGCCGCACCGCCCGAGCAGCAGCTCGAGTGGTCGGGCGCGGGCGTCGAGGGCGCGAGCCGCTTCCTGCGTCGCGTGTGGAGCTTCGGCGCGACGAATCGTGAAGCGCTCGCCGCGCGTGCGGGCTTCGACGCGGCCGCGCTCGGCGATGCCGACAAGGCACTGCGCCGCGAGATCTACAGCGTGCTGAAGCAGGCTGATTTCGACTACCAGCGTCTGCAATACAACACGGTCGTGTCGGCCGCGATGAAGATGCTGAACGCGATCGACGGCGCGAAGGGCGCGACGCCCGGCGTGCTGCGCGAAACGTACGGCGTGCTGCTGCGCGTGCTGTACCCGGTCGTGCCGCACGTCACGTTCGAGCTGTGGAAGGCGCTCGGCTACGCGGATGAATTCGGCTCGCTGCTCGACGCACCGTGGCCGAAGGTCGACGAGGCCGCGCTCGAGCAGGCCGAGATCGAACTCGTGCTGCAGGTGAACGGCAAGGTGCGCGGCGCGCTGAAGGTCGCGAAGGACGCGAGCCGCGAGGCGATCGAAGCAGCGGCGGTGGCCGACGATGCGTTCGCGAAGTTCAGCGACGGCAAGCCGGCGAAGAAGATCGTCGTCGTGCCGGGCCGCCTCGTGAACATCGTCGTCTGACGGCCGCCGGCCGTCTGACGTACCCAGAAGGAGCGAAGGTGATCCGCAGATCGTTTTTGATGCTCGTCGGCAGCGCGGTCGCGCTGTCGGCATGCGGCTTCCAGCTGCGCGGCCAGCAGGACTATGCGTTCAAGCACCTGCTGGTGGCCGGCGCGCCCGCGCCCGTCGAGGCGCGGCTGACGCGTCTCGTCGAGGCCGGCAGCGACACGAAGATCGTCAAGTCGGCGGACGACGCCGACGCCGTGCTGCGCATGTGGGAGTCGCGCGGACAGAACACGCTGACGCTCAACAAGTACGGGTCGGCGCAGGAATACGCGCTGTTCTATACGCTGAACTACACGCTGACGAGCAAGGACGGCACCGTGCTGATCCCGCCGAGCGCGATCGCGCTGAACCGCGCGATGACGTACAGCGACCAGTACACGAACGCGAAGGCGCAGGAAGCCGACATCCTGTACGCGGACATGGAGAACGACGCGGTCGACCAGCTGATGCGGCGTCTTGCGATCGTCCACTCGCTGACGCCGGCGCCGGAGGACGTGGTGCCGGGCGTTGCACCGGGCGCGCCGCTGCCGCCGCCGCCGCTCTGATCGCCCGCGCACGCACCGATGCAATTGCGACTTGATGCGCTGGAGCCGCACCTCGCGAAGGGGTTGGCCGGGCTCTACACCGTCTACGGCGACGAGCCGCTGCTCGCGCAGGAAGCGTGCGACCGCATTCGTGCGGCCGCGCGCGCGGCCGGCTTCACCGAACGTTCGGTGCATACGGTCGAGCGCGGCTTCGACTGGAGCGTGCTGCTCGGCGCGACCCAGGCGATGTCGCTGTTCGGCGAGCGTCAGCTGATCGAGTTGCGCATTCCGTCGGGCAAGCCCGGCAAGGAAGGCGCCGACGCGCTCAAGACGCTCGCGGCGACCCCCAATCCCGACGCGCTGATGCTCGTCACGTTGCCGCGCCTTGATGCGGCAACGCAGAAATCCGCGTGGTTTACCGCGCTGCAGAACGGCGGCGTCGCGCTGAAGATCGATCCGGTCGACCGCGCGCAACTGCCGAACTGGATCGGCCAGCGTCTGTCGATGCAGGGCCAGCGCGTCGCGGCCGGCGACGATGGCCGGCGCGCGCTGCAGTTCATCGCGGAGCGCGTCGAGGGCAACCTGCTCGCCGCGCACCAGGAAATCCAGAAGCTTGGGCTGCTCTATCCGCAGGGCGTGTTGTCGTTCGAGCAGGTGCACGACGCGGTGTTGAACGTCGCGCGCTACGACGTCTTCAAGCTGAATGAGGCGATGCTCGCGGGCGACGCAGCCCGGCTCGCACGGATGATCGACGGGTTGAAGGGCGAGGGCGAGGCAATCGTGCTCGTGATGTGGGCCGTCGTCGAGGAATTGCGCACGCTGTTGCGGATCAAGCGCGGGGCGACGGCCGGCAAGCCGCTCGCCACGCTGCTGCGCGAGAACCGAGTGTGGGGGCCGCGCGAACGGCTGATCGGCCCCGCGCTGAACCGCGTGTCGGAGGCGGTTCTCGAGAAGGCGCTCGCGTTCGCCGCGAAGCTCGACCGGCAGGTGAAGGGGCTGTCGGCCGTCGCGCCGGGCCGCCGCACGCAGGACGATCCGCCGCCCGATCCGTGGGACGGCCTGTTCCAGCTCGCGATGACCGTCGCGGGCGCGCGCGGCGAGCGACCGCCGACCGCGGGTCGCGTGCGTCGTTAAGCCCCGTCCGGGCCTTCAGCGCACGCATCGCAACCCGCTTACAATGTTTCGATCGCTGGCGCGGCCCGCTTGCCGCCGCGCTCCACGCTCCCCACGAATTCACGCCGCGCCAAGCGGCTCGCTTTTCGAGTCACACGATGGATATCGACCAGTACATGACGGACCTGGGCCGCCGTGCCCGGCACGCTTCCCGCGCGATGGCGCGCGCCAGCACGGCCGCGAAGAACGCGGCGCTCGACGCCGTCGCACGCGCGATCGAGCGCGACGCGCAGGCGCTGAAGGATGCGAATGCACGCGACGTCGCCCGTGCCCGCGAAAAGGGGCTCGATGCGGCGTTCATCGACCGCCTGACGCTGTCGGACAAGGCGCTGAAGACGATGGTCGAAGGCCTGCGCCAGGTTGCGTCGCTGGCCGATCCGATCGGCGAGATCGGCAACCTCAAGTACCGCCCGAGCGGGATCCAGGTCGGCCAGATGCGCGTGCCGCTCGGTGTGATCGGCATCATCTACGAGTCGCGCCCGAACGTGACGATCGATGCGGCCGCGCTGTGCCTGAAGTCGGGTAACGCGACGATCCTGCGTGGCGGCTCCGAGGCGCTCGAATCGAACGCGGCGCTCGCGAAGCTGATCGGCGAAGGGCTCGAGGCGGCCGGCCTGCCGCAGGATGCCGTGCAGGTCGTCGCGACGGCCGATCGCGCGGCGGTCGGCAAGCTGATCACGATGACCGAATACGTCGACGTGATCGTGCCGCGCGGCGGCAAGAGCCTGATCGAGCGCCTGATCAACGAGGCACGCGTGCCGATGATCAAGCACCTCGATGGTATCTGCCACGTGTATGTCGACGATCGTGCCGATCTCGCCAAGGCGCTGACGGTGTGCGACAACGCGAAGACGCACCGCTACGGCACCTGCAACACGATGGAAACGTTGCTCGTTTCGAGCGGCATCGCGGCGACGCTGTTGCCGCCGCTCGGCAAGCTGTATCGCGACAAGCAGGTCGAGCTGCGCGTCGATGCGGCCGCGCGCGCGGTACTCGCCGAGGCGGGCATCGGGCCGCTCGTCGACGCCACCGACGAAGACTGGCACACCGAATATCTCGCCCCGGTGCTCGCGATCAAGGTCGTCGACGGCCTCGACGCCGCGATCGAGCACATCAACCATTACGGCTCGCACCACACCGATGCGATCGTCACCGAGGATCACGACCGCGCGATGCGCTTCCTGCGCGAAGTCGATTCGGCCAGCGTGATGGTCAATGCGTCGACGCGCTTCGCGGACGGCTTCGAATTCGGCCTCGGCGCGGAAATCGGCATCTCGAACGACAAACTGCACGCACGCGGCCCCGTCGGCCTGGAAGGGCTCACGTCGCTGAAGTACGTCGTGCTCGGGCACGGCGAAGGCCGTCAGTAACGCGAGGCGCACAACCGATGGCAATGCTCTGGGTCAAGACGTTCCACATCGTTCTGATCGCCGCGTGGTTCGCGGGGTTGTTCTACCTGCCGCGCATCTATGTGAACCTGGCCATGGAGACCGATCCGGCCGCGGTGCGGCGCCTGCTGCTGATGGCGCGCAAGCTGTTCCGCTTCATGACGATGATCGCCGTGCCGGCGCTCGCATGCGGGCTGTGGCTCTGGCTCGTGATCGGCATCGGCCAGGGGCAGGGCTGGATCCACGCGAAGGTGACGGTGGTGCTGCTGCTCATCATCTACCACGCGTATTGCGGACACCTGCTGCGGGTGTTCGAGCGCGGTGAGAACAAGCGCACCGACAAGTGGTATCGCGTGTTCAACGAGCTGCCGGTGCTCGGCATGCTCGCGGCGGTCGCGCTGGTCGTGATCAAGCCGTTCTGAACTTTCCGGCGGCGGCATGCCGGCAGTCGATCGATGCGCAACGGCGCCCCTCGGGGCGCCGTTTTCATTTGCGCGCCGTATGCGTCATTCCTTCGTCGAGTCGTCGATCCGGCGGCGCGTGATCGCTTCCTTCGCGCGGCCGACGCGCTCCATGAGCGCGGGCCCGCGCGACAGCGCAACGCCGACCGCGAGGATGTCGCCGATCGCGAGATGCGACATCCGCGACGTCATCGGCGAGAACACGTCGGTTTCCTCGGCCACGTTCGACGCGAGGCTCACCGTCGCGAGCTTCGCGAGCGGCGAGTGGCTCTGCGTGATCGCGACGACCTTCGCGCCGCACGCGAGCGCTGAGCGCGCGGCATCGACGATATCGCGCGTGCGGCCGGTATTCGAGATCGCGACGACGACGTCGTGCGGCCCGAGCAGCGCCGACGACATCGAGAACGTGTGCGGGTCCGAATACGCGACGCTCGGCACGCCGAGCCGAAAGAACTTGTGCTGGATGTCCTGTGCGGCGATGCCCGAGCCGCCGGCGCCGTAGAACTCGATCCGCGACGCGTTCGACAGCAGGGCGATCGCGTCGGCGACGCTGCCGGCCGACAGGCTGTTGCGCACTTCGATCAGCGCGCCGATCGTGCGGTCGAACACCTTGCCGATGATGCCGGGCGCGGGCTCGTCGGGCTCGACGTCGCGATAGACCGACGACACGCCCGGCGCGACGCTCTGCGCGAGCCGGATCTTGAATTCGCGAAAGCCGCTGCAGCCGAGCGCCTGACAGAAGCGCGCGATGGTCGGCTGGCTGACGCCCGCGCGGGTCGACAGCTCGGTCATGGCGAGGTCAAGCACCTCGCGCGGCGCGGCGAGAATGTAGTCGGCGAGCTTGCGCTCGGACGGGCGCAGGTCGGCGCGGATCGCTTCAATGCGAGGCAGCATGGGACGGCGAATGAAAATCGGGTTCGGATGAGCGAGTGTATCGCAATCGAATTGTAGAAAATCTACGTGAAAATGCTAGCTCCGTCGTCCGCGATTTCTTGGGTGGAAAATGCTGGTGATTAGGGTTTTCACTAGGTAAAGCCTTGCTGGTGGCGGGAATGAGGGTTGCGCGCATGTTGATCCGCATTGCATGCTTGTAGTTTTTCTACTAGACTGACTTCGTTCGTTCGACGCACTCGACCGTCCCCACGATTCCAACCGCCGGTGTCGTCCGGCATACAGGAGCGCCCAGCATGACGTCGCTGCACCCCACTCTGGCGAAAGTCACCGAACGCGTGATCGCCCGCAGCCAATCGACCCGTTCAGCCTATCTGCAGCGCATCGACGGCGCGCAGGGCAAGTTCCCGGCGCGTGGCGCACTGTCGTGCGCGAACCTCGCGCACGGCTTCGCGGGTCTCGAAGGCAGCGACAAGTTCCAGATCAAGGCGATCCGCGAGCCGAACATCGGCATCGTGTCCTCGTACAACGAGATGCTGTCCGCGCACGCGCCGTACAAGGACTTCCCTGACATCATCAAGGTCGCCGCGCGCGAGAACGGCGGCGTCGCGCAGTTCGCGGGCGGCGTGCCCGCGATGTGCGACGGCGTCACGCAAGGCAATCCGGGGATGGAGCTGTCGCTGTTCTCGCGCGAGGCGATCGCGATGGGCACGGCGATCGCGCTCACGCACAACATGTTCGACGCGGCGCTCTGCCTCGGCATCTGCGACAAGATCGTGCCTGGCCTGCTGATCGGCGCGCTCCAGTTCGGCCACCTGCCGACCATCTTCGTGCCGGCCGGCCCGATGACGAGCGGCCTGTCGAACGACGACAAGGCGAAGATCCGCCAGCAATTCGCGACCGGCCAGGTCGGCCGCGACGCGCTGCTCGAAGCGGAATCGGCCGCGTATCACGGCCACGGCACCTGCACGTTCTACGGCACCGCGAACAGCAACCAGATGCTGATGGAACTGATGGGCCTGCACCTGCCGGGTTCGGCGTTCGTTCATCCGCACACGCCGCTGCGTACCGCACTGACCGCCGAAGCCGCGCGCCGCGTGCTCGACCTGACGGTCGAGCGCGGCCAGTACACGCCGATCGGCCATGTGATCGACGAGAAGGCGATCGTCAACGGGATCGTCGCGCTGCTCGCGACGGGCGGCTCGACCAACCACACGCTGCATCTCGTCGCGATCGCGCGCGCGGCCGGCATCCTGATCGACTGGAACGATTTCGACGAGCTGTCGGCGGTCGTGCCGCTGCTCGCGAAGATCTACCCGAACGGCAAGGCCGACGTGAACCATTTCCACGCGGCGGGCGGCGTCGCGTTCCTGGTGCGCAACCTGCTCGAAGGCGGGCTGCTGCACGAAGACGTGACGACCGTCGCAGGCAAGGGCCTGTCGCATTACACGAAGGAGCCGAAGCTGATCGACGGCAAGCTGACGTGGGTCGACGGCACGGCCGAGAGCCACGACACGAAGGTGCTGCGCGGCATTCGCGACCCGTTCCAGCCGGATGGCGGCCTGCGCTTGATGCAGGGCCGGCTCGGCCGCGGCGTGATCAAGATTTCGGCGGTCGCGCCCGAGCACCGCAAGGTGAGCGCGCCCGCGATCGTGTTCGATTCGCAGGAAGCCGTGCAGCAGGCCTTCGATCGCGGCGAGCTGAAGCGCGATTTCGTCGCGGTCGTGCGCTTCCAGGGCGCGCGCGCCAACGGGATGCCCGAGCTGCACCGTTTGACGCCGCTGCTCGGCGTGCTGCAGGATCAGGGCTTCCACGTCGCGCTCGTGACCGACGGCCGCATGTCCGGTGCGTCGGGCAAGGTGCCGGCCGTGATCCACGTGTCGCCGGAGGCGCTGCTGGCCGGCCCGCTCGGCAAGGTCAAGACGGGCGACACGCTCGTGATCGACGCGGAAGCCGGCATCCTCGACATCGAGGTCGACGACGCCGAGTGGCAGGCGCGCCCGGTCGCGCAGCCGCTGCACCAGGCCGAGAACGAGGTCGGTTTCGGTCGCGAACTGTTCGGCGTGTTCCGCGCGGCGGCCGCGCCGGCCGAGCAGGGCGCATCGGTTTTCGGGGCGCTGGTCGGCGAAGCGGCCGTCCGCGTCTCTGCATGAATTTCAAGGAGCGAATTTGATGAAGACGATTGCTGAAATCGTGAAGCTGGGCCCGGTGATTCCGGTGCTCGCATTCGACTCGGTCGAGCAGGGCGAACACGTGTCGCGCGCGTTGCACGCGGGCGGCGTCAAGGTGCTCGAGATCACGCTGCGCACGCCGGCCGGCCTGGAAGCGATCCAGCGCGCGAGCCAGCTCGCGGATGACATCGTCGTCGGCGTCGGCACGATCACGAAGCCCGAGCACTGCGAGCAGGCGAAGCGCGCGGGTGCGAAGTTCGGCGTGTCGCCGGGCCTGACGAAGGACCTGCACCTCGCGTCGCTCGACGCCGGCCTGCCGCTGCTGCCGGGCGTGATGACGCCGAGCGACATCATTCAGGCGCTCGAATTCGGCTACGAGATCGTCAAGTTCTTCCCCGCGCAGCAGGCCGGCGGCGTGCCGATGCTGCAGGCGTTCCACGGCCCGTTCCCGGCGCTGAAGTTCTGCCCGACGGGCGGCATCACGGTCGACACCGCGCCGAATTTCCTGAAGCTGCCGAACGTCGTGTGCGTCGGCGGTTCGTGGCTCACGCCGAAGGCCGCGCTCGCCGCGCAGGACTGGGCCGAGGTCACGCGTCTCGCGCAAGCCGCGAGCCAGCTTCATCGTTAATACTTGTACGAAATGATAAGGGCCCGTTCGCGCCCGTAACGGGGCTTGCGAACGTCACGTCCTTGACCCTCGGCAAACAAGCGCTTAATGCTTGTTTTACCGAGGGTTTTTGCTGATGGAACCGGTTCTATCCGTGGACCGTAAAGATAAGTAAAATTCAGCGTCCTCACGGGGTGGGTGCCCCCCGTGTTTCGGAGACCTGCATAGCCGGGCATACTCGCAACAGCTCGCCCGGTTTCGAACAATTCAAGGAGGAGTGCCACATGGGGGCTGTCCAAGGCAGCATGCTGCTCGTATTCACGCTGATCGCGATTGCCGCGCTGATCCTGATGATCGCGCGCTACAAGATCTACCCGTTCCTGGTGCTGATCATCGTTTCGCTGGGCCTGGGTCTCGTCGTCGGCATGCCGATGGACAAGATCGTCAAGTCCTTCGAAACGGGCACGGGCGGCACGCTCGGCCACATCGCGATCGTCGTCGGTCTCGGCACGATGCTCGGCAAGATGATGGCCGAATCGGGCGGCGCCGAACGGATCGCGACCACGCTGATCGACTGGTTCGGTGAAAAGAACATCCACTGGGCGATGATGTTCGTCGCGATCATCGTCGGCCTGCCGGTGTTCTTCGAAGTCGGCTTCGTGCTGCTGATCCCGATCGCGTTCAACGTCGCGAAGCGCACCGGCAAATCGCTGCTCGTCGTCGGTCTGCCGATGGTGGCCGGCCTGTCCGTCGTGCACGGGCTGATTCCGCCGCACCCGGCCGCGCTGCTGGCCGTTCAGCAATACGGCGCCGATATCGGCAAGACGATCGCGTTCGGCCTGATCGTCGGCGTGCCGACCGCGATCATCGCCGGTCCGCTGTTCGCGCTGATGATCTCGAAGTTCGTGAAGCTGCCGGAAAACAACCCGCTCGCAGCGCAGTTCGTCGATACGCACACGGACGGTCGCAAGCGCGAGCTGCCGAGTTTCGGCATCACGCTGTTCACGATCCTGCTGCCCGTCGTGCTGATGCTCGTCGGCAGCTGGGCCGACCTGGTGTTCGCACCGAAGTCGCTGCCGAACAACCTGCTGCGCTTTGCCGGCAACTCCGACGTCGCGCTGCTGATCGCCGTGCTGGTGAGCTTCTTCACGTTCGGCAAGCTGCAGGGCTTCAACCGCGACCAGATCCAGAAGTTCTGCGGCGAGTGCCTGGCGCCGATCGCCGGCATCACGCTGATCGTCGGTGCGGGCGGCGGCTTCGGCGGCGTCCTGCGCGACAGCGGGATCTCGCAGCAGATCGTCGAGACCGCGAAGCACGCGCACCTGTCGCCGCTGCTGCTCGGCTGGTTCGTCGCGGCGCTGATGCGTCTGGCAACGGGTTCGGCGACGGTCGCGATGACGACGGCCTGCGGCATCGTCGCGCCGATCGCGGCGGCGTCGGGCGCGGCGGTTCGTCCGGAGCTGCTCGTGCTCGCGACGGGCTCCGGCTCGCTGATCTTCTCGCATGTGAACGACGGCGGCTTCTGGCTGATCAAGGAATATTTCGGGATGACGGTCGGCCAGACGTTCAAGACCTGGTCGCTGCTTGAAACCATCATCTCGGTGCTCGGTCTGAGCTTTACGCTGCTGCTGAGCGTGGTTTTGTAACAAGGGGTAGTCAATGATTCTGATCGCAATGGGCGTGTCGGGCGCGGGCAAATCGCGAATCGGCGAAATGCTGGCAGAACGCCTGTCGTGCAGCTATACCGATGGCGACGCGTTTCACAGCGCGGCGAACAAGGAAAAGATGCACAACGGCATTCCGCTCACCGACGACGACCGCTGGCCGTGGCTGCGCACGATCCGTGCGGCCATCGAGGAGAAGCAGCGTGCCGGCGAGACCGCCGTGTTCACCTGCTCGTCGCTGAAGCGGTCGTACCGCGACGTGCTGCGCGGCTCCGATACCGACGTGCGGTTCGTGTATCTGAAGGGTTCGTTCGAGGTGTTGCACGAGCGCCTGAAGACCCGCACCGGCCATTTCTTCGATCCGTCGCTGCTCAAGAGCCAGCTCGACACGCTCGAGGAACCGGGCCCGGACGAAGCGATCGTGGTCAGCATCGAGCTGACGCCCGAGCAGATCGTCGATCAGGTCATGCTGAAGCTGGGTATCGCGCAGCAACATTGAGCGCGGTTCGCTGCAATCGTCATGCAGCAGTGAAAAAGGCGCCCCTCGGGGCTAATGCCGTTCAGTTAAGCAGCTGAACGGCATTTTTTATTTTAGGGAAGGATTGGTTGTAAACGCTGCGCTGAGATGTTAACTTTTGGCGTGAT
>NZ_LOWY01000067.1:0-8975 GCF_001524185.1 Burkholderia sp. FL-7-2-10-S1-D7 | reverse complement strand
CCGCTTGATCCCTTGCTCCATTTGGCACCTCTTCGTTTCGGCGAAAAAGTGTCAACCTATTTCAGGACGGGTCACGCAAAAAAGAAAAGGCTCGTGATGCTTCACGAGCCTTTTTCATTTCCGGCACGGCGCAAGGGCTGCCCGGCGATGCGTCAGGCGTCAAGCGCCGACCAGCGTGCCGTTCTCGATCCGCACGCGCTGGCCCTGGCCGAACGGCGGCGGGTTGTGGTACGTGAACGTGCGCGTCGCGCCGCTTTCCATCTGGACCTGTACCTGGTAGTCGGTTTCCGCGCGCACCTGCTTCTCGACCTGATTGCCGGCGAGACCGCCGCCGAGCGCGCCGATGATCGTCATCGCGGTGCGGCCGTTGCCGTGACCGAACTGGTTGCCGAGCAGGCCGCCGGCCGCTGCGCCGCCGACCGCACCGATCCCCGAACTCTGACCCGGCGTACGCGTCTGCGTGATCGCGACGACCGTGCCGCAGGTCTGGCAATAGGCCGGCTGCGCGGGCGCGGACGGCTGCTGCGCGTATTGCGGCGGTTGCGGCGCCGGCGTATG
This sequence comes from Burkholderia sp. FL-7-2-10-S1-D7, assembly GCF_001524185.1. Classification (NCBI taxonomy): domain Bacteria; kingdom Pseudomonadati; phylum Pseudomonadota; class Betaproteobacteria; order Burkholderiales; family Burkholderiaceae; genus Burkholderia; species Burkholderia sp. FL-7-2-10-S1-D7. The sequence goes on along the minus strand of NZ_LOWY01000067.1, from coordinate 8,417 downwards.
GCGGTGGTGCGTGGCTGCCGGGCGCGGCGCGGGCTTCGGTTCGACCTGCGCTGCCTTCTCGGCAGCAGCCTTCTGCTGCGCGGCCTGTTCGGCTGCCTGCTGCTGCGCTTGCGCGGCGAGCGCGGCGCTGGCTGCAGCGGCCGTATCGACGGCCGGCTGCGATGCGATCAGCGCGGCCTGGGTCTGGCCGTTCTGCGCGTTATTGCTGTTGGCCTTCGGGAAGATGCCCGTGATCGCTGCGGTGGCCGCGAGGCTCGCGACGATCACGGCGCCTGCCGCGGTCGCGATAAGCGGGTGGAGGCGTTGTTTTTGCGGGGTGGTTTGATTCTGGTTGTCCATTTTGTTCTCCGGTGTCGACCCGGCTTCGCTCGTTGGCGCTGGCCGGATCCCACGCTCGGGAGCGAGCAGACTTGGCGTTCCGGCGCCGCGTTCTGGTCCCGTGGTCATGCGTGGTGACGCAACAGGAGTGTCGTCCACGGGCGAGGGGCGCACCGTATCAAGGTGTAACGAATTGCAGCGGGAAGCGGGCAGGCGTTATCGGGAAAACCCGGAGAAGGCCGTCGCGACGAGGGGATAAAACGGGGGAGGATCGAAAGCCGGCGAACGCCGGCGAGCGGGATTTACGCGTGGTTACAAAGCTGACGAGTGCGCCGCGAGGCGCGGCGCACGCAGGGGCTCAGCCGTCAGTCTTCGCGGCGCAGGTGCGGGAACAGCAGCACGTCGCGAATCGTCGGGCTGTCGGTCAGCAGCATCACGAGACGGTCGATGCCAATCCCGCAACCACCCGTCGGCGGCATCCCGTGTTCGAGCGCGCGGATGTAGTCGGCGTCGAAGAACATCGCTTCCTCATCGCCTGCATCCTTCTGCTCGACCTGCTTCTTGAAGCGCGCGGCCTGGTCTTCCGGATCGTTCAGCTCCGAGAACCCGTTCGCGATCTCGCGGCCGGTCATGAACAGTTCGAAACGCTCGGTAATGCCCGGCACCGTATCCGATGCGCGTGCGAGCGGCGACACCTCGACCGGGTAGTCGATGATGTAGGTCGGCTCCCACAGCTGCGATTCGGCGGTTTCCTCGAACAGCGCGAGCTGCAGCGCGCCGATGCCGGCGTTCAGGAAGGCCGGCTGCGACACGTCCACGCCTAGGCGCTTCAGTTCGGAGCGCAGGAACGCGTCGTCCGACAGCTGGCCGTCGGTGTACTGCGGCGCGTACTTCTGGATCGCCTGCGTGATCGTCAGGCGGTGGAACGGCTTCGCGAGGTCGAGCTCGCGGCCCTGGTACTGGATCGTCGCGGTGCCGAGCGCATCGATCGCCGCCTGGCGGATCAGCTGCTCGGTGAAGTCCATCAGCCAGCGGTAGTCGGTGTACGCGGCGTAGAACTCCATCATCGTGAATTCCGGGTTGTGGCGCGGCGACACGCCTTCATTCCGGAAGTTGCGGTTGATCTCGAACACGCGCTCGAAGCCGCCGACGATCAGGCGCTTCAGGTACAGCTCCGGCGCGATGCGCAGGAACATCTGCATGTCGAGCGCGTTGTGGTGCGTGACGAACGGCTTCGCCGCGGCACCGCCCGGGATCGGGTGCAGCATCGGCGTTTCGACTTCCATGAAGTCGGCGTTGTCCATGAACTTGCGGATCGACGCGATGGTCTTGGTGCGCGCGCGGAACGTGTCGCGCGTTTCCGGCGTGACGATCAGGTCGACGTAGCGCTGGCGGTAGCGCATTTCCTGGTCGGCGAGGCCGTGGAACTTGTCCGGCAGCGGACGCAGCGCCTTCGACAGCAGGCGCAGCTCCTTGCACTGGACCGACAGCTCGCCCTTGTTGGTGCGGAACAGCACGCCGCGTGCGGCGACGATGTCGCCGAGGTCCCACTTCTTGAATGCGTCGTAGGTTTCCGCGCCGACGTCGTTCGGCGTCACGAAGAACTGGATCTGACCCGAACCGTCCTGCACCGTCGCGAAGCTCGCCTTGCCCATCACGCGCTTGAGCATCATGCGGCCGGCGACCGACACCTCGACCGGGTTCGCCTCGAGCGCGGCCTTGTCCGAGTCGGCGAATTTCGCCTGGAGATCGGCGGCGTGATGCGTCGGCCGGAAATCGTTCGGATAGGCGACGCCTTGCTCGCGCAATGCGCGCAGCTTCTCGCGGCGCTCGGCGATGATCTGGTTTTCGTCCGCCGCGACGGCGGGCTGCGTTTGGGTCGGTTCGGTCATGATGGTCGGAATTCGGAGTGGGTGCGGCAACGCAACGGGAAGGGCGGCGCGACCGGAGAGGCCGCGCCGCGGCGCTTACACGCCCTGTTTGAGGCTCGCGCTGATGAAGTCGTCTAGATCGCCGTCGAGCACGGCTCGCGTGTTGCTCATTTCGACGTTCGTACGGAGGTCCTTCACGCGGCTCTGGTCGAGCACGTACGAGCGGATCTGGTGGCCCCAGCCCACATCGGTCTTGCTCGATTCGAGCTTGTCCTGCTCGGCCTGGCGCTTGCGCATTTCGGCTTCGTACAGGCGCGACTTCAGCATGGCCATCGCTTCGGCACGGTTGCGGTGCTGCGAGCGGTCGTTCTGGCACTGCACGACGATGCCGGTCGGCATGTGCGTGATCCGCACCGCCGAGTCGGTCTTGTTGATGTGCTGGCCGCCCGCGCCCGAGGCGCGGTACGTGTCGATGCGCAGGTCGGCCGGGTTGACCTCGACTTCGATCGAGTCGTCGATTTCCGGATACACGAACACCGACGAGAACGACGTGTGGCGGCCGCCCGACGAGTCGAACGGCGACTTGCGCACGAGGCGGTGAATGCCCGTTTCGGTGCGCAGGAAGCCGTATGCGTATTCGCCCGTGACCTTGACCGTCGCGTTCTTGATGCCGGCGACGTCGCCGTCGGACTCTTCGAGCACTTCGGCCTTGAAGCCCTTGCGCTCGCAGTAGCGCAGGTACTGGCGCAGCAGCATCGACGCCCAGTCGCACGCCTCGGTGCCGCCGGCGCCGGCCTGGATGTCGATGAAGCAGTTGTTCGGGTCGGCCGGGTTCGAGAACATCCGGCGGAATTCGATGTCGCCGACGCGTGCTTCGAGCTTCTTCGCGTCGTCTTCGGATGCGATGAGGGTGTCTTCGTCGCCTTCCTCGCGTGCCAGCTCGAACAGGTCGAGCGCATCGCGCAGGTCGCTATCGAGCGCCGTCAGCGTCGTGACGACGCCTTCGAGCAGCTTCTTCTCGCGGCCGAGTGCCTGGGCGTTCTTCGAATCGTTCCAGACGTTCGGGTCTTCGAGTTGCTTGTTGACTTCGGTCAGACGCGCAGCTTTGGCGTCGTAGTCAAAGATACCCCCGAAGCTCGCCCGCGCGCGTGCGCAGGTCGAGCAGGGAGCTTTCGATCGCGTTGAGACGTTCCGCTTCCATGATCGTTCGCTATTCTTGCTTCGTAAAAAAGCGGAATTATAGCCGATCGGCGGGGTTTCCCGGTGACGCGGAACGTGCTTGCATGCGCGCCGCGGCCGCGTTCGGCGCGGCGCGCATGCGGCCCGCGAGTGCCGCGGGCCGGTTGGCCGGGCCGGCGGCGTTCAGCCGGCCGCGTGTTCGACGATCAGCTGGACGCGCGTCACGCCGTTCCACGCGTCGGCCACGAGGCGGTACGCGATCAGCGCGCTCGCAGGCAGCGGCTCGGTGTGATTGAACCAGATCGCGTTGAAGCGCTGGCGGCCGCGCGCCAACTGCAGCTTCAGGTGCTTTTCCTTCACGAGCGACTGCGATACGACGTCGAATTCGCCGGAGAAAAGCGGGGCCGGAAAACCCTGGCCCCAGACGGCTTCGTCGAGCAGCCCGACGAACTGCGGCGTGAAATACGCTTCCTCGAGTTCGCCGTCGGTCTCGATCACGCGCGCCAGCGCGTCGTCGGACAACCACTCGCGCGCGACGGCCTCGAACGCGGCCGCGAAGCGCGGCACGTTGTCGGTGTCGAGCGTGAGGCCGGCCGCCATCGCGTGGCCGCCGAACGCGACGATCAGGTCGGGTTCGCGCTTCGACACCAGGTCGAGTGCATCGCGCAGGTGGAAGCCGGGAATCGAACGGCCCGAACCTTTGACCCGCGTGCCGGCTTCGTCCGCATGCGCGAACGTGAACGACGGGCGATGGAACTTCTCCTTGAGCCGCCCGGCGACGATGCCGATCACGCCCTGGTGCCATTCGGGGTTGAACAGCGTGATCGTGCATGCGTCGGCCGGATCGACGTCGGCGAGATCGGCGAGCGCCTGCTGCTGCATGCCGGCCTCGATCTCGCGGCGCTCGCGGTTCATCGTGTCGAGCTGTTGCGCGAGGTCCCATGCGCGGCCGATGTCGTCGGTGATCAGGCACTCGATGCCGAGCGACATGTCCGAGAGCCGCCCGGCGGCGTTCAGGCGCGGGCCGAGGCCGAAGCCGAGGTCGAAGCCCGATGCGGTGCGCGCCTCGCGGCCGGCCGCGCGGAACAGCGCGGCGATGCCCGGCTGCATGCGGCCGTTGCGGATGCGCTGCAGCCCCTGCGCGACGAGCACGCGGTTGTTGCCGTCGAGTCGCACCACGTCGGCGACGGTGCCGAGCGCGACGAGGTCGAGCAGTCCGTCGAGGCGGGGTTCGGCCTCCTTGCTCGCGAATGCGCCGCGGCGGCGCAGCTCGGCGCGCAGCGCGAGCAGCACGTAGAACATCACGCCGACGCCGGCGATGTGCTTGCTCGGGAACGCGCAGCCGGGCTGGTTCGGGTTGACGATCGCGCGCGCGGCGGGCAGCGCGTCGCCGGGCAGATGGTGGTCGGTGACGAGCACATCGATGCCGCGCGCGTTCGCGGCTTCGACACCCGCGACGCTCGCGATCCCGTTGTCGACGGTGATCAGCAGGTCGGGCTTGCGTGCGGCCGCGAGTTCGACGATTTCGGGCGTGAGCCCGTAGCCGTATTCGAAGCGGTTCGGCACCAGGTAGTCGATCTGCGCGCCGAACATCCGCAGGCCACGCACCGCGACTGCGCAGGCGGTTGCGCCGTCGCAGTCGTAGTCGGCGACGACCAGCAGGCGCCGCTTGTCGGCGATCGCGTCGGCAAGCAGCGCCGCGGCGTCCGCGCAGCCTTTCAGTTCGGTGGGCGGGACGAGGCGCGCGAGGGTCGTCTCGATGTCGGTCGGGGATTGCACGCCGCGCGACGCATACAGGCGCGCGAGGACGGGATGCAGGCCGTGGCGCGCGAGCGCTTCGGCGTCGGCGGGCGCGACGGGGCGGGTAACGATCCGGGTCATACAGGTCGGGTTATTCGAACAGGGACGCCAGCGCGCGGCGGCGCCAGAACTTGCGCAGGTCGCCGCGCGTCGCGTGCAGTGTCACGGAGCTGGTGTCGCCGCACAGCGTGAAATCGACGCCGGCCAGCTCGCCGTTCTGCAGCGCGGCGAGGGACGGCGCGAACCAGTCGCGCTCGAGCGCGGCGAGCGCATCGTGCCAGCGTGACCAGTCCTGCTCGATGTACGGGGCGGACAGTGTGGGCAGCTCGACGAGCGTCGCGCCGGCGGCGGCGGGCAGTGCGTCGAATGCGGCCGGCACGGCGCCGGCTTCGGTTTGCGCCGCGCGCGCGAGGCCGAGCGCCGCGGGCGACGCGGACAGCACGCGTGCGAACGGCTTGCCGACCGGCTTCAGCGTGCCTTGCGCATGGAACCAGATCGAATTGACGGCGGGCAACCCGCGCGCTTCGCGCGCTTCGTTCACCGGATGCTGAAACCACGCCATCTGCACTTCGTTCTGCAGCTTCATCCACATCCGCGAGCGTTCGCCGGTGTGTGCCTCGTGCGGCAGCCAGATCTCGATGTTGCGGCCGCTCGCGCGCAGCGGCGCTGCGCCGGCGAGGCGGGCGAACTGCTCGCTGGACAGGTACCAGCGCGCTGGCTGCGGCGCCTCCAGTCGCACGCCGAGCTCCTCGATCAGCGGGCGCGCGACTGCCAGCAAGGCGGCCGCGTCGCCGTCGTCGAGCGCGAGGCTCGCCGGGTCGACGAGCACGAGGTGATCGTGCGCGATTTCGACATGCACGGGCTCGACGCACGCCCAGGCCTGGGTACCCGGGTCGCCGCCGTCCGCCAGCAGCATGTAGGGTGCGAGCGGCGCCTCGTCGGCGGCGCTGCCCTGGGTCGCGCCGAACTGGCGGGCCAGCCAGCGCTCGTGCGGCAGCGTGCGCTGGAAGTCCTCGCCTGCCACGCGCTCGACGAGGCTCGCGCGGGCGAGCAACTTTTCGAGCGCGGGGCTGTCCAGCGTGTGCAGGGACGAGGCCGCATCGGCTGCCGACGGCAGCGCGAACGGAACGAGAAAATGGAGGCGTCGGTCGTGCATGATGGTGCGCATTGTATGGCAAACCTACGCACCCTTAAAAATCAAGGACTTATAAGCGGGGCTGTAGCAGCCGGTACAGGTTGGTGTTACAGCGGAATACAGGTGCAGATGGTAGCACGCGACCTATTCCCCGAGGCGGGTTGTTCTAGTTTCCCCCACAGTACTAGCGAGGCTAGGAAAGTTATCCACAGGCCGCTCTAGTTCCGACGCCGTACTAGAGGGAGCACGCCCTACAGCGGCCGTTCTAGCTCGGCCCCGTGCTAGAGGGGAGTCGTTATCCATAGGCCGCTCTAGTTCCCCCTGAGTACTAGAGGGAGCGCGCCCGAGTTATCCACAGGCGCGGCTAGTTCCCGGACTGTACTAGAGAGGCGTGGCGGTAGCTCGGCTCAGACTGCGGGTGCATGCCTGCACACCTCATCATGCGACTAGCCCACTCCCCGGGGTTGGTCGGTTTTCGTCACTACTTTTGCAAAGTTATTAAGGACTACGAATATGAAGCCTACTCAAACTGCCAACGGCCTGCCGGCCGAGCATCCGATTTCCGTGCGCGTCGACAAAGAGACGTGGCGTGCGCTCCGTGTCATTGCGGCGGAAAACGACACAACGATGTCGGAAATGCTCCGCAAGTACGCAGAGACTACGGTGGCACGGAATAAAGCCATCACCACGGGCGGTGCGCAGTTCGCTACGAATCGACGTATCGCCGCCGTCGAGAAATAAGCATGAAGAACTTTCTTGACAAGATTCTTCGCAAAGCCACCAACACGCATAAGGAACAAAACATGATCGACCAAGCAACTGTCGCACAAGCCCGCGCCGTACATTTCACGCATCACGCGACTAGCGACTACGAGAACGCAAGCAGCTACACCGCAGATGTGGCCGCACGTTGTGTCGCAATCTATCGGGATAGGGTGGCGGCGGCACTTGCATATAGTGGCCCCTCGTACGCGGCAGTATGTGCGGACCTTGAGGCCACGCACGCAGAAGCAGTGCGCGTAGCGGAAGAACTGCGTAGCACTGAGACGGAGTTGCATAGTCGCTATGGTGCTTCTGCGGACCCGTCGATGACGATTGATGCAACGCTTGTCGCTAAGCGGAATGCGGCGTCCCGAAAGCTAGGCGAGCTGAAACAACGAGTTTCACAGCTTCAGCTAGAGGTTACTCAGGCTGCGGCGCATGAGCAGGCCAAGCGGGGTATCGTCCAGGTTCTCGGCCAACTGCTCGGCTCAGAGGGCAAGTAATGGCTCGTATCCTTACCGGCTACGCTACTACGATCGATGTTGATAAGGTCGGCGATATTGTCGACCCTAAAGGCGTCGTGTTTGACAGGCTCCCGCTCCCGCTGCTTGGCGGCCACAAGCACGACCAACCCATCGGAAAAGTAATCTCCGCAAAGAAGGATTCCAAAGGTGTACTAATAACGGCCCACCTGATCCCGGCGGGCCAAAGTACGCTTGCTGACAATTGGGCCGCAGCGGCTAGGTTTGGCGCTGCGGCGGCATTTAGCATCGGATTCCGGCCTCTCGACGGTAATCCCAACAACCACGGCGGTAAGACCTTTACGGCCTCCTCGGTGCACGAGGTTTCACTAGTGCCGTGTCCGTGTAACACGGCCTGTGTTGCCAAATACTCCGAGACGCCGGACGAGGTGGGCGCTACCGCGAGCGCAAAGCCGCAGCCGGCCAAGCCGAGCAAAGCGCCTGAGGCGACAAAGCGGGCCAACGAGGCCGAGCTTAAGCGACTCTCCGGCGTACATCGAATTCTCCTGTCTACCCTGGTAGACGGCACGCTGAAGCAGAGCGATTGGGGGAAGGTATGGGGAAACCTCAAGGAAGTCCGAGAAAAAATTAACCACCTCAAAGGGGAATAAACATGATCGACGCATACCTGCAAATGGGCCTCACTGATAAGGCAAACATGACGAGCGCGGCGTTGCGTAAGGCAGCTATCGAAGCCGCCGGTCCGGCTAGCAACATGGGCCATTCGGTGAGCATTACGGTTAAGGACGCAGCCTGACCTGCGGCGGAATTTTGTAGCCAGTCAGGCAGTGAGTCTCGCGTCGATATTATCGGAATCCAGCCAGGCTCGAC
>NZ_LOWY01000066.1:0-51238 GCF_001524185.1 Burkholderia sp. FL-7-2-10-S1-D7 | reverse complement strand
GCGCCCGTCACTTGATTGACGACGCCTTGAACCGGCGCCAGCGGGTTCGCACCGCCACCCACGTTACCCAGCGCACCCGTCACCGTGCCCAGAGCACCGGTCAACGCACCTGCCGGATTGCCACCGCCGAGCGCGCCCGTCACTTGATTGACGACGCCTTGAACCGGGGCCAGCGGATTCGCACCGCCACCCACGTTACCCAGCGCACCCGTCACCGTGCCGAGCGCACCGGTCAACGCACCGGCCGGATTGCCACCGCCGAGCGCACCCGTCACTTGATTGACGACACCTTGAACCGGCGCCAGCGGGTTTGCACCGGCACCCACGTTACCCAGTGCACCCGTCACCGTGCCGAGGGCACCGGTCAACGCACCTGCCGGGTTGCCGCCGCCGAGCGCGCCCGTCACTTGATTCACGACACCTTGAACCGGCGCCAGCGGATTCGCACCGCCACCCACGTTACCCAGCGCACCCGTCACCGTGCCGAGGGCACCGGTCAACGCACCTGCCGGGTTGCCGCCGCCGAGCGCGCCCGTCACTTGATTCACGACACCTTGAACCGGCGCCAGCGGATTCGCACCGCCACCCACGTTACCCAGCGCACCCGTCACCGTGCCGAGGGCACCGGTCAACGCACCTGCCGGGTTGCCGCCGCCGAGCGCGCCCGTCACTTGATTGACGACGCCTTGAACCGGCGCCAGCGGATTTGCACCGCCACCCACGTTACCCAGCGCACCCGTGACCGTGCCGAGGGCACCGGTCAATGCACCAGCCGGATTGCCACCGCCGAGCGCGCCCGTCACTTGATTTACGACGCCTTGAACCGGCGCCAGCGGGTTTGCACCGCCGCCAACGTTACCGAGCGCACCCGTCACCGTACCAACCGCATTGCTCAACGTCCCCGTCGCCGTGCCCAGCGCACCGGTCAACGCACCTGCCGGATTGCCGCCGGTGAGCGCCCCCGTCACCTGATTCACCACGCCCTGCACCGGCGCGAGCGGCGTCACCGTGCCGCCGGCGCCGCCGAGCGCGCCTTGCAGCGCGTTCACCGCGCCCGACAATGCCTGCGCCGGATCGCCCAGCGACGTCTGAATCGCGCCCGACCCGCCCGCCGCCACGGTGACCGAACCCAGCGGCGACGTGCCGGTCGCGGCCAGCCCGATCGAGACGCTGTTCGTCGGCGGATTCACGATTACCTGCGGAAGCGGCAGCGCATCGAGCGTCCCCGCGATTGCCGAACCGGAAGCCAGTACCCCGAACACCGTCGCGACCGACAGCGCCACACCCGTCAATTCAAACTTTTGTCCCATCTTTACCCCATCTCGGTTGGCACTACGTTGATAAAGCATGGGGACGGATTGCACGAACTGTGCCACCCGGATAAGACGAATTGATTCGTTGATCTATTGCAAGTCAATAACGGTTTTATATGGATTTCCGGGCGAATAAATGTGTTGCACTGCCGCAATCATCTGACGAATCAGACGTCCGGCGCACGGATGTAACGTAACGTTTGCGAGGCCCGAAGTAACGTGTTCCGGTACATTCCGCGCCAGGTCGGGACGTCCGTTGTAAAAGCGTCGCCGGATTGCCCGAGCGGATCGCCTGCTTCGCATTTCAATTTCATGAAAATGCATTAATAAATCACGCGTTTATCGTTTTTCTTATTTCGCGATTTCTTTCCGATCAATTACGCAGATCATTTCCATTTGCGCGACTGCGGATAATACGGATAACCAAATGAAAAAATGTGACGGCCGCACTGCGGCGGCCGTCTATCGAAACGCGCTCAGCCGAAGCGCGCGGGTCGGTACGGATGGGGATCGATGTAGGTCGGCTCGCCCGTCATCATCTCGGCGAGCAGACGCCCGGTCGCGGGGCCGAGCGTCAGCCCGTGGTGGCAATGGCCGAACGCGAACCACAGATGACGATGGCCCGGCGCAGGCCCGATCACCGGCCGCATGTCGGGCGTGCACGGCCGCATCCCGAGCCACGGCGCCGGATCGAGCCGCTCGCCGATGCCGAACGCGTCGCGCGCCAGCGGCTCGGCGCGCGCGAGCTGCACGCCGGTCGGCGGCGCGCCGCGCAACGCGATCTCGACGCCGGTCGTGAGCCGCAGGCGGCCGCCCTCCATCGGTGCGACGACGAAACCCTCCTCGGTATCGCACACGGGCACGTTCAGCGGCGCGCGGGTCGGCCGGTAATGCATGTGATAGCCGCGCTTGGCGCGCAGCGGAATCCGGTAGCCGAGCGGCGCGAACACGTGATCGGACCACGGCCCGAGCGCGACCACGGCCGAGCGGGCCGCGATCGGCCCATGCTCGGTATTGACCCGCCAGCCGCCGTCCACCTGCGCGAGCGTCGCCGCGTCGCCGCGCACGAACGTGCCGCCGTCACGCTCGAACAGCCGCGCGTACGCCTTCGTCAGGCCTCCGGGGCTCGACACGGTCTTCGGGTCCTGCCAGTGGAATGCGCCGCAGAATGCGTCGCCGATGCCGGGCTCGCGCTCGCGCAACGCGCGCGCGTCGAGGACGCTCATCCGCAACCCGTGCGCGTCGGCCACCCGCTGCTGCGCACGCGTTTCCGCGTCGAACAGCGCCGGTGAACGGAACGCCTCGATCCACCCGCCGTCATGCACGAGCGGCTGCGCGTCGGTGCGCGCGAGCAGCGCGTCGTGCTCGACGACGCTCGCCGCGACGAGCGGCAGCATGTCGCGCGCGGCGGCCGCGAGCCGCTGCGGCGACGATTCGCGCCAGAAGCGCGCGAGCCAGCCCGCATACGCGGGCAATGCCTTGTAGTCCCAATAGAGATCGACCGAGCGGTTGCGTGCGTAGCGCAGCAGCGTGCCGAGACGGCGGGGGAACGCGTACGGCACGACCGACGAGCGCTCGATCAGCCCGGCATTGCCGTGGCTCGTTTCCTCGCCGGGCGCGCGCCGGTCGACGAGCGCAACGCGCAGCCCGCGATCCTGCAAATGCAGCGCCGACGACACGCCGACGATGCCGGCCCCCAGAACGATGACGTCGAAATCCATGCTTCCCCGTACTGCGTCGAGATTCGATGCGACGCGCGCCGGCACCGCGGCCGGCGCGCGGCCAGGCTTACTTCGCGACGATGTCGCGCTTGAAGTACTTCTGCGACAGCGCACTCAGCGTGCCGTCCTTCTTCAGCGCGTCGAGCGCGCCGACGATCTTCGCCTGCAGCGCCTTGTCGCCCTTGCGCATCCCGAAGCCGGTGCCTTCGCCGAGCGTCGCGGGATCCTTCAGCGCGTCGCCGACGATCTGGTAGTCGCGGCCGGCCGGCTTGTCGAGGAAACCGTCCTGCGCGGTCTGCGCTTCCTGCACGGCCGCGTCGAGACGTCCGGCGACGAGATCGGCATAGATCTGGTCCTGGTCCTGATACGACACGACGGCCACGCCCGCATTCGCCCAGTGCGCCTTCAGGAAATCCTCCTGCGACGAGCCCTGCAGCACGCCGACGTGCTTGCCGCGCAGGCTCGCGGCATCGGGCCGCAGCGGCGAGCCGCGGTGCGCGACCATCACGATCGGCACCACGTAGATCGCCGGCGTGAAGTCGATGCTCTGCTTGCGCTTCGCGGTGATGTTCATCGCCGAATTGATCGCGTCGAACTTGCGCGCCTGCAGCGCCGGGATCAGCCCGTCGAACGCATTCTCGACCCACACGCACTTCATGTTCAGCTTCGCGCACACCGCGTTGCCGATGTCGACATCGAACCCCTGCAGCTGGCCGGCCGGCGTCTTGCTCTCGAACGGCGGATACGCGGCTTCGATCCCGAAGCGCAGCGTGGTCTGTTCCGCGTGGGCCGAGACGGCCGCGCACGCAAGCGCCGCGACGGCGCAGAGGGAAAGCTTCCAGTTCATGACGGATGTCCTTCGATTCCGGATTGAGGCGATGAAGACCGATCATCGTGCGACGGCACGCCGGTCTGCACGCAAAATATAGACTCTAAGTCTACTATAGACTATAGGGGATACGATAATCGCAAGCGCGATGCAGTGATCGGATCGCCACCGCCCGCGCTACATACCATTGATTTAGCGACGTTTTTACCGTGACGCATGGCGCAACCCGGTCCGAAAAAGAAAAACTCGCCAGAATTCTTTTGTCTATATTAGACTTTTAGTCCACCACGAACACCGCCGGACACGCTATGTCGAGACTCTCCTGTCCGGCCCCGACCGGAGAAGCCCCATGACGCAAACCGCCCCGACCCTGCCGCTGGTCGTCGACGAAGCCGCGGTGCGCGCGGCGCTGCCGTCGCTCGACGTGCTCGGCACGCTGCGCCGCATGTTCGCGTCGCTCGCGTCGGCCCGCGCGGTGCAGCCGCCGCAGACCCTCACGCTGTTCCCCGAGCAGGCCGGCGATTTCATCACGTATCTCGGCGCGCTCGCCGACGAGCAGGTGTTCGGCGCGAAGCTGTCTCCGTACGTCGTGACGGGCGGCACACCCGACGGGAAACCGATCGTCACCGCATGGACCGCGCTGATGTCGATGCGCACCGGCCAGCCGCTGATGTGGTGCGACGCGGGGCTGCTGACGGTCGAGCGCACGGCCGGCACGACGGCGCTCGCGGTCGACTGCCTCGCACCGCGCGACGCGCGCCGGCTCGCCGTGATCGGCACGGGCGCGGTCGGCCTCGCGCATCTGCGCCACACCGCGGCGTTGCGCGACTGGGCATCGATCAGCGTCCATTCGCCCGCGCTCGCCGGCGACCCGGCGCTACAGGCGACGCTTGCGCGGATCGATCCGCGGGCCCGTGCGGCCGCCAGCGTCGAGGCGTGCGTGCGCGACGCGGACGTCGTGATGCTGTGCACGTCGTCGGGCACGCCGGTGCTCGCGGACGGCATGCTCACGCGCCCCGCGCTCGTCACGTCGATCAGCACCAACGTCGCGCGCGCGCACGAGATCCCGCCCGCGTGGTTGCCCGACATGGACGTGTACTGCGACTACCGGCACACGACGCCCGCGAGCGCGGGCGAGATGCAGATCGCGGCGGCCGGGCACGGCTGGACGCCCGAGCGGATCGTCGGCGACCTGCCCGCGCTCGTCGCCGGCACGTGCGCGGCGCCCTCGCGCGCGCGTCATGCGTTCTTCCGCTCGATCGGCCTTGGGCTCGAGGACATCGCGATCGCACACGCGCTGTACACGCATCTGACGCGCGCATGAGCAGCACGCGCGCGTGGGGCCGATACAATGGCGCAACCGCCGCGGCGGCAGCGCGCGGGCGCACGGACCAGCCGGTCGACGGCACGCCGGCGCGCCGTACCGACGCACCGCCCGGCCCCCGCTCACCCGAGATGACGATTCCGATGCGCAAGAAGCAATCCCCCGTCAAAGACCTGCTGCTCACCCGCTATGCACCGATCGCCGACGGCATCGCGGCGCTGTTCTTCCCGTATGCGGAAGTCGTGATCCACGACCTGCACGACCAGACCGTGCTGTATCTCGCGAACAACCTGTCGAAGCGCGAGGTCGGCGACGACTCCGCGCTCGAGGAAATCGATCATTCGGCGCGCGAGCGCGTGATCGGTCCGTACGAAAAGCTGAACTGGGACGGCCGGCGGATGCGTTGCGTGAGCAACGTGCTGTTCGACGACGAAGGTCGTCCGGCCGGGATGATGTGCATCAACTTCAACATCGCGGTGTTCGACGACGTCCGCGCGACGCTCGACGTCTTCATCAAGGGCGCGGGCATCGTCGCGCAACCGGACGAGCTGTTCCGCGACGACTGGCAGGAGCGCATCAACACGTTCCTGCACGGCTGGCTGCGCGAGCGGCAGGTCGGCTTGAACGGGCTCACGCGCGAGCACCGGCGCGAGCTCGTCGAAGCGCTGTACGCGGAAGGCGCGTTCCGTGGCAAGAGCGCCGCGAACTACGTCGCGAACGTGCTCGGGATGGGGCGCGCGACCGTCTACAAGCACCTGAAGCATCTGAAGGAAACGCAGGGCGACGCGTAAGCGGCGCGGGCGGCGGGCGGCGGCGCCGGGCATGCCGCCATCGACGATCGCTGCCGCTATACACCATGTGTGTCCATGCTCGGTGAAGCGTCCGGGCCGGCCCGTTTCGCCCGGGCGAGACCCCGACGAAGCCCCGAAGCATAAAGTGATATAGTCGCGGTTACATTTATTTGCCGCCCCGAACCACCCATGACGACCACCCCTGCCCCGACTGCCCGCCCGACCCTGACCGTCGAAATCTGGTCCGACCTGATCTGCCCATGGTGCTGGATCGGCAAGCGCCGCTTCGACGAGGCGCTCGCCGCGTTTGCGCACGCCGAGCACGTCGACGTCGCGCTGCGCGCGTACCGGCTGATGCCGGGCCAGCCGGTCGAACCGGTCGAGGCGATGCTCGCCGGCAAGTACCGGATGTCGCCCGCGCAGGTCGACCAGATGCTGCGCCAGGTGACCGATGCGGCCGCGAGCGTCGGGCTCCGCTACGACCTGCCCGGCACGTTAGCCGGCGACACGCTCGACGGTCACCGGCTCGTGAAGCTCGCGGAAGCGACCGGCCATGCGCATGCGCTGACCGAGCGGCTGTACCGCGCGTATTTCTGCGAGCACGGCTCGCTGTTCGACCACGCGGCGCTGATCGACTTCGCGGTCGAAGCGGGGCTCGAGCGCTCGGCCGTCGAAGCCGTGCTGCGCAGCGACGCATACCGTGACGAAGTCGAGGCCGACATCGCGCGCGCGGCGCAGATCGGCGGACGCGGCGTGCCGCTGTTCGTGTTCGGCGGCCGTTACGCGGTATCGGGCGCGCAGCCGACCGACGTGTTCGCGCAGGCACTCGAGCAGGCGTGGCGCGATAGCGCCATCGTCGAATTCGCCGGCGACGCCGCCGCGTGCGGCCCCGACGGCTGCGAACTGCCGCCGCGCGGATAACCGCCCGGCGCCGCGCGACGCGCGCCGCCGCTACGCGTCGCTCCTGCCATAAACCGGCAGGAAGCGCGCGCGAATGACGTCTACAATGCAGCCTTTCAAATAACTATCTGAGAGAAGGCGGCCAGCCCATGACCCACGGGATCCACGGCGAGAAGCGCTGGTACGCGCTGATCGTCCTCTGCCTCGGCGTGCTGATGATCGTGCTCGACAGCACGATCGTCAACGTTGCGCTGCCGTCGATCAGCACCGACCTCCATTTCACCGAGACGGCCCTCGTGTGGGTCGTCAACGCATACCTGTTGACGTTCGGCGGCTGCCTGCTGCTCGGCGGCCGGCTCGGCGACCTGTACGGCCAGCGGCGCATGTTCCTCGCCGGCCTCGTCGTGTTCACGCTCGCATCGCTCGCCTGCGGCCTCGCGCAGTCGCAGACGATGCTGATCGCCGCGCGTGCGGTGCAGGGCTTCGGCGGCGCGATCGTGTCGGCCGTGTCGCTGTCGCTGATCATGAACCTCTTCACCGAACCAGGCGAACGGGCGCGCGCGATGGGCGTCTACGGCTTCGTCTGCGCGGGCGGCGGCAGCATCGGCGTGCTGCTCGGCGGGCTCTTGACGAGCACGCTGTCGTGGCACTGGATCTTCCTCGTCAACCTGCCGATCGGCATCGCGGTCTATGCGATGTGCGTCGCGCTGCTGCCGCGCATGCGCGCGCCGTCCGGCGCCGCGCGGCTCGACGTCGCGGGCGCGATCACCGTGACCGCGTCGCTGATGCTCGCAGTCTACGGAATCGTCGGCGGCAACGAGGCCGGCTGGCTGTCGACGCAGACCGTCGTGCTGATCGGCGCGGCCGTCGTGCTGCTCGCGCTGTTCATCGCGATCGAGGCGCGCGTCGCGCATCCGCTGATGCCGCTCACGCTGTTCGCCGCGCGCAACGTCGCGCTCGCGAACGTGATCGGCGTGCTGTGGGCGGCGGCCATGTTCGCGTGGTTTTTCCTGTCCGCGCTCTACATGCAGCGCGTGCTCGGCTACGGGCCGCTGCAGGTCGGGCTCGCGTTCCTGCCGGCAAACCTGATCATGGCCGCGTTCTCGCTCGGGCTGTCGGCGCGGATCGTGATGCGCTTCGGAATCCGCGGCCCGATCGCGGCCGGCCTGCTCATCGCGGCGTGCGGCCTCGCGCTGTTCTCGCGCGCGCCGGCGGACGGCAGCTTCGTCTGGCACGTGCTGCCGGGCATGACGCTGCTCGGCATCGGCGCCGGCGTCGCGTTCAATCCGGTGCTGCTCGCCGCGATGAGCGACGTCGACCCGGCCGATTCGGGGCTCGCGTCAGGCATCGTCAACACCGCGTTCATGATGGGCGGCGCACTCGGCCTCGCCGTGCTCGCGAGCCTTGCGGCCGCCCGCACCGATGCGCTCGCGGCCGCGCACGCCGCGCCGCTCGACGCGCTGAACGGCGGCTACCACGCAGCCTTCGCGTTCGGCGCGGTGTTCGCCGCCGCGGCCGCGCTGATCGGCCTTGCGCTGCGCATCCGGCCGCAGAACGGCGTCGAAGGCGTCGGCCCCGCGATGCACTGACCGTCGGCGGGCGGCACCGGTCGCCGGCATCGTAACGGGGCGCGCACTGTCGCGCCCTTTTTTGCGCGCGCCGGGGCACGGCACGCATGCCCGATTCGTCATACCCTTCGGGCCGATCGCGTAATCGGCCTCGCCGTCGATCGAACGCCCGTTTCACGCCCCGCCAGCCGCCCGCCGCACGGGCCTTCGCGGCCGATTTTTAACGCAGTCGTACATCGAACCGCCACATTTGCGACAATGGCGGACTTTGACGCGCGCGCAGCGGCCGCGCGCCGCCGCCGAACGCCGCATAACCGCCTGCTTCCGATGTCGCTTCCCCATATCGATCTGCTGTACTCCCTGTCCGGCCTGTTCGTCGGCATCCTCGTCGGCCTGACGGGCGTCGGCGGCGGTTCGCTGATGACGCCGATCCTCGTGCTGCTGTTCGGGGTCCACCCCGCGACGGCGGTCGGCACCGACCTGCTGTACGCGGCCGCGACCAAGGCGACCGGCACGCTCGTCCATGGCCTGAAGGGGTCGATCGACTGGCGTATCACGGGCCGGCTCGCGGCCGGCAGCGTCCCGGCCGCGGCGCTCACGCTGTGGTGGCTGCACACGCACGGGATGAACACGCCGGGCACCGCGCGCATGATCCAGCTCGTGCTCGGCATCGCGCTGCTGCTCACGTCGCTTGCGCTGATCTTCCGTCCGCAATTGACCGCGCTCGCCGCGCGCAACCCGCTCGCGCCGAGCCCCGCGCGCACGCTGTGGTCGACCGTGCTGACGGGCGCCGTGCTCGGCGTGCTCGTGTCGATGACGTCGGTCGGCGCCGGCGCGATCGGCGTCACCGTGCTGCTACTGCTGTACCCGATGCTCGCGACCACGCGCATCGTCGGCTCCGACATCGCGCACGCGGTGCCGCTCACGCTCATCGCGGGCATGGGCCACTGGCTGCTCGGCTCGGTCGACTGGTCGATGCTGCTGTCGCTGCTGCTCGGCTCGCTGCCCGGCATCGTTCTCGGCAGCCTGCTGTCGGCGCGCGCGCCCGAACGGCTGCTGCGCAACCTGCTCGCCGCGACGCTCGTCGCGGTCGGCGTGCGGCTCGTGCTCGCGTAGGCGCCGCCACCGGGCGCCTGCTTCAGCCGCCGGCATCGCCATGCTCTGAAAAAACAGCCCGACCGGCCTGCGCCGATCGGGCTGTCGTCCATCCGGGGCCTCGCGAACCCGCACCGCCCGGCGCAAGGCCGAACCGCGCGGGCCGCAACGCGATGCTTACTGCCCCTGCTGCTTCAACTGTTGCTGCTTGAGCTGCTGCGTGCGCGCCTGCAGCTTCAGCACGCGCTGCAGTGCGGTGCGGTTCGCGAGGATGCCGTCGTAGAAGTTGGCGAGATCGCCCTTCAGCGCGGTCCGCGACGCGTCGTTCAGGTAGATCATGTGCCCCGACGGGTAGTTCTTGATCGTCAGGTTCTGCGCCTTGAGCGTCGGGTCGAGCGGCATCTGCGCGAGCGTCAGCTCCGTCTGGTGGAACGGCGTGACCGCGTCGAAATAGCCGTTCGCCGACAGCACCTTCAGGTCCGGGTTCACGCTCATCGTCGACGCCAGGTCGCCGGCCGTGTACAGCGTATTGCCGCCGCCCTTGTTCGCGCCGGTCGGGTCCGTGTGGCTGAAGTCCCAGTTGTTGAACACCTGGTCGTTCAGGTCCACGAACGACGACGTCGACGTGTACTTGAGGTCGGTGTTGATGTAGCTGTTCCACAGCACCGTATACGCGCCGCCGACGTTCGTGATCGACGGATCGTTGCTGCCCGAGTTCGGCAGGATGTACGGCGCGATGCCCTTGCCCGTGAAGTTCGCGCGACCGTCGTACTGGCCGATCTGCGTGCCCGGCACGAGCGTCAGGAAGAACGTGTACGGCGGGTTGTCGTCCGACGACGGCACGTTGCCGAGCGCGGCCGGGTTGCCGAACGTCTGGATCAGCGACGTCGGATCCGTGCCGATGTACGAGCCCATCTGCTGCGCGGTCTGCAGGTTCAGGTTCAGCCGCACGTTCACGAAGCCGCCGTCCTGCGGATTCGGCTTCTGCGCAAGCGGCGCGAGCGTGTTGTCCGCATAGTTGCGGGCCTGCACCATGTACGCGTCGAGATCGGTCGGCGTCGGGTTGAGCGTCGTCTTCTTCCAGTAGAACGCGTCGGCCGCGAGCGTCGGGAAGGTGCCCGGCGCGGACAGCGCGTTCGCGTAGTCGAGAATCGACGATTGCAGCGTGATCCCGTTCAGGTCGATGCCGTCCTCGTGCAGCACCCACGATACGACCGCGCTGCGCGCCGTGCCGTACGACTCGCCATACAGGAACTTCGGCGAGTTCCAGCGCGAGTACTTGGTCAGGTAGCGCTGGATGAAGCGGTCGATCGAGCGCGCGTCCTGGTCAGTGCCCCAGAAGTCCTTGTTCTTCGCCGGGGCGATCGCCGCCGAGTAGCCGGTGCCGACCGGGTTGATGAACACGAGGTCGGTGCGGTCGAGCAGGCTGTCCGGGTTGTCGAGCAGCTTGTACGGAGCCGGCGGCGTGAAGTTCGGGAACGACGACTGCAGGCGCTTCGGCCCGTACGAGCCGAGCAGCAGGTAGACCGACGACGAGCCGGGGCCGCCGTTGTAGAAGAACGTGACCGGGCGCGGCTTCGACGGGTCCGGGTTGTCCTGCGTGTACGCGACGTAGAACATCTTCGCGTTCGGCGCCGACGTGATCGGATCGATCGTGGTCAGGTGGCCCGTGGTGGCCGTGTACTGGACGGTCTTGCCGCCGATCGTGACCTGGCGGTGCACGACCGCGGCCCCTTCGGTCGAATCCGTGACCGCGTCGTTCGGCCCGGTGCCGTACACGTCGTTGTCGACGTAAGGCTGGTCGGCCGGGACGGCGGCCGTTGCATTGGTGGAGGCCGCCGTGCTGCCGTTCGACGTCGTCGCGGCCGCCGCGGTGGCGGCGGTCGGGCCGGACCCGTCGTCGCCGCCGCACCCCGTGACGAGCAGCGCCGCGGCAGCGGCTGCGGCGAGCGGCACGCTCAGTGTCGTTCCAAATAGCGCGAAACCGTCTTTCAAGGACTTCAGTGTCGTCATTATTGCCTCTCGAACAGAACGATAAATACCGCCGGTCGCAAAGGATCATTTGCGCCGACGCTCCGCACCGGGAGCGCATTCGTTTTGCGATGCACTCCGAGTTTTTTACCGGATCGGCGAATACCGATCGGCACGATTTACCCCACCCATATTCTTCTACACACAATGGAATCAATTCCATTGCAAACGACGATTCAATAATGCGCGGCAATGCGGATTCCGCCCTGGCATCCGCATGCGCGAGAAACGACAAGCAAAAGCATTCCCCGCGAAGCCCGCCAGAAAAGGCGCCTTCGCTTCCAACAGACGAACGATCCCCCTCGGCGAAATGCCGATCAATCGCAAAACGGCGACCAATCGCAGCTCGAGCCGATTTAATAAAATCGAAAGGATCGATTAACTATACGGAAAGGAATATTGTCTTTGCGGTAATTTATTAAATTAAGTGAAAATCTCGGCGCATAATAGATTCCGGGTTTTACGTCGTAAAGTAATAATTTGTTACAGCGCGCGCCATTCCGATAAAGGCCAGTGCGGGACCGATTCCAGGCGTCGAAAAGAAAAAAGCCGGACGACTGCCCGGCTTCGGTATCGCGGCGCGACGGGCGCCGTCAGAGCGGCACGTCGATCGCGCCAGCGCCGGTCGTGATCGTGTTCGCGCCGGGGGACGCCGAGATCGGCGGCAAGTTCGCGCTCGTCAGCGCCGGCGCGGCGCCCGGCGAGCCGCCGCGCGGCACCGTGCGGATCACCTGCGACGGCGGCAGCGCGGCGCCGCTCTTCAGGTGCCGCCACATCAGGTTCAGCGCCTGCAGGTTGTAGTAATGGACCGGCACGAAGCGCGTGTCGAAGCCCGCGACGGGCAGGAATGCATCGAAGTGCTGTCCGTTCGTCACCTCGTAGAACACGAGCTGGCTGCTGCCGCCTTCGCTGATGCCGTTCTGCGCGACGTATGCGCGCGACGCGTGATTCACGGGCACGAGCGCGTCGCTGCGGCCCTGCACGATGATCGCAGGCTTGCCCTGCAGGTTCGCGTTCACGCGCACCGCGTCGACGTTCGCCGGCATGTCGAGCATCCCGTTGGTCCACAGCTGCCGCAGGCACAGCGCGCCCGCGAAACTCGCGTCGGGCGTCGCGAGCCGGTGGTCGACACCCGCGCCGGTGTTGAACACGAGACTGACGCCGGCGGTCGGCGGTACGCCGTTGCCGAGACCGAACACGGCCGGCATCGGCGACGTAGCGGGCGGCGCGACCGCGCCCGTCGCCGCGCTGGTGGTCGCGAAGCTGAAATTGCACAGATTGTCGGTCACGCGCGAGCGCGTGTACGCGTTCGCATAGGTGACCGCGATCGCCGGAATCGCCTGCGAGTCCCACATCGGCGCCTGCAGCAGGTCGGAATCGGCGAGATAGCCTGCCGCATGCAGTTGCGCAAGCGCGTCGGCGGCCTGGCTTTGCGTATCGGCGCCCGACACGAGCCCCGCCGCGGCGAGCGTCGCGCAGCGCTGCGTGCGGATCGACTGCGTGGTGGCGGCCGGCAGCGCGCTCAGGTACGGCGCGCCCGCGAGCGACGCCGATGCGGCCGCGCACGGCTCCAGCAGGTTCGCGAGCGTCGCGTAGTCGGCCAGCGGCCGGCCGAACGACGGCACCGGCTGGCCGCCCTCGCGCACGACCGCGTTCGGCGCCATCCGCACGTTGACCTGCGGCTCGCCGACCACGACCGCGGTGATCCAGCGCCGCGTGTCCTGCTCGGCCGCCGCGAGCGCCGCGCCGCCGCCGTTGCTGATGGACGCGGCGATCGTCGTGATGTCGCCCGGGTGGTAGCGCACGCCGTGATGCGAGCTGTCGAGCAGCGGCCCGAACTGCTCGTTGAGCGCCCAGTACGCGAATTCGACCGCCTGCAGCGTCACGTGCCCCCAGTCCTGCTCGGGATTCTGCTGCGAATGCGCGTGCTTGAACGCGTAGCGGTTCGGGAAGCGGCTGTTGAAGGCGGCCAGGTCGCCGCTCGTCACGTTGGCGGTAAAGAGACTGGCGTTGCCGGCGAGCACGGCGTCGGCGAGCGTGCCGTCGATCAGCGTGATCGTGTCGGAGCCGAGTTCGTGCGCGCCGTTGCCGCCGCCCTTGTCGTTGTATGCGACCGCGCAGCCGCGCTTGAGGCCCCACTCGCCGGCCGCCGAAATCGCGCCGTACACGCCGCGCGAACCGGACGACGTCGCCGTGACGATGCACGGCTGCGCGGGATCGAAACTCGCGGGCACCTGCACGAGCAGCGTCACGTTCTTGCGGCCGCTGCCGTCGTCGACATACGCGAGATATTCGGTGCCGGGAATCTTGCCTTCGCCGAGCGTGTCGTTGCCGTCGAGATCGACGTTCGGCCCCCAGAAACGGCCATAGCCGCCATTGGCGCTCATGTCGACGAGCGCGCGGTAGTTCGACCAGATCGCGACCCGGCGCAGCTCGGCGCTCGTCGGCCGGGACGGATTCGCGAACGCGGGCGCGGTGGCGGCGGCGAGCCCGGTCTTGCCGAGGCCGGCCGTCAGCAGATCGTCGCTCGTGCCGTCATAGGCGGTCGTGCGCACGCTGCCGGACACGAAACCCGG
The DNA here is from genome assembly GCF_001524185.1 of Burkholderia sp. FL-7-2-10-S1-D7. NCBI lineage: Bacteria > Pseudomonadati > Pseudomonadota > Betaproteobacteria > Burkholderiales > Burkholderiaceae > Burkholderia > Burkholderia sp. FL-7-2-10-S1-D7. The sequence goes on along the minus strand of NZ_LOWY01000066.1, from coordinate 37,090 downwards.
CAACCGGTTGCGCTCGCCCGAATCGTCACCGTTGCAGGCACCGAGCATCGCGACCGCGACCAGCGCCGCGCCCAAGAGAATCCGACTGCCCCAACCGTGCGTCGTCATTGCCGCCCTCTCGATATCGTTATTGGTCCGCCGCTGCGTCGTGCGCGGCTCACGGCCTCTGAAGAAAGCCGGGCCGTCCAGGCTTTCCGTCCAGAAGGAGGTCCCTTGGGAACACCCGTTCGGGGAGCCTGGCGCAAAGCGGCAGGCCCGAGGCATTCTAAAGCGCGAACGGGCCCCGGTACGCCGGGGCCCGTCGCAAGCGGGCGCGCGGCGCTGGCGCGCCGCCGCCCGGCATCATTGCTGCTGGACCGTCAGCTTGTTCGTGACCGACGTCACGCCCTTCACGCTCTTCGCTGCCTCTTCCGCCTTGTCGATCTGTGCCTGGTCGGGCACCGTGCCCTCCAGCGAGATCGCGCCGCCCTTCGAGCGCACGACGATGTTCGCGACGTCGATGCCGCCTGCCTTCGTAATTGCCTTGCGCACCGCGTAGCCGAGCTTGCGGTTCGCCTTCTTCACGGCCTTGGCCGCGGCCTTCGGCGAGCTCGCTGCCGCAGCCGGCGCCTCGGTTGCCGCCGTATCGCTCGACTGCGCATAGACGCTGCCCGACAGACAGGCAGCCACGGCCGCAACACCCAACGCTCTCAACACGATCGACTTCATGCTATCTCCTTGTGACTTCGGAACGGCCGCGCACAGTACGGCCGGATACCCCCAAAGGCAGCCGGCCCGCGCGCGAACGGGCGGGACGGCCGATGATTTCCACGGCGATGCGAGAGAGGCGACACGGGCCGGCGACCGGCGCACGCGAATGCGGGCCGGCCGGGCCGGACAGCCGCCGGCCGGACGCGCCCGGTCTCATTGCGTGCCGGGTCGCGCGCGAATCGGTCGCGGCTGCGACGCACAATGTAATCCAGCGCCCGCCGAAGCGCAAAGCTTTTGACGCGCGACCGCCCGGCGGCCGCGGGCTCGCGCGCGGGTGTCCGCCGCCGCGCCACGGCGCCGGACTCGCGCATGCCGGGCGAAACCGGGTACCATCGCCGCCAGAACCTGCATCGCGTACATCGTCCGTGACGCACGTCATCGATGCGTCACGCCCGTGTCATCCGTCAACTCCATGAAGCCAGCCCGCCCTCGCCCGCCCCGCCGCATCCTCGCCCGCTTCGTCGCGGTGTCGTGGCGCGACCTCGCGCTGTCGATCGGCCCCACCGTCCTGCTCGCGGTCGCGGCGGTCTGGCTTGCGGTCAAGCTGATCCAGCCGGCGCCGCCATCCACGCTCGTGATTTCGTCCGGCCCGCCCGGCAGCACCTACTGGAACGCCGCGCAGAAATACAAGGCGATTCTCGCGAAGAACGGCGTCACGCTCGACGTCCAGTCATCCGAAGGATCCGCGCAGAACCTCGCCCGGCTGTCGAACCCGAACGCGCCGGTCGACGTCGGCTTCGTGCAGAGCGGCATCGGCCCGAAGGAGCGCGACGAGCACCTGGTATCGCTCGGCAGCATCGGCTACGTGCCGCTCGCGATCATGTACCGCGGCCCGGTGGTCGCGCGCCTGTCCGACTTCAAGGGCAAGCGGCTTGCGCTCGGCGCCGAAGGCAGCGGCGCGCGCGAGTTGAGCCTCGCGCTGCTGAAGATGAACGGCATCGTGCCGGGCGGCTCGACCGAGCTGCTGCCGACGGCCGGCGAGGACGCGGCGACCGCGCTGCTCGACGGCAGGATCGACGCCGCATTCCTGTCCGGCGACTCGACGCAGATCCCGGTGATGGCGAAGCTATTCCGCGCGCCCGGCGTGCACGTGTACTCGTTCACGCAGGCCGAGGCGTACGCGCGGCGCTTTCCGTACCTGACCGCGATCACGCTGCCGATGGGCGTCTACGATCTCGGCCAGAACCTGCCGCCCGCCGACATCCATACGGTCGCGCCGACGATCGAGCTGGTCGCGCGCGACTCGCTGCACCCCGCGTTGTCCGACCTGCTGATCGAGGCCGCGCGCGAGGTGCACGGCCACGCGACAATCCTGCAGCACGCGGGCGAATTCCCGTCGGCCGTCACGCGCGGCTTCCCGCTGTCCGACGACGCGGCGCGCTATTACAAGTCGGGCAAGACCTTCCTGTACCGGCGGCTGCCGTTCTGGGTCGCGAGTCTCGTCGACCGGCTGCTGGTCGTGGTGGTGCCGCTGATCGTCGTGCTGATCCCCGGGCTGCGGCTGGTGCCGTCGCTGTACGGCTGGCGCGTGCGTTCGCGCATCTACCGCTGGTACGGCGCGCTGATCGCGCTCGAGCGCCGCGCGCTCGGCGAGCATACGGCCGAGGAGCGCGTCCATCTGCTCGACGAACTCGACGACATCGAGGAAGCCGTGAACCGGATGAAGATGCCGCTCGCGTATGCGGGGCAGTTCTACGTGCTGCGCGAGCACATCGGCTTCGTGCGCGAGCGGCTCACCGCGCAAGACCACGACGCCGCGTCGGGCACATCCGGCGCCGGCGGCTTCGCGGCGACACACGGCGGCGCGGCCGCGGCGCCGGCCGGCGAGCCCCCTCGGGCGACTCCCGGTTCCGCATGAGCGGCCGATCCGCGATCATTGCTGCATCCGCGCGGCTGCATGCGCGCGTCGCCGCATAACATGAAGGTCGCCGCGAGGCGCACACGCCCCATTCTCTGGAGATCGCCATGACAACCGGCCTCGACACTGCCCAGCCCGCCTGGTTCTTCGACTTCGTGTCGCCGTTCTCCTACCTGCTGCTCGAACAGCACGACAAATGGCCGGACGTGCCGTTCGATCCCGTCGCCGTGTCGCTGCCCGACCTGCAGCGCCACTGGGGACAGCGCCCGACCGCCGACGTGCCGGCCAAGCGCATGTTCACGTACCGCCATGCGCTGTTTCGGGCCGAACAGCTCGGCATCCGCTTCAAGATGCCGCCCGCGCATCCGTTCGACACCGACAAGGTGCTGCGCCTCGCGATCGCGCTGCGCGCCGACATCGCGACCGTGCTGGAAATGTTCCGCTTCATCTGGCACGACGGCAACGATCCGTCGACGCCGAACGGGTTCGCCGCGCTGTGCGAGCGCGTCGGCGTCGGGCACGGCGACGAGCTGATCGAATTCGAGGAAACGAGCGCGCAGTTGCGCCGCAACACCGACGACGCGATCGCGCTCGGCGTGTTCGGCGTGCCGACGTTCTGGATGAACCAGCAGCTGTTCTGGGGCGAGGACGCGCTGCCAATGGTGCTGTACTGCGCGCGCACGCCGAACTGGCTCGAGTCGCGCGAGGTCAAGCGGATCAGCACGCTGCCGAAGGGGCGCGCGTGATGGCCGGTATCACGCACCGCGACGCGTAGCTGCGGTAAGGTTACGCTTCTCCCGAATCACCGCGCACCGATGGAAGACGACGACCGTACCGCCTCGCTCGATATCTGGCTCGTGCGCGTATTGCGCACGCTGCTGCTCGAGCGCAGCGTCACACAGGCCGCACTGCGGCTGAACCAGACCCAGCCCGCGATCAGCACCGCGCTGCGCAAGCTGCGCGAGACGCTGAACGATCCGATTCTCGTGCGCGGCAAGTCCGGGATGGTGCCGACCGAGTACGGCGCGTCGCTGCTCGGCGCGGCGTCGCGCGCGCTGCGCGAAGTCGACTTCATCGCGACGCCGCACGGCGACTTCGACCCGTCGTCGGCACGGCGCACGTTCCGCGTCGCCGCGCCCGACTACCTGAACGATTTCTTCATGCCGACGCTGATCGAACGCTTTCGCGACGCGGCGCCGCATGCGCATCTGGAAATCGACTCGCTGAATCCCGCGCTCGATCACGCGGAGGCGCTCGAGTCGGGCGCGCTCGATCTCGTGATCGGCAACTGGCCGAAGCCCGACCCGCGGTTCGCGCGCCAGGATCTGTTCTCCGACACGATCGTGTGCCTGATGCGCGACGCGCATCCGCTCGCCCATGCACCGCTGACGCGCGAAGCGTACGCGTCGGCCGCGCACGTCGCGCCGACGCCGTACACCGGCGACAAGCGCAACGCGATCGAGATCGGCCTCGCACGCGCGCGCCTCACGCGGCGGATCGTGACGACGCTGCCGTACTTCGGAATCGTGCCGCAGGTGCTGCTGCAGTCGGACCTGATCTTCACGACGACGCGCCGCTTCGCGACGCACTATGCGCAGTTGCTACCGCTCGTCGTCGTCACGCCGCCCGTGCCGTTCCCGCGCATCAAGAGCTACCTGCTCACGCAACCGCACCCCGATCGCCCGACCGACATCGCGTGGCTGTGCGCGCTTATGCAGAGCGTGTCCGACGAGCTGACGGCCGCACGCGGCCGCAAGCGGTGACGCCGCGCGGCACGGCCTGCGCGCGATGACGCAGCGCCGCCGCTCAGGCCGTGCAGAAGGTTTCCTGCAGATGCGTCCAGCGCACGATGCCGGCCGCGTCGCGTGCGAACACGGCGGTCGCGCGACGCGCGGGCAGTTCGCCCGATGCCGCATGCTGCGCTTCGAGATAGGTGAGCACCGCATGCGTTGCGTCGGCCGCGAGCACGCGGATGTCCGACAGCGCGATGCGCAGCCCCGGCTTCGCGCCGCCGAGCTTCGCGAACAGCGCGCGTGTGGCGTCGCGGTCGAGCGCGCGGCCGTCGGTCATGATCATCGTGAAATCGGCGGAAAAAGGCGCGATCAGCGCCTCGAGCGCCGCGGGTGAAGTATCGGTGCCGGACAGCCAGCGCTCGATGTCGACGACGCTTGCATCGAGTGCGTCGAGATAGACCTGGGGATCGGACATGGTGCCTGCACGAAAAGACGCGCGGCCCGATGCCGCGCGATCCGTGAAGTGTAGGCAAAAACCGGCGGACGTGCGTCGGGCGTGCCGGCCCGCGTCGTTACCGCGCGCAGCTCACGTCGTCGCGCACGCGCCCCGCCGCGGCCGCCTTCGCATCGGCCACCGGCATGCCCGAGCGGGCCTGCAGCAGTTCCGCGCAGACGGCCACCGCGATCGCGCCGGGCGCCTTGTCGACGATGCCCGCGATGCCGATCGGGCACACCATCTCCGTGAGCCGCGCCGGATCGACGCCGCGCGCCGCGAGCCGGCGCTCGAACTTCACGCGCTTGGTGCGCGAACCGATCATCCCGAAGTACGCGAAGTCGCGCCGCCGCATGATCTGCGCGGCGAGCGAGAAATCGAGCGCGTGATTGTGCGTCATCACGAGAAAGTACGCGCCGGGCGGCGCGGCGTCGACAACGGCCTCCGGCGTGTCGGTCGACTCCGGCTGCACGTTCGGCGGACATTCGTCCGGGAACAGCTCGTCGCGCGTGTCGACCCACTGCACGACGCACGGCAGTGCGCCGAGCAGCGTGACGAGCGCATGACCGACGTGCCCCGCGCCGAACAGCACGATGTGCATCGGCGGCTGCGCCGCGCTCGCGCGGTTGCGCCGGCCGGTGCCCGGCGCGAACGTCCCGATCGAAGGCGCGTTGCCGCACGCGCCGTCGCAACCGGCGGCGGGCGCATGCGACGCGGCATGCAGCGAGCGCAGTGAGCCTGGGGGCCGGTTCATGTCAGCCTGCCCGCGCGGCGCCCGCCGCGCGCACTGCATTCACCGCACGCAGGATCGACTCGCCGGTGGCCGGCGCGTCGAGCGGCGGATTCACCCGGTAGTCGCCGACCGCGGCAATCGCGTCGCGCACGGCGAAGAACACCGAGAACGGCAGCAGCAGCGGCGGCTCGCCGACGGCCTTCGACCGGTGGATGCTGTCCTCGACGTTGCGGTTCTGGAACAGCCGCACGTTGAACTCGGGCGGCGTGTCGTTGACGGTCGGAATCTTGTACGTGGACGGCGCGTGCGTCATCAGCTTGCCGCCCGCGTTCCACCACAGCTCCTCGGTCGTGAGCCAGCCCATCCCCTGGATGAACGCGCCTTCGACCTGGCCGATGTCGAGCGCCGGGTTCAGCGACGCGCCCACGTCGTGCAGCGCATCGACGCGCAGCGTGCGCATCTCGCCCGTCAGCGTGTCGATCACGACTTCCGACACGGCCGCGCCGTACGAGTAGTAGTAAAACGGCCGGCCCTGCAGCTTCGACTGATCCCAGTACAGCTTCGGCGTCGCGTAGAAGCCGTCGGACCACAACTGCACACGTGCAAGGTAGGCCTTCGCGATCACTTCGCCGAACGGCACACCGTGGCCGCCGACCCACACGACATCGTTGCCGAACTTCACGTCGGCCGCATCGATCTTGCCGTCGCCGAACTGCTTCGCCGCGAACGCCGCGAGGCGCTCGCGCAGTTGACGCGCCGCATCCTGCGCGGCCTTGCCGTTCAGGTCGGAGCCCGTCGACGCGGCCGTCGCGGACGTGTTCGCGACCTTGCTCGTGTCGGTCGCCGTCACGCGGATCCGGCCGAAGCGGATGCCGAGCTCGTGCGCGACCACTTGCGCGACCTTCGTGTTGAGCCCCTGCCCCATCTCCGTGCCGCCGTGGTTCACGAGCACCGAGCCGTCGGTGTAGATGTGCACCAGCGCGCCGGCCTGGTTGAAGTGCGTGACGTTGAACGCGATGCCGAACTTCACCGGCGTGAGCGCGATGCCCTTCTTCAGCACCGTGTTGCGTGCGTTGAATTCGCGCACGCCCGCGCGCCGTGCGCGGTAGTCGCTCGTCGTCTCGAGTTCGCCGAGCAGTTCGTGCAGCACGTTGTCCTCGACCGTCTGCCCGTAAGGCGTCACGTTGCGTTCGGTCTTGCCGTACAGGTTCGCGTAGCGCACGTCGAGCGGATCGCGGCCGAGCGAGCGCGCGATGTCGTCGAGGATGTATTCGATCGCGAACGCGCCCTGCGGGCCGCCGAAACCGCGGAACGCGGTGTTCGACTGCGTGTTGGTCTTGCCGCAGTAGCCGGCGATGTCGACGTCGCCGAGCCAGTATGCGTTGTCGAAGTGGCACACCGCGCGCGTCATCACCGGGCCCGACAGGTCCGCCGAGAAGCCGCAGCGCGACGTCATGTCGAGGGCGACGCCGTCGAGGCGGCCGTCGTCGTCGTAGCCGACGTCGAAGCGGTAGTGGAAATCGTGCCGCTTGCCGGTGATCATCATGTCGTCGTCGCGGTCCGGACGCAGCTTCACCGGGCACAACAGCTTCCAGGCGGCGAGCGCCGCGCAGCACGCGAACAGGCCCGACTGCGATTCCTTGCCGCCGAACCCGCCGCCCATCCGGCGGCATTCGACCAGCACGTTGTGCGACGCGACGCCGAGCACGTGCGCGACGAGATGCTGCATCTCGCTCGGGTGCTGCGTCGAGCAGTACACGTGCATCCCGTCGTCGTCCTTCGGCACCGCGTAGGCGATCTGACCTTCCAGGTAGAACTGCTCCTGGCCGCCGAGCAGCATCTCGCCCGACGCGCGATGCGACGCGGCGGCCAGTCGCGCGGCCGCGTCGCCGCGCGCGAGCTTCAGCGGCGGGATCACGTAGGTTTCGGCCTTGCGCGCATCCTGCGCGGTCAGGATCGCGGGCAGCTCCTCGTAGTCGACCTGCGCGCGGCGCGCGGCGAGCCGCGCGATTTCGTGCGACGTCGCGACGACGATGAACATCGGCTGGCCGACGAACTGCACGATGCCCTTGGCGAGCACCGGGTCGTCGTGGATGATCGGGCCGCAGTCGTTCACGCCCGGGATGTCGTCGGCCGTGAACACGGCGACCACGCCGGGCGTCGCGCGCACCGCGTCGAAGTTCATCGACACGATCTTCGCGTGCGGCTTCGCGGACAACCCGAGCGCCGCGTGCAGCGTGCCCGCGACGAGCGGGATGTCGTCGGTGTAGGTCGCGCGCCCGCTCACGTGCAGGTGGGCCGATTCGTGCGCGCGCGAGACGTGCACCTGCGCGGCGTCGGCCTGCGGGTCGAGGGTGTTCAGGAACGGTTCTGCTTGCTGGTTCATCTTCGGTATTCTCCGTCTTCAGACGCGCGCCGCGTCGATGCCGACTTCCGCGGCCACTTCACGCACATTCAGGGCTTGCGGCGGCAGCGGGTCGTGCGGACGCGTCTCCAGCCAGAATCGGTACATCAGGTTCTTCGCGGTATCGAGGCGATACGCGCTCGTCGCACGCATGTCGGTGAGCGGCTGGTAGTCGCGCTCGAGCGCCTGCATCGCGGCCTGCGCGGTGGCTTCGTGCCATTGCGCGCCGTCGAGCAGGCTTTCCGTGTGCGTCGCGCGCTTCGGCGTCGCGGCCATCCCGCCGAACGCGATGCGCGGCTCGCGGATCAGATCGCCGTCCGCGATGAACGCGAAGGCCGCGCACACCGCCGAAATGTCGGAGTCGAACCGCTTCGACAGCTTGTACGTCCGGAACTGCAGCTTCGCGCGCGCGCCGGTGCGGGTCGGCACCTTCAGGCCGACGACGAATTCGTGCGGCGCCATGTCCTTTTGCTGATAGCCCGTGTAGAGCGCCTCGAGCGGCAGCTCGCGCACCGTGTCGCCGCCGCGCAGCACGACCCGCGCGCCGAGCGCGATCAGGCCCGGCATCGAGTCGCCGATCGGCGAACCGTTCGCGACGTTGCCGCCGATCGTCCCTGCGTTGCGGATCGGCAGCGACGCGAAGCGCTTCCACATTTCCGTCAGTTCCGGATACGTGACGGCGAGCGCCGCATACCCGTTCTCGACCGTCACGCCCGCGCCGATCTCGATCCAGTCGTCGCCGTGTACGACGTTCTGCAGTTCGGCGATCTGGCCGACGTAGATCAGGTCGTCCAGACGGCGCATCTGCTTGGTGACCCACAGGCCGATGTCGGTGCTGCCGGCGAGGATCCGCGCAGCGGGACGCTCGGCCTTCAGCGCGGCCAGCGCGTCGAGCGTGCGCGGCGCCGCGAAGCGCGCGCCGTCGGGCGTCGTGTAGTCGAACGTGTCGTCGCGCTTGAGCGATGCGAGCGTGCGGGCGAGCGTGGCCGTGTCGACCGGCGCGGTAGACGCCGGCGCACCGTCGCCGGTCGCGTCGAACATCCGCACGGTCGCGTCGACGATCGGGCGATAGCCGGTGCAGCGGCACAGGTTGCCGGTCAGCGCATCGGCGATCTCGGTGCGCGTCGGCACGTCCTTCGCCTTTGCACACGCACTGCCGCAGCCTTCGTGGCCATGCTTCTCGTAAAGCGCCCACATCGACATCACGAAACCGGGAGTGCAGAACCCGCATTGCGACCCGTGGCAATCGACCATCGCCTGCTGCACCGGGTGCAGCGAACCGTCCGGCTGACGCAGGTCTTCCACCGTGAGCAGCGCCTTGCCATCGAGCGTCGGCAGGAACTGGATGCAGGCGTTGACGGCCTTGAACGCGACGGTGCCCGCGTCGGTCAGCTCGCCGACGACGACTGTGCACGCGCCGCAGTCGCCTTCCGCGCAGCCTTCCTTGGTGCCGGTGCAGTGCGCGTCCTCGCGCAGGTATTGCAGCACGGTGCGGGTGACGTCCGCGCCGCTGACTTCGCGGACCGCGTGACGATGGTAGAAGCGGATCAGCTCACTCATGTCTCTATCGTTCTTCAAGTGGGGGCAAGGCGGCCTGCGCGGGGCGCTCGACCGACGTTTCTCTGACAGTTTGCACGCTATCACCATCAAATTCCGCAACCCATAGCCCATCACGCATGGGGCCCATATAACTGCCGCGATATGGGCGCCGAGGCCGCACGACGGGCGTCGCGCACCTTGCCCCATCTGGGTTCCAGGCTTGCCGGCACTGTTCCGTCAGCGATTCTTCGGCAACGGAAACGGGTCCCGATTAACTAAATGGTACCTGCGAGAAAACCGGTTCCATGGGAAAATCCCGATTCCCTTTTTCGCCGTCTTCCGCCCGTTTCGTCCATTCGTTCCGACCCCATGTCAACCGATTCCGCCACACCGTCGCGCAGCGGGTTCGCGGTCACGCTGCAAATCGTGTCCGTCGTCTGCTTCACGTTCATCTGCTACCTGACCATCGGCCTGCCGCTCGCGGTGCTGCCGGGCTTCGTCCACGACGACCTCGGCTTTTCCGCGATCGTCGCGGGCGGCGCGATCAGCGTCCAGTATTTCGCGACACTCGCGTCGCGCCCGCTCGCCGGGCGCTTCGCCGACACGCTCGGGCCGAAGCAGACGGTGCTGCGCGGGCTGATCGGCTGCGGCGTGTCGGGCGTGCTGCTGCTCGTCGCGCTGCTGCTGGCCCACTGGCCGGTCGCGAGCCTCGTGCTGCTGGTCGCGAGCCGGCTCGTGCTCGGCGTCGGCGAGAGCCTGTGCGGCACCGGCGCGATCCTGTGGGGCATCGGGCGGGTCGGCGTCGCGCACAACGCGAAAGTGATTTCGTGGAACGGCATCGCGACCTACGGCGCGCTCGCGCTCGGCGCGCCCGTCGGGGTCGCGATCGCGCATACGTTGAATCCGGCGCTGATCGGCGTGATCGTGATCGCGCTCGCCGCGACCGGCTTTTACCTTGCACGCCTGATCGATGCCGTGCCGCTCGTGCACGGCGAACGGATGTCGTATGCGAGCGTGTTCACGCGCGTGCTGCCGCACGGCCTCGGTCTCGCGCTCGGCTCCGCCGGCTTCGGCTCGATCGCGACCTTCGTCACGCTGTACTACGCGGCACGCCACTGGCCGAACGCTGCGCTGTCGCTGACCGTGTTCGGCACGCTGTTCATCGGCGCGCGCCTGCTGTTCGCGAACACGATCAAGACTTACGGCGGCTTCCGCGTCGCGATCGTGTCGTTCGCGTTCGAATGCTCGGGCCTCGTGCTGCTGTGGCTCGCGCCCGTGCCGCACGTCGCGCTCGTCGGCGCCGCGCTGACCGGCTTCGGCTTCGCGCTGATCTTCCCGGCGCTCGGCGTCGAGGCCGTCGGGCTCGTGCCGCCGGCAAGCCGCGGCGCGGCGCTGTCCGCGTATTCGGTGTTCCTCGACCTATCGCTCGGCATCACGGGCCCGCTCGCGGGCTATGTGGCCGGTGAGTTCGGCTATCCGCAGGTGTTCCTCTTCGCGGCGGTGGCCGCGGCGGCAGGCGTCGCGCTGTCGATGGTGCTGTATCAGCGGCAGGCGCGGGTCGCGGGGAGCGGCGCGGCGGCTTGAGCGAGCCGCTCGCCGGACGGCCAGGCGGCCGCTGCCCTGGTGCCCAAACGAAAACGCCCGCATCGCGCGGGCGTTTTTTTGTTTCCGGCGGCCATCGCGACGGCCGCCCCGGTCAGGCCGCGCGCAGGAACAACCGTCGCGTCAGATCGAACGCGACGAGATTTCCGGCCACCACGAGCAACAGCCCGACCACCGCGAGCGGCGACCACTGGTAGCCCTCGAAGACCGTCGACACGGCAAGCGCCACGATCGGGAACAGCACCGTGCAGTATGCGGCGCGCTCGGGCCCGATCCGGCCGACGAGGGTCAGGTAAGCCGTGAACCCGATCACCGAGCCGGGCACGGCCAGATAGAGGAGCGCGCCGAGATAGCGCGGGCTCGGGTCGATCATGAACGGCAGCCCGGCCATCGCGCTGCCGACCGTCAGGATCGCCGCGCCGATCAGCATCGCCCAGCCGTTGGTCACGAGCGGGTGCAGGCCCATCGACTGCATCCGGCTCGACAGCAGGTTGCCGGCCGAGAAGCACATCGTGCCCGCGAACGCGATCGCGAGGCCCGTCCAGGTCGCGTGATCGTCGAGATGGCCGGCCATCTGCTGCCAGAACAGGCATGCGATGCCGGTCAGCCCGAGCAGCGCGCCGGCGATCGCGGACGGCCGCAGCGGGCGGCCCATGAACAGCCGGCCGTTGATCGAGTTCAGCAGCGGAGCGGTCGAGAAGATCACGGCGACGAGGCCGCTCGGCACGACCTGCTCCGAATAGTAGAAGCACAGGAAATTCAGGCAGAACAGCGCGAAGCCCTGCGCGACGAGATAGCGCCACGCCTCGCGCGGCGGGCGCACCGGCCGGCGCATCACGCGCAGCAGCGCGAACAGCACGGCGGCCGCGAGCCAGAAGCGCCACGCGATCGACACGGGCGGCGGCACGGCGCCGAGCTGCCATTTGATCGCGATCCAGGTGGTGCCCCAGATCAGCACGGTGACGAAATAAAGCGACAGGTTCATGGCGGCAACGAAGCGGAACGAGTGAAGCGGACTTCGACTGTGCCGCCACGCTGCCCGCGCGGATTGTCCGGAATTGCGGTCTTTTTCGGGCGACCGCACGGCGCGCTTCGCGCACGCTTATACTCGCCCCATCATGAGTTCGCCCCTGTACGCCCCGCCCGTCGACCACGCGGCTGCCCTTGCGGGCGGTGCGATGCCGTTCGGCCTGCAGTCGGTGTGCCGCACGCTCGCCGAGGCGAACGCGACGCTCGAGCGCTTCACGTGGCTCGGCGACCATCTCGCGATCGCCGAGTGGACGCGCATCACCGACGAAAGCGAAACGATCTATGAACAGCCCGGCCACCACACGCTGTCGTGCTATCTGGACGGCGGCTACCGGACGGAGCGCGAACGCGTGCCGCGCTACGGCGCGCCGAGCCTGCTGTGCGCGCTGCCGGGCGACCATGAGTCGCGCTGGTGGGTGCGCGGCGAGATGCACTTCATCCACCTGTACTTCCTGCCCGAGCACTTCACGCAGCGCGCGATCCGCGAGCTCGATCGCGAGCCGCGCGAGCTGAAGCTCGCCGACCGCACCTATTTCGAGGATGCACGCGTCGCGGCACAGTTCCGTTCGCTTGCGCTCGAACGCTGGGACGATGCCGACGGACGGCTGCGCGTCAACGAAGCCGCGCACGACGTGCTGAGCCTGCTGCTGCGCGGCCAGAGCACGACGCGCACCGATGTGCCGTTCCGCGGCGGGCTCGCGCCGGCCGTGCGCCGCCGCGTGCGCGACTACATCGACACCTACTTGTCGCAGCCGCTGACGCTCGGCGAGCTGGCGAACGTCGCCGCGCTGTCCGAATACCATTTCTCGCGGATGTTCAGGCTGTCGTTCGGCCGCGCGCCGCACGCGTGGGTGGCCGAGCAGCGGCTCGCCCGGGCGCGCCTGCTGCTGCGCACGACGGCGCTACCGCTCGCGCAGGTCGCGGCCGAATGCGGCTACGCGAACGCCGGCCACTTCAGCCACCGCTTTCGCGACGCGCACGGCACGACGCCGAACGCGTACCGGCGCGCGATGCAGGGCGGCTGAACGCCGCACGCCGGCTGTCGACGAGGCGGTTTCGTGCAGCGCACCCGCCTCGCGTCTGTCCGCTTAGGTACCGCGCCGCGACAGTTCCTGCTCGAGCGCGGCCACGCCGGCCGGCAGGTCGACCGGCACCTTCAGATCGACCATCGTGCGGCCGAACGCATGCAGCGTGCGGAACAGGTTGTGTTCGCGGCACTGTTCGCCCATCTGCCCGATCCGCACGATCGGCAGCCCGAACGAGCCCGAAATCTCGACCTGGTACTGCTTCGAGATATGGCCGCACACCATCCCGGGCGTGAGCCCTTCGGGCGTCTCGATCCCGACCACCGAGTTGAGCCGGCAATCCTTCGGCGCATAGAGCGCGAGCCCCATCGCCTCGACGCCCGCCTGCAGCGCGAGCGAGCAGCGCAGGTGGCGCGCGAAGCGACTTTCGAGCGTCTCCGCGCAGACGAGCCGCAGCGCCTCGTGCAGCGCGAGCACGCCCGACACCGGCGCCGTGTAGTGATAGCCCGCGTTGTGCCAGAAGTTCTCCGCGAGCGCCATGTCGAGGCACCAGTGCGCGTTCGGTTCCGGACGATGCTTCATGCGCTCCCACGCGGCGTCGGAGAATGCGATCAGCGACACACCGGGGATCGACGACAGCCCCTTCTGGCCACCCGTGATCACCGCGTCGATGCCCCACGCGTCCATCTCGAGCGGCATCGTCGACAGCGTGCACACCGCGTCGACCACGACCAGCGCGCCGGCTGCCTTCGCGAGCGCCGCGATGTCGCGCAGATCGCGGTTCCACACGGTGTTCGACGTCTCGCCCTGCACGATCGTGACGATCTCGGGCCGCTCCCGCGCGATCGCGTCCGCGATTTCGTCGAGGCTCGCGACCGAGCGGTCGGCCACCTCGAGCGTGGCGACGTCGGCGCCGACGCGCGTGGCCATCTCGGCCATCCGCGCGCTGAAGAAGCCGTTGCGGATCGACAGCACGCGCGTACCGCGCCACGCGAGGTTCGAAATCGCCATCTCCATCGCGGCGGAGCCGGGGCCGGCAACGCCGAGCACCCACTTCGTGCGGGTCTGGAACACGTAGCGCGCCATCTCCTTCACCTGCTCGATGATCTTCGCCATCGTCGCGCCGAGGTGGTTGATCACGATCGTGTTCGCCTTCGCGACGGCGGCCGGGATCGGGACCGGGCCGGCCCCCATCATCAGCAGCGGTTCTTCGGGCAGGATCGCGTCGAGCGGCACGACGACGGGACAGGGAATCGGCGAGTAATCGATGGACATGGCAGGTCAGGGAGGAAGGAAGAAAACGCTCGGACGTCGTTCGCCGCACGGCACGGCGAACTGGTCGATGATTCCGCGTTCCGCGCTCGCGCGCAAGAGGCACGCGCGGCCGGACAGCCTGACGCTGGCCCGGTCGACGGACCGGGCCAGCCGGCCGGGCCTACGTTGCATGCCGGCGTTGCGCAATGCCGCGGCATTGCCGCGCGCATGCGAAACGGTTCCATCCGCGGTTCGATGTCCGCGATTTTCTCGCGCAGTATTGCGACGCGCTCCGGATGCCCGCGCTCTGCACGATACATGTATCAACCGGAATACCGGCCATCACGATAAAAATCGTGCAGAGTGGAATCGGTCCACGAAAACCAGACCTGGGCGGAAACATCCATTATCGCGGCATCAATTGGCGAGCGTTTCGCCCATTACCGCACCCCGCCACACGCGATTACGCGCAATACGTTGATTTATATTCGAAATATTCAAACCACCGGCAGTTTCACTCAATACACTTCCGGCTATCCCCCGCACACACACACGACACTTCCCCGCTAAATCGATACCCGTGATTTCGATTTTACGCAACCCGCCCATTTTCTCAGGTTGACGGATATCGGTTCTGTAATGAACAATCGTCTGCAGAATCGAAATCCGATTTTTCGATATGTGCCAGAACCTGGTGTCACGCGACGTTTTTCCTGGTCGCGCAACGAAAAATCACAACCAAAATCAATCAACCGGGCCAGAAATTCGCGAGCCATGAACCAGATTCAGACCATGCGTGTGTTCGTCTGCGTCGCCGAACAGCAGAGCTTCCGGCGCGCGGCGCACCATCTAGGCGTATCCAATGCGCTCGTCACGCGCTCGATCGCGATGCTCGAGTCTCACCTGAACACGCGGTTGATCCACCGCACCACGCGCAACCTGTCGCTGACCGAGGCCGGCCTGCGCTACCTCGACGGCTGCCGTGCGCTGCTCGAGGAATTCGATCATCTCGAGGCGTCCGTCGCGCACGCCGTGCGCGAGCCGGCCGGCACGCTGCGCGTGGTCGCGTCGGGCCTGCTGTCGCCGCTTGCGCTCACCCCGCTCGTCAGCAGTTTCCGGCACCGCTACCCGGAACTGCGCGTGCAGCTCACCGTCGCCGAAGGGCCGCTCGACGTGCTCGATTCCGGCTACGACGTCGGCATCGCGACGGGCAACCTGCTCGACGGCAACCCGACCCTGATCGGCCATGCACTCGCACCGAACCCGTTCGTCGCTTGCGCGGCGCCCGCGTATCTCGAACGGCGCGGCGAGCCGCGCGCGCCCGACGACCTGCCGGGCCACGACTGGGTCGCGCTCGCACCGCACCAGCATGCGCCCGCGTGGCGGCTGGTCGGCCACGACGGCGTCACGCATTCGATCACGGTGCGCCCGACCTGCACGGTCAACCAGCTGGCGCTCGTGCAGGCGGCGGCCGTCGCCGGGTCCGGCATCGCGGTGCTGCCCGAGGCGAGCATCGTCGACGCGCTCGCCACCGGCACGCTCGTGCGGCTGCTGCCCGCCTACCGGATCGACGACACGGACACGCAACTATCGCTCGTCTACCCGAACCGCCAGTACGTGCCGGCCCGCACGCGCAGCTTCGTCGAGCACGCGCTCGAGCATTTCGGCGCACAGGCGGCCCGCGAGCGGCCCAGCTACGGCTTCCTGCGCACGCCCGATCGCACCGACATCGCCACCGGCCGGCAGACGGGCCTGCAGTAAACTGCACGCGACAGCCATCGGAGGTGCAGCGTGCGTGTGATCCTGTTCAGCAGCCGGAAGTACGACGACGAATCGTTTACCGCCGCCAACCGGCAATTCGGCTATCGGCTGCACTTCCAGCCGTCGCACCTCGACGCGGAAACCGCGATCCTCGCGCACGGTTTCGAGGTCGTCTGTCCGTTCGTCAACGACACCGTCGACGCGGCCGTGCTCCAACGGCTCGCTGACGGCGGCACGCGCCTGATCGCGCTGCGCTCGGCGGGTTTCAACCACGTCGACCTGGCGGCCGCGGAGCGGCTCGGCATCGCCGTCGTGCGCGTGCCGGCGTATTCGCCGCATGCGGTTGCCGAACACGCGGTCGCACTGATCCTGGCACTCAACCGCCGGCTGCCGCGCGCGGTCGCACGCACGCGCGAAGGCGACTTCTCGCTGAACGGCCTGCTGGGCTTCGACCTGCACGGCAAGACCGTCGGCGTGATTGGCACCGGCCTGATCGGCAGTGTGTTCGCGAAGATCATGATGGGCTTCGGGATGCACGTGCTCGCGCACTCGCTGCCGCCGTACGACGACGAATTGATCGCGTTCGGCGCGCGCTACGTCGAACTCGACGAGCTGCTGCACCATTCGGACATCGTCAGCCTGCACTGCCCCCTGCTGCCGTCGACGCACCACCTGATCAACGCGCAGACGCTCGCGCGGATGAAGCACGGCGCGATGCTGATCAATACCGGCCGCGGCGGCCTCGTCGACGCGCAGGCGCTGGTCGACGCGCTCAAGAGCGGCCAGCTCGGCCATCTCGGGCTCGACGTGTACGAGGAGGAAAGCGGTCTGTTCTTCGAGGATCACTCCGACCTGCCGCTGCAGGACGACGTACTCGCGCGCCTGCTGACGTTCCCGAACGTGATCGTCACGTCGCACCAGGCGTTCTTCACGCGCGAGGCGCTCGCCGAGATCGCGCACACGACGCTGCTGAACATCGAGGCGTGGCACGCCGGCACGCCGACCAACGTCGTCACGACGGGGCGCTGATCCGCGGCGCTCGGCGCACGTGATCCGTCAACGATTCATCATTTTGTTTTGACTGATGTAACGCCGCCCGTCCGGTGTCTGCTATCGTTGCGCCGACTTCCCCCTTGCTTCTGCCGCTCATGCGTTTCGACGACTCCGCCATTGCCGCGGTCTACCGCGCGATCTTCGAACGGCGCGACATGCGCCATTTCACGCCGGCGCCCGTCGATCCGGCCACGCTCGCGCGGCTGCTGCGCGCCGCGCACCACGCGCCGAGCGTCGGCTTCATGCAGCCATGGCGCTTCATCCGCATCACCGATCCCGCGCTGCGCACCGCGATCCACGCGCTGGTCGAGGCCGAGCGCCGCGCGACCGCCGACGCACTCGGCGAGCGGCAGGACGAATTCATGCGGCTGAAGGTCGAAGGGGTGCGCGAATGCGGCGAGTTGCTGGTCGTCGCGCTGACCGACGATCGCGAGCGCCACGTGTTCGGCCGCCGCACGCTGCCGGAGATGGACCTCGCGTCCGCCGCCTGCGCGATTCAGAACATGTGGCTCGCCGCGCGCGCCGAAGGGCTCGGGATGGGCTGGGTGTCGCTGTTCGACGTCGACGCGCTGCGCACGCTGCTCGGCATGCCGGCCGGCGCGAAGCCGATCGCCGTGCTGTGCGTCGGGCATGTCGATGCGTTCTATGCGAAGCCGATGCTCGAGGAGGAGCGCTGGGCCGCGCGGATGCCGATCGAGGCATGCCTGTTCGAAAACGGTTGGGACGCACCGGCGATGCAGGCGGCCGATTGCGCGGCAAACGCCGACGCGACGGCCGGATCGTCGCCATCGCCGTCGCCCGCCGTTGCCGGACCGGACGACCGCTCAGACTCGCCGCCAGCCGGCGCCCTGCCCGAACGCTGACCGAACCCACGGCGCGCGCAAGGCGCCGCTCCATCGGCGTTGCTCCGGCCCGAATTTCGCCGCGCCGCCGCTGGACCCGCCCAATCCCACACTGTGACGCACCCCGGCCGTTACCGCGTCGCGCGCCGGCAACATCCGTTTTGGCCCCGAGCATTGGGGTTTTCACTGAAGTAGAATCGCGGCTGATGCCTCCCGCCCCGCCCGCCCCGCGCATCCCGCGCCGACCTCGGGCCGCGGCCTTTCCGTAGCCCACCGCGATGCCGTTACCTCTCTTCGCCCTTGCCGTTGCCGCCTTTGGAATCGGTACCACCGAGTTCGTGATCATGGGGCTGCTGCCCAACGTCGCGCGCGACCTCGGCGTGTCGATCCCGGCCGCCGGCATGCTCGTGTCGGGCTACGCGCTCGGCGTGACGATCGGCGCGCCGATCCTCGCGATCGTCACCGCGAAGATGCCGCGCAAGCGCGCGTTGATGGGCCTGATCGGGCTGTTCATCGCGGGCAACCTGTTCTGCGCGATCGCGCCCGGCTACGCGGTGCTGATGGCCGCGCGCGTCGTCACCGCGTTCTGCCATGGCGCGTTCTTCGGGATCGGTTCGGTGGTCGCGAGCAACCTGGTCGCGCCGAACCGGCGCGCGCAGGCGATCGCGCTGATGTTCACCGGCCTCACGCTCGCGAACGTGCTCGGCGTGCCGCTCGGCACCGCGCTCGGCCAGGCGTTCGGCTGGCGCGCGACGTTCTGGGCCGTCACCGGGATCGGCATCGCCGCGGCCGCCGCGCTCGCGGTCTGCCTGCCGAAGAACCTCGCGATGCCCGACACCAGCATCACGCGGGAATTCAGCGTGCTGAAGCACCCGCAGGTGCTGATGGTGCTCGGCATCAGCGTGCTTGCGTCCGCGAGCCTGTTCAGCGTGTTCACGTACATCACGCCGATCCTCGAGGACGTGACGGGCTTCTCGCCGCGTCAGGTGACTTACGTGCTGCTGCTGTTCGGCCTCGGCCTGACGGTCGGCGGCACGCTCGGCGGCAAGCTCGCCGACTGGCGCCGGATGCCGTCGCTGATCGCGACGCTCGCGCTGATCGGCATCGTCCTCGCGCTGTTCGCGGGCACGATGCATTTGCCGTTCGCGGCGCTCGCGACGATCTTCGTGTGGGGCATCCTCGCATTCGCGATCGTGCCGCCGCTGCAGATCCTGATCGTCGATCGCGCGAGCGACGCGCCGAACCTCGCGTCGACGCTGAACCAGGGCGCGTTCAACCTCGGCAACGCGACGGGCGCCTGGCTCGGCGGCATGGCGATCGGCTCCGGCGTGTCGCTCGTGAAACTGCCGTGGGTCGGCGTCGCGATGGCCGTCGCGGCACTGGCGCTCACGCTGTGGTCGGCGTCGCTCGAACGCCGCCCGGTGGCCGTGCCGACCGAGTACGTGTAACGCAACCCTGCTGCAATCGTTGCGCGCACAACTCCACGCGGACCTGATGGCCTTCATGGACCTTTCAAGGTCCGCGGTGTAGCATCCCCGCCGATGAAAGCCATTCTCAATCGTGATTTCCTTGCGCTGATCCTGAGCGTCGCGGTCGTCGGTCTCGGCACCGGCGCCACACTGCCGCTCACTGCGCTCGCGCTGACCGAGGCCGGACACGGCACCAACGTCGTCGGCATGTTGACGGCCGCGCAGGCCCTCGGCGGTCTCGCGATCGTCCCGTTCGTCACCGCGCTCGCGCGACACATCGGCGCGCGCCGCGCGATCGTCGTGTCGGTCGTACTGCTTGCTGCAGCCACCGCGCTGATGCAGTTCACGTCGAACCTGATCCTGTGGGGCGCGCTGCGCGTGCTGTGCGGCGCCGCGCTGATGCTGCTGTTCACGATTGGCGAGGCGTGGGTCAACCAGCTCGCCGACGATTCGACGCGCGGCCGCGTGGTCGCGATCTACGCGACCAATTTCACGCTGTTCCAGATGGCGGGCCCCGTGCTCGTCAGCCAGATTGCCGGCGCGACGAGCATCCGCTTCGCGCTGTGCGGCGCGCTGTTCCTGCTCGCGCTGCCGACGCTCGCGACGATCCGGCGCGCGCCGCTCGCCGGCGACGACGCGCATCACGCAGCGCACGACAGCTGGCTCGCCGTGCTGCCGCGCATGCCCGCGCTGATCATCGGCACCGGCTTCTTCGCGCTGTTCGACACGCTCGCGCTGTCGCTGCTGCCGCTCTACGCGATGGATCACGGCGTCGCGAGCGCGACCGCCGTGCTGCTCGCGTCGATCATGCTGTTCGGCGATACCGCGATGCAGTTCCCGATCGGCTGGCTCGCGGACAAGCTCGGCCGCGAACGCGTGCACCTCGGTGCGGGCTGGATCGTGCTCGCGGGCCTGCCGCTGCTGCCGCTCGTGATCGCCAATCCGTGGCTGTGCTGGCCGTTGCTGTTCGTGCTCGGCGCGGCGGCGGGCAGCATCTACACGCTGTCGCTGGTCGCATGCGGCGAGCGCTTCCGCGGCGCGGCGCTCGTCACCGCGAGTTCGCTCGTGTCGGCATCGTGGAGCGCCGCGAGCTTCGGCGGCCCGCTGGTCGCGGGCGCGTTGATGGAGCAACTGGGCAGCAACGCGCTGATCGGCGTGCTGGTCGCCTGCGTCGCTGCGTTCGTCGCGGCCGCGCTGTGGGAACGACGCGCCGCGTTGCAGCGCGCGGTTTGACGCTGACGTAGACACCGGCGATGACGCTCGCTCGTGCGCAGCCTCACGCACCGGCGCATGCGCATCGCCATCCGTCGGCACAACGAAAACGGCCCGCGCAACGCGGGCCGTCCTCTCCTTCCGGACTACGTGTGCGTGTCGAGCCGCGGTCCGTCACGCGCTCCGTGCCGGCAGGATCTTGCCGACACACGTGCCGAAGCCGACGCGATAGCCGTCGCCCTGGCACCATCCGGCGAGCGTGAGCTCGTCGCCGTCCTCGATGAACGCGCGGCTGCCGCCGCCATTCAGCGCGAGCGGCTCCTTGCCGTTCCACGTCAGTTCGAGCAGGCTGCCGAACGAGTCCTTCGTCGGCCCACTGATCGTGCCCGACCCCATCAGGTCGCCGACGCGCGTGTTGCAGCCCGCGACCGTGTGATGCGCGAGCTGCTGCGCCATCGTCCAGTACATGTGCTTGAAGTTGGTGCGGCAGATCGACGTCGCTTCGGCGGCGCCCTCCGCGCGCAGCGTCACTTCGAGCGCGATGTCGAACGCATGCTTGCCCGCGTGCCGCAGATACGCGAGCGGCTGCGGCGTCTGTTCGGGCTGCTCGACGCGAAACGGTTCGAGCGCGTCGAGCGTGACGATCCACGGCGAGATCGTCGTCGCGAAGGTCTTCGCGTTGAACGGGCCGAGCGGCACGTATTCCCACTGCTGGATATCGCGCGCGCTCCAGTCGTTCAACAGCACCATCCCGAAGATATGCGCTTCGGCATCTTCACACGCGATCGGCTCGCCGAGCGCGTTGCCGCGGCCGACGATGAAGCCCGTTTCCAGTTCGATGTCGAGCTTGCGGCATGCGCCGAACACCGGACGCTCCTGGTCGGGCAGCTTCAATTGGCCGTTCGGGCGCCGCACCGGCGTACCGCTCACGACCACCGACGACGCGCGGCCGTTGTAGCCGATCGGCATCTCCGACCAGTTCGGCAGCAACGCATTCTTCGGATCACGGAACATCGAGCCGACGTTGGTCGCGTGCTCCTTCGACGA
Source organism: Burkholderia sp. FL-7-2-10-S1-D7 (assembly GCF_001524185.1). Lineage (NCBI taxonomy): Bacteria > Pseudomonadati > Pseudomonadota > Betaproteobacteria > Burkholderiales > Burkholderiaceae > Burkholderia > Burkholderia sp. FL-7-2-10-S1-D7. Next base: position 15,286 of record NZ_LOWY01000066.1, on the reverse strand, counting down.
ATAGAAATCGGTGTAGCCGGGAATGTCGACCGGCAGGTGCAGCGTCGCGTCGCGCTGCGCGACGAGCACCTGCGCGCGCAGCGCCGCATCGTCACGCAGCCGCGCGTTGTCGCGCGAGAACAGGTCCGACAGTTGCACGCGTACGCTGCGCCATGCGTCGCGGCCGAGCGCGATGAATGCGTTGAGCGTCGGCGCGGCGAACGCATCGGCGCCGGCCGGCAGCGTCACGAGGCCCGCACGCGTGAGCGCGGCGAGGTCGACGATCTGGTCGCCGAGCGCGACGCCCGCGCGGCGCGCCGGTTGCTTCGCATCGCTGAAGATCCCGAACGGCAGGTTCTGGATCGGGAAATCGCAGGCGGGATCGTTCGCCGTCTCGACCCAGCTCTTGCGGGCCGGGTCGAGCGTCGCGCGCCAGTCTTGGGTATCGCTCATCGTTGCTCCGGATTGAAATGTTTCTTGATGCCTTGCCAGCATTCGAAGTAGTCGGCCTGCAGCTGCGCGGTGTCGAGCGCGTAGCGCGTCGGCCGGATCAGCGTGCGGGTTTCGAACATGAACGCCATCGTCGCGTCGACCTTGTGCGGCTTCGTCGTGTCGCTCGCCGATGCCTTCTCGAACGTGTCCGCATCCGGCCCGTGGCCCGACATGCAGTTGTGCAGGCTCGCGCCGCCCGGCACGAAACCTTCGGCCTTCGCGTCGTACGCGCCGTGCACGAGCCCCATGAACTCGCTCGCGACGTTGCGGTGGAACCAGGGCGGGCGGAACGTATCCTCGGCCGCGAGCCAGCGCGGCGGGAAGATCACGAAGTCGATCGAGTCGACGCCGGGCGTGTCGCTCGGCGACTGCAGCACGAGGAAGATCGACGGATCGGGATGGTCGAAGCTGATCGAGCCGATCGTGTTGAACAGGCGCAGGTCGTATTTGTACGGCGCGTAGTTGCCGTGCCACGCGACGACGTCGAACGGCGAATGTCCGATATCCGCGCGCCACAGGCGCCCGTTCAGCTTCGCGACCAGCTCGAATGCGCCCTCGCGATCCTCGTACGCGGCCTGCGGCGTGAGGAAATCGCGCGGGTTCGCGAGCCCGTTCGAGCCGATGGGGCCGAGGTCCGGCAGGCGCAGCAGCGCGCCGAAGTTCTCGCAGATGTAACCGCGCGCATCGCCGTCCGGCAGCGCGACGGAAAAACGCACGCCGCGCGGGATCACCGCGATCTCGAACGGCTCGACGTCGAGCTGGCCGAACTCGGTCGCGATGAAGAGCCGCCCCTGCTGCGGCACGATCAGCAGTTCGCCGTCGGCGCTGTAGAAGAAGCGGTCCTGCATCGAGCGGTTCGCGGCGTACAGGTGGATCGCGCAGCCGTTCATCGCGGCGGCCGAGCCGTTGCCGGCCATCGTCACGAGCCCTTCGACGAAATCGGTCGATTCGACCGGCATCGGCAGCGGATCCCAGCGCAGCTGGTTCGGCGGCGTCGGCGGCACGTCGGCCGAGTCGCCGAATTCCGACACGAGCCGCTGCGTGCCCGTGAACGGCTCGAACGGCCGGTGCACGGCCGCCGGCCGGATCCGGTACAGCCACGAGCGGCGGTTGTGGCTGCGCGGCGCGGTAAACGCGGTGCCCGACAGTTGCTCCGCATACAGCCCGTACGGCGCGCGCTGCGGCGAGTTGCGCCCATGCGGCAGCGCGCCGGGCAGTGCCTCGGTCGCGAATTCGTTCGCGAAACCGCTCAGGTAGCCGGCGTTCGCCGGTTTCGACAGGTCAAGCGTCATCGTTTCCTTTCTCCATCAATTCAAGGCGGCGTTCGGCGCCTGCGCACCGCTGCGCCGCGTTACGCCGGCCAGTCCCAGCACGAACAGCGCCGAGCACAGCACGGGCGCCGCGGCTGCGTGGAACAGCGCGCCGTTGGTCCAGTTGAGCGCAATCAGTTGTCCGCCGACGAGCGGCCCGAGCACCGAGCCGATCCGGCCGATGCCGAGGCTCCAGCCGATGCCGGTCGAGCGCAGCGACGTCGGGTAATACTGGCCCGCGAGCGCATTCACGGCTGGCTGCCCGCCGACCACGCAGAAGCCGCCCGCGAACACGACGATCAGCAGCCACGGCAGCGCATGCGCGACCGAGCCGATCAGTCCGACCGAGACAGCCGCGCACGCGAAGCACGCGAACAGCACGCGCACGAAGCCGTAGCGTTCGATGAACCAGCCGAGCGACAGCGTGCCGATCACGCCGCCCGTCTGCAGCACCGTGCCGACGATCACCGCCGTGCCCGGCGAGTAGCCCGCGTCGCGCATCACGGTCGGCAGCCAGTTCGACAGGAAGTACAGGTCGATCAGGTTCATGAAGCTGATGGCCCACAGCAGCAGCGTGACCGGCAGGCGGCCATGGCGGAACAGCTCGGCGACCGGCGCGCCGCTCGCCGCGCGCTCGCGCACGACGAGGCGCGTGCTCGCGTCGATGCCGGCCTGCGGCGCGAAACGCGCGAGCCAGGCGCGGGCCTGTGCGTCGCGCCCTTTCAGCACCAGGAACTGCAGCGACTCGGGCAGCCGCGCGAGCATCGCGAGCGTCAGCACGAGCGGCACCGCGCCGCCGACGAAGAACACCGAGCGCCAGCCGAGCGCCGGAATCAGCGCGGCGCTGATGAAGCCGCCGATCGCGGCGCCGAGCGTGAAGCCGCACGACACGATCATCATCCGCTTCACACGATGCGCGGCCGGGCTGAATTCGCCGACCAGCGCCATCGCGTTCGGCATGATGCAGCCGAGGCCGAGGCCCGTGACGAAGCGCAGCGCCATCAGCACGGGAATCGAGCTTGCGAACGGCGTCGCGAGCATCGTCACCGCGAAGAACAGCGTCGAGCCGATCAGCACCGGGCGCCGCCCGATCCGGTCGGCCAGCACCGACAGCCCGAGCGCGCCGAGCAGCATCCCGAACAGGCTCGCGCTGAACACCGGGCCGAGCGCCTGCTTCGGCACGCCCCATTCGGCGATCACGCTCGGCGCGACATACCCCATCGCCTGCGCATCGAAGCCGTCGATCACGAGACACAGCCCGCACAACGCGAGCAGCATCCAGTGAAAACCAGGGCGATGGGTCTCGTCGATCACGCTCTCGACTTCGAGCACGCGCGCGTCGGCCGGCGCCGCGCTCATTGCGCCACCTCGGCGGCCGGATGCACGGGCGGCGTCACGCCCTGACGCGCGAGCGCCATCGCTTCGCGCAGCACGTCGGCATCGCCGATCTGGTTCGCGAGCAGCAGGATCAGCTTCGCGTTGACGAGCTGGCTGTCGGCGTCGGACAGGTCGCGATGCATGTCGATCAGCGCTTCGTAGAACGCGTCCGGATCGGCCAGACGCGGGCGGGTGTCGAGTCGGGGCATGACGGGTATCTCCAGTATCGTTGTCGTGTTCAATGCGGTGTTGCGCGCGCGCAGGTCGCGCGCGCCAGCGCGTCGGCGATCGCCTGGCGCTCGAGCGAGCGCATCCGCGCGCAGACGTGCTGGTCGGGGCGCAGCAGGTAGAACGTGCCGGGCTGCGCGTCGTAGCGTTGCGCGGCCAAACCGTCGACGTCCTCCACGACGTCGACGCCAGCCACCGGTTGCGCGTGCCCGGCCGGCACGACCAGCACCGGCCGCACCGGCAGCGCCAGGCCGTCGAGTGCCTGCGCGAGCGCGGCGGCGTCGCCCGGCAGGCCGAACAGCATGCCCGCGAAGCCGTCGCCCAGATGCCGCAGCAGCCAGCCCGACGCGCCGTGCGCGCGCACCGGCGCATCGGCCGCCGCCGCGCCCGGCCGCATCGCGCACGCGAACGCGTCGCCGTTGCGGTCCGGCGTATTCAGCGGCGAATCGGCCAGCACGGCCGGCACTGACAGGCGGCCGCTGTTCACGAGCTTGCGCGCGAACTCGCAGTCACGTGCGAGCTTCAGCGTCGCGTCGCGGAACACGCGCGACACCGCGCTCTTCGGCGTGATGAAGTCGGTCGAGCGCGTCGAGTTGCGGATGTTCTCGTCAGCCGCGAACTCGCGCTCGCTCGCATAGGTGTCGAGCAGGCGGTCATCCGCGCGGCCGTCGAGCACGAGCTTCAGTTTCCACGCGAGGTTGTCCGCGTCCTGCACGCCGCTGTTCGCGCCGCGCGCGCCGAACGGCGACACGCCGTGCGCGGAATCGCCCGCGAACAACACGCGGCCGTGCCGGAACGTATCCATCCGCTGGCAGCGGAACGTATAGACGCTCACCCATTCCAGCTCGAACTCGACGTCCGGCCCGAGCAGCGCGCGCACGCGCGGGATCACGCGCTCCGGCTGCTTCTCGGCGACCGGATCGGCATCCCAGCCGAGCTGGAAGTCGATGCGCCAGACGTTGTCGGGCTGGCGGTGCAGCAGCACCGACTGGTTGCGGTGGAACGGCGGATCGAACCAGAACCAGCGCTCGGTCGGGAATTCCGCCTTCATCTTCACGTCGGCGATCAGGAAGCGGTCCTTGAATGTGCGGCCGCGGCTCTCGAGGCCCATTGCCGCGCGCATCGGGCTGCGCGAGCCGTCGGCCGCGATCACGTACTGCGCGCGCAGCGTCTCGATGCCTTCCGGCGTCTCGACGGTGAGCGTCGCGTATTCCGCCGATTGCGCGACACCCGTCACCTTGTGCTTCCAGCGGATGTCGATGTTCGGCAGCGCGAACGCGCGCTCGGCCAGATAGCCTTCGACGTAGTACTGCTGCAGGTTGATGAATGCGGGACGCGCATGGCCTTCCTCCGGCAGCAGGTCGAACGCATACAGCTGTTCGTCCTGCAGGAATACCTTGCCGACGTGCCAGCTCACGCCCTTGTCGACAAAACGCTCGCCGCAGCCGAGCCGATCGAAGATCTCGAGCGTGCGCTTCGCGAAGCAGATCGCGCGCGAGCCCGTCGACAGCGTGTCGTCGTCGTCGAGCAGCACGACCGGCACGCCCTGCTGCGCGAGGTCGATCGCGGCCGACAGGCCCACCGGGCCCGCACCGACCACCACCACCGGGTGGATGGCGGCGTCATCGCCGGCGCCGCGCGTCGCGCGCGGCCGGTAGTCGAACTTCAGCGTCTGGTAATCGATGCTCATGGTCGCCATCCGCTCCTCAGCCCTGCCGTCCGCGCGCCGACGCGCGCCGCGTCGTCCCGCTCATGCCCGTTGCCCGCCGCTGCCGCGGCCCGCCCTGCCTCGCCCACTTGCTGTCAACCGCCACGTCTCGCTCCTTGCTTCCTGTTGATTCGATTCGGGAAACGGCGCCGCTCCGGGCGCCCGAACGCCGCTTTTCTTGATCGGCGACAAATCATTGGATTTACGAATAGTAAAACCAATTACGAATAGTGAAATCAACGTAAACCCTAGCCATCGGTTCGAGGACGGGATAACCATATGAGCGAAACGCCAAGCCGAGCCGGGCGCGCGCTGCTAATATCAAGGCACGAGGCGGCCCTTTCGGCCGCCATTTTTCCTTCCTACGCCGATGATTCCGCCCAACATTCCCGAGCTGGTCGTCCGTGCCGGGCAATTGCCGTATCTGCGGGAACACCTTGCGCTCGCCGAGGGCGGTACCGCGTGCGCCACCCTGCCGGAGCGCACGCTCGCGAGCGCCTATGAACCGATCTACGACGTGACGATGCCCGGCGCGCCGCAGTCGACATCGTTTGCTGACGCGATCGAGCGCTACGGCGACGAGCTTGGCTTCCAGGCCGTCACGCTGGTCACGGGCACGCCGCACGACCCGGTCGACTCGGCCGTCGACGACCAGACGCTCGTCGCGATCGACCGGCTGTCGCGCGCGCTGCACGCGATCAACTTCTTCGGCGCGCAACGACACGGGCTGCTGTTCCTGCGCGTGCACGAACGGCTGCTCAAGAGCGTGAAGTACGACCACGGCAAGCATTTCTCGTCGGTGCTGCAGCGCTTCGGGCTGCCGACCGAGCGGATCGTGATCGAGCTGCCGGCGGTCGCGGTCGCGCACAAGACCTTCCTCGGCTACCTGACGCGCAGCTACCAGCATCACGGCTTCAAGGTCGCGGACAAGCTGCCCGACCCGGGCCGGATCCTCGCGGTCGAATCGGAGATGGCACGGCCCGACTACATCAAGATGGATGCGGGCATCGCGCTGCGCGACGGGATGGTGAAGGCGCTGGTCGCGTATGCGCAGCGCGTGCGGATTCCGCTGATTTTCGACGGCGTCGCCGACGAGACGCAGTGCGAGCTGCTGCGCCAGCACGACGTGCGGTTCATGCAGGGGCCGGTGTTCGCGAAGGTCGTCCCGGCCTGAGCGGGCGGATGACCGGCCCGCGCCGGGTACGGCACGCCGGATGGCGGAACCCGGTATCCGGATTGCTTCGGGAATCGGGGGCCGCGTGCATCGTCGCCCGAAACCGGCCGGTTTCCCTTCCGTTCATGCGTGAAAGGTCGGACGCGCTTGCGCGCGGATTCGACGTCGGCACGTCGACGGCCGCAGCCTATGCCGTTCCGCCATCCTCGAATTTCGGCAGATCGTCGTCGATCTCGATACCCGGGAAGCGATCCCCGTACCAGACGTGCCACGCGGGACGCAGCCGCGCGGGCTCGTCGAGCGTTGCGTAATTGATTTCCACGGTCGTCGGCGCATCGGACAGGCGGTACTCCAACTGCGCGCCGCAGCGACCGCAAAAGCGCCGCTCGCCCCACGCGCTCGACGCATAGACCGTCGGCTCACCTCGCAGATATTCGAATGCGTCGAGCGGCACCGATGCCGACGCGACGACCGCCGCCCCCGTCGTGCGCTGACAGAGCCGGCAATGGCAAAAACCTGCGTCGGCCGGAATGCCGGCGATCCGGTAGCGGATCGCCCCGCACGCGCACCCGCCTTCCATGGTTTCCGGGTGGGACATCGCGCACCTCGTCATCGTCGGGGAACCGGTGGATGATGATGAGCGCGGTTCGTGCGCGGTGCAACCGGCGGCGGCGCCCACTCCGGTGCCCGGTCGGCCCGGCGACGCGCCGCTCGCGGCGACCGTTTCAGACCGTCTGCCCGAGCCGCTGCGCGAGCGCCTTCAGCTTCGGCCCGACCTGCGTGCGGAACACGTCCTCGTCCATCGATGATGCAGGCCCGCTGCAGCTCAGGATCAGCCAGCGCCCCTCGCGCGGTTCGCGAAACGGCACGGCCGCCGCGTTCACGTCCATGTGCCACGCACGGAACGAATAGCAGCATCCGCCCGCGGAGAACTCGGCCACCGCGTCCTGCGCGGCCGCGACGAGCGCATCCGCGTCGGCCGCGCCGCCGGCGGCCCGGTGCAGATCCGCATAGAGCGCGCGGCGCACGTCCTCCGGCTGCACGGCCAGGTACGCGCGCCCCATCGAGCTCGTCAGCATCGACAGCCGCGAGCCGGGCGCAAGCCCGAGCGTCAGCGCGGTTTCGCTGCGGATCGTCTCCAGATAGATCATGTCGAGCCCGTCGCGGCAGCCGAGCGACACGGCCGCGCCGATCTCGCGCGCGAGCGCCTGCATGTGCGGCCGGGCGAGATCGAGCGTCCCCGAGCCGGACAGCAGCGCGTAGCCGAGCGACAGCACGCCGGCGTCGAGCGCATACTTTCCGAGCGTCTCGTCATAGCGCAGGTAGCCGAGCACGGTCAGCGTGTAGGCGAGCCGGTTCACCGTCGCCTTGGGCAGCCCGGTGCGCTCCGCGAAGTCGCGATTGCCGAGCACCGTCTCGCCGGGCCGGAATGCGCGCAGCAGGTCGAGCCCGCGCGCGAGCGCAACGACGAACTTGCGTTCGTCGATCGTGGTTTCGTCGATGGTTGAAAGCGTCATGTGATGCTACACTGAGTTCGTTTTGCAAAACATTGTTCCGCACAGCGGAACTATAGTCAAGCGAACGTTAGATATCGGGGCAGGCCGCGACGCGCCAGCCCGGGACCGACCGCAAAGCATGGGATCAGGGCAAGCGCTGAAGCGCCCACCTTGGCCAACAGGAGATGACACGATGAGCGCTGCAACTTTTCATTGGGACGATCCGCTGTTGCTCGACCAGCAACTGACCGAAGAAGAGCGGATGGTGCGCGATGCCGCGCACGCGTATGCGCGGGACAAGCTCGCGCCGCGCGTCACCGAGGCGTTCCGCCATGAACGCACCGACGCCGAAATCTTCCGCGAGATGGGTGAGATCGGCCTGCTCGGCCCGACGATTCCGGAAGAGTACGGCGGCCCCGGCCTCAATTACGTGAGTTACGGGCTGATCGCGCGCGAAGTCGAGCGCGTCGACTCCGGCTACCGCTCGATGATGTCCGTTCAGTCGTCGCTCGTGATGGTGCCGATTCACGAATTCGGCTCGGACGCGCAGAAGCAGAAATACTTGCCGAAGCTCGCGAGCGGCGAATGGATCGGCTGCTTCGGCCTGACCGAGCCGAACCATGGCTCCGACCCGGGCAGCATGGTCACGCGCGCGACGAAGGTGCCTGGCGGTTATTCGCTGTCCGGCTCGAAGATGTGGATCACCAACTCGCCGATCGCCGACGTGTTCGTCGTGTGGGCGAAACTGGAAGAAAACGGCAAGGACGCGATCCGCGGCTTCATCCTCGAAAAGGGCTGGAAGGGCCTGTCGGCGCCGGCGATCCACGGTAAGGTCGGGCTGCGTGCATCGATCACCGGCGAGATCGTCCTCGACGAAGTGTTCGTGCCCGAAGAGAACCTGATGCCGAACGTGAGCGGCCTGCGCGGCCCGTTCACGTGCCTGAACTCGGCGCGCTACGGGATTGCCTGGGGCGCGCTCGGCGCGGCCGAGTCGTGCTGGCACACCGCGCGTCAGTATGTGCTCGACCGCAAGCAGTTCGGCCGGCCGCTCGCCGCGAACCAGCTGATCCAGAAGAAGCTCGCCGACATGCAGACCGAAATCACGCTCGGCCTGCAGGGCGTGCTGCGTCTCGGCCGGATGAAGGACGAAGGTACGGCGGCCGTCGAGATCACGTCGATCATGAAGCGCAACTCGTGCGGCAAGGCGCTCGACATCGCGAGGCTCGCGCGCGACATGCTCGGCGGCAACGGCATCTCGGACGAATTCGGCGTCGCGCGCCACCTCGTGAACCTCGAAGTGGTCAACACGTACGAAGGCACGCACGACATCCACGCGCTGATCCTCGGCCGCGCGCAGACGGGCATCCAGGCATTCTTCTGATCGTCCGGATGCGGCGCCGTACGCGGCAGTGCCGCGGCGACGCGCAAAAAGATACGGCCCGCTCGGCATGACTGCCGGGCGGGCCGTTTTTCATCGGATCCGCGCGCCGGGCCCCCGGCCCGGTACCGCGTTCACGCGCCGATGCTTACTTGTTCGGCTGCGGCGTGAGGCGCAGGTACGGACGCACCGCGTTGAAGCCCTTCGGGAAACGCTTCTTCAGCTCTTCCGGATCCTGCAGCGACGGCACGATCACGACGTCGTCGCCGTCCTTCCAGTTGCCGGGCGTCGCGACCTTGTAGTTGTCGGTCAGCTGCAGCGAGTCGATCACGCGCAGCACTTCGTCGAAGTTGCGGCCGGTGCTGGCCGGATAGGTGATGGTGAGCCGCACCTTCTTGTTCGGGTCGATCACGAACAGCGAGCGCACCGTCAGCGTTTCGTTCGCGTTCGGGTGGATCATGTCGTACAGCTGCGACACCTTGCGGTCCGCGTCGGCGATGATCGGGAAACCGACGACGGTCGACTGCGTTTCGTTGATGTCGTTGATCCAGCCCTTGTGCGATTCGACGCCGTCGACCGACAGCGCGATCACCTTCACGTTGCGTTTCTCGAATTCGCCCTTCAGCTTCGAGGTCAGCCCGAGTTCAGTCGTGCACACCGGCGTGTAGTCGGCCGGGTGCGAGAACAGGACGCCCCAGCTGTCGCCCAGCCACTCGTGAAACTTGATGGGGCCCAGGCTCGATTCCTGCTCGAAATCCGGTGCGATGTCACCAAGACGCAGACTCATGATGTTCCCTCCTCGAACGATGCTGGTTGAAACCGCGCGCTGGACGGCGCGGGACAGTCCATCAGCTTACGGGAAGCAATGGGCGGCGCGAACGATTATTCTGTTTGATATTCATACTTTTTTGTCATTTTTACCCGGTATCGGGACACGACGGACGGCCGCAACGGAAACTTTTCGCAGCATTTGCCGCTCTGTCAATGCTAACGAGTCATTTACCATGTGGTCTTGCACCGCCGCCGCGTGTCTTCCCGGCTCGCCAGCAGGCAAGGGTTTCGCTACGATGTGAACCTGCAGCATGACAGCATGAAGGGAGTTGCAATGTCGGAAATCAACAAGGAGAAACTGATGTCGGATATCAAAACCGTTCTCGCGGACGCCGAGGATCTGCTCAAGCAGGCAGCGAGCAGCACGGGCGACCGTGCGGCCGAGCTGCGCGAGAAAGCCATGTCGCGACTGAAGCAGGCCAAGGAAAAGGCAACCGACGTCCAGGTCGTGGTGGTCGAGAAAGGCAAGAAGGCCGCACGCGCGACCGACGATTACGTGCACGAGCATCCGTGGACGTCGATCGGCGTCGCTGCCGGCGTCGGCGTGCTGATCGGCCTGCTGATCAACCGCAAGTAACGCGCTCAGCGCCGTTCCGCCCCATGTGCCGCCCGGTGCGGCGCATGGGTGCCGAAGCCAGCCGGCGGTCCGCCACCGGCCCGCTTTGCCCTAGCCGCTCAATGCGCGCACAAGCGCCTCATCCATGACGACAGACACCCACCCGCAGCCGTCCGGCCAGGGACCGCTGCGCCGCCTCGTCGGCTCCGCAATCGGCCTCCTGCAAACGCGGCTCGAACTGGTCGGCATCGAACTCGCCGAGGAGAAGGAACGCCTGATGGGCGTGCTGTTCCTCGGGCTCGCGGCCATGATGCTCGCGACGATGGCGCTCATCAGCCTGACCGTGCTCGTCACGATCGCGTTCTGGGACACCTATCGCTGGCAGTCGCTCGCGGCCATCACCGCGCTGTACGCAATCGCGGGCATCGGATGTGCATTGAAAGCGCGTTCGGGCCTGCGCGCCGCGCCGACCGTGTTCGAGGCGACGCTCGCCGAGCTCGAGAAGGATCGCGAAATTTTTCGCGGCAAGCCGTGAACGCAATCGCGTTCCCCTCCCTCACCTACTTCGCCGACGCGCCATGAGCCAGAACGTCACGGGCCATTCAACCCGCCCCCATTCGTCGCGATCGAACTGGAGCGCGTCGCAGCATCGCGCACTCCGCAAGGAATTGCTGATCCTGCGATCCGAGGTCGAACGGCTCGAGCTTGCCGAAGCCGCCGCCGAAATGCGCCACGCCGTCACGCGCTTCAGTTGGCTCAAGGTATTCGTCCCCGGCCTGTCTGGCACCAAGTTCAGCCAGTCCGCCAAGAACCTGAACGCGAGCCTCGGCCAACTCGTCAACCAGTACCCGATGCTGAGTTCGCTCGCGTCGCTCGTGCTGGCGAAACCCGTACGCTCGCTGCTGCGCGCGAGCGCTGGCCCCGCGCTGAAGTGGGGCTCCGTCGGCTTCGCTGCTTGGGAGGTCTACCGGATCTGGAAACAATCGCGCGACGAGCGCAAACCTGCCACGAACGACGACTGACGCGCAACGACAGGCGCGCATGGCCCCGGCGCCGTTGCGCGTTGTCCGTGCGTGATCGCGTGATCAACGCACGCCCCAGCATGCCCGCTCCCGTGCGTCCGCGTCCGCGTCGTTCGATCCCGCATTGCCCTTCGTCCCGTCCGCGCGCAGCGTGAAAGCACCGCATGCGTCGTCGCGCATCGGGCCTGCATCGAGCGGGCGTGCAACGAGTTCGTAGGCGACCGGTGCATCGTCGCCGCCTGCTCGCCGCAGCGCGATGTCGTAGACCGCCTGCCCGTCCGGGGGCGCCTGCGAATATGCGTCTGGCAGCGTCCGTGGCGGCGCGCCGTCGAGCGTTTCGAGATACTGAGCCGCGCGGTAGAGCGCAGCGACCGCGGATGCGCGATGCACGCGCGCGACGTGCTCGCGATATGACGGAATACCCCACCCGGCCAGCGCGGCGACGATCGCGAGCACGATCATCAGCTCGAGCAACGTGAACGCCACCGATCGGCGCAGCAATGGAGGCTGTTTCATCGATGAACCGCCGCGACGCGACGCCAGCGCTGTGCAACGATGCGTCCGTGTCGCACCGCGACCTGGCTCTGCAGCCAGACCACGCTTGACGCATGGCCACCGACACCACGCGCGGTGACAAGGTAAGCACGACTCCCTTGAGGGCCGACGCCTCGCCAGGCTTCGATCAGGCAACGCGGCGGCTGGGCCGCCATCGGCCAGGATGCGAACGGCGCGAATGCTTCGGCGACACCGAGCGCGGTCGCACGCCGCCATGCGTCCGGCTCGGCGGACGACGCGAGTTCGCCGATGTACGGCACCCCGCCTCGGAGCAATCGCGCCGTGCAGGCTGCGACCGCCGCATCGGCTGCGTGAAATGCAATCAGCCGGTCCGACAATGCACGCGTGCGGCGCGATTCCGTCAATGCGGATTCGAACCATGTGCCGGTCAGCGCGGCGACCGCCGCGCCAACGGCGATCACGGCAGGCAGTGCAAGGCCTGCGTCGCGACGCCAGCGGCGGCCGGTGGACGGAAAGCGTGTGCGTGATGGTTTTCCGCTCAGCATGGGGCCCTCACCGCGTGCCGCATGTCGCGGAACGCCACGGCGCGCTGCCTTGCGAGACCTGCCTCGATTCGCATGGCGAGCTGGTCGACGAATCGGTTCGCGTCGATCATCGCAACACCTCATGATCCTGCGCCGCATCACCTACGGGATCGGTGGATGCGACCGCGGCATTGCGCAACGCGACGATTCGATGCAGCGCCAGATGCGCGCGACCGTCCGGCGAAACGGCCGTGCGGCCGTCGCAATCGACATGACGCGCGGGCCCGTGCATCGGTTCGCCACGCGCGCGCACGCATACATGCACGGCAACGACATCGCGCCAGTCGCCGCTGCCCATCGCCCCGGCGTCGACGAACTGCGCGCCTTCGCGACGCAGGTAACGCACGCGCAGTTGGTCGATGCCGGCCACGACGGGTTGCGGCGTACCCGGGCGCCCGCTTCCCTCGCAGTACAACTCGGGCTCACCCGTCGACGGACTGACATGCGCGTCGAAGCGATTTTCCACGAGCGGCCGCTCACCAGGCGCGCCAACACCCTGCCCGAGACAATCCGACACCTGTGCCCCAATCGTCGGCCACGTCGACACGGCATCGCCGACATACCGAACCAGCAATGCGTCCGACGCCGCACGCGTGGCTTCGCAGCGCACCTGCGCTCCATTGCCTCGCACGCGCCCCGCGGAACAGCCGAACACGGGCGGTAACGATGGCGGCCCTTCGACATCGAGCGGGCGAAACCCGGCCATCTGGATCTGCTCGCCGATCAGCATCAGCGCGGTCGCGGCCGCATCGCGCATCCTGAACCCGTCTTCCGCTCGCCGCTGCGCGACGCGCTGGGCGTGATACAGCGCACCGGCAGCGGCAAGCACCAGCAGACCGACCGTCATCGCGATCATCACTTCGAGCAGCGTATGCGCGCGGCTGCGGCGTTCACCGTTCATCGGCATTGACTTCGGCCTCCCGAAACGGAATCCGCACGCACGACGGTGGCCCGACCGTTGCCCGCGCACGTTCGCAGCGCGCCGATGTCAGCGCGTGGGCGTGAGCGTCACGCCAGCCGACCGTCACGTAGCGGACATCCGCCGGCCCATCGTCGAGCGCCGTCGTGCCGCCGGGCAACGATGCGGACACGAGCGCCGCGATGCCGTCGTCCGCGCCTGCCACTGCGTGCCGGCGCTCAATGCGAGCATCGGCCAGCCACAGCGCGCGTTCACGCCAGATCGTCGCCCGCTGCGCGCGCGTCATCGCAAGCTGGCTGCCGGCCACGGCCAGCATCACGGTTGCAAGAAGCGCGACGGCCAGCACCGCTTCGAGCAGCGACGTGCCGTGCATCGATTTGCGCGCGCGCTTCATGCCGCTTCGCAACGACCGGTGACGACGCGCGCCCGGCCGCCTGCCGCGATCCGGACGCAACGCGACACGCGTGTGTCGTCACCGGACAGCGTGCGCTGCGGACGCAACTCGAAACGTCTGATCCCGCCAAGCACCTGACCCGCCGGCGGAGCAAATGCCAGATCGTGCGCCGCCCCCGCGACAGCGATGTCGGCATCGCGCGGATAGCGCCGCAGCACGCGCGACCGTCCGTCGAACTGCCCGCTGACGATCCATCCGCACGACCATCCCGCCAGGTCACACCGCTCGCCTGAACGCACGCACTCGCCGTCGCGCCCGGCCCTGCACAGCGTGACGCGCACGCCGAGACGAGTGGCTTCGGTGCGCGCGAACGACAGCGCGCCGAGCAACGCACGCGTGCGGGCATCCACACGTTCGCGCATGTGCCACTGATCGAATGCAGGTGCTGCGTATAGCCCGATCGCGGCTGCGAGCGCGATCGCGACCATCAGCTCGACGAGCGTAAAGCCGCCGCAGCATCGCACGCGTTGTTCAACGCCCTGTCGGTGCAGTCCCATCGCCATCGCCCTCCGTCAACGTGATGCGACGACTGTAACGACGCAAGCAGACACGCGCCATTAGCCGAACGGCCGACTGGCGACATGCGATCGCGGCCGACACAATCGGCGCGAACTGAACCCACGGAGAAGACGATGAACGGACGCAGCGCGTCAGCGCTTACGCGGAGGTTTGGAGGGGGACGCGCGACGGAACTCTTCGATCACGTCGGCAAATTCGGAAACATCCTCGAACCGGCGGTAAACCGATGCGAAACGGACATAGGCGATCGTATCGAGGCCGCGCAACTCGTTCATCACGAGTTCGCCAAGCTTCTCGCTACGCACTTCACGCTCGCCGGTCGCGAGCAGTTGATATTCGATGCGGGCAACCGCCGCGTCGATCGCGTCAGCCGCAACCGGCCGCTTGCGCAGCGCGAGTTGCATGCTAGCGACGATCTTGCGACGGTCGAATTCCGTGCGGCTGCCGTCCTTCTTCACGACGGCCGGCAGGTTCAGCTCGACCCGCTCGTACGTCGTGAAGCGCTTGTCGCAAGCCGAGCAACGACGGCGCCGACGAATCGCGGCGCCATCTTCGGATACACGCGAGTCGACGACCTGCGTGTCCTCGTGCCGGCAGAACGGGCAGCGCATGCCGGATCAGCGATAAACCGGGAAACGCTTGGTCAGCTCGGCTACTTGCGCGCGCACGCGCTCGATCGTCGCTGCGTCTTCCGGGTTCTCGAGCACGTCGGCGATCAGGTTGCCGACCTGCTCCGCTTCCGC